>CAYGKG010000148.1:0-5876 GCA_964350495.1 uncultured Alphaproteobacteria bacterium
TTGCGGCTGGCGTTGAGCTGGTCGCGCTGGAAGATGCCGAGATCAAATATTCAACTGTCCAGAACTGGTATCCGGGCGACGAGAACGGCAAGGGCGGCATCTATAACTTCGTGACCAAGCGCGGCGCCTGCCGCGGCCGCAACGCGAAGATTTCCTGGACCCAGGTCGAAACCGGTTCGGCGATCACCTGGAAGTACCCAAGCTGCATTCTCCAGGGCGACAACTCGGTCGGCGAGTTTTATTCGATCGCGATTACCAACAACTACCAGCAGGCCGACACCGGCACCAAGATGATTCACATGGGAAAGAACACCAAAAGCCGGATCATCTCGAAGGGCATCTCGGCGGGCAAGGCCGAGAGCACCTATCGCGGTTTGGTCAAGGTTATGCCCGGCGCCACGGGGGCCCGCAATTTCACCCAGTGCGATTCGCTGTTGATCGGCGACAAATGCGGTGCCCACACGGTGCCCTACATCGAGGTGCGCAATAAGACCGCCCAGGTCGAGCACGAAGCCACGACCTCCAAGATCAGCGACGAACAACTGTTGTATTGCCGCCAGCGCGGCCTGTCGGCAGAGGACGCCACAACGCTCATCGTCAACGGCTTCTGCCGTCAGGTGCTGCAAGAGCTCCCGATGGAATTCGCCGTTGAAGCCCAGAAACTCGTCGGCATCAGCCTCGAAGGCAGTGTCGGTTAATTCGGAAAAGCGCCCATGACCGTTATGCTCGACATCAAAGACCTGCACGCCGCCGTTGACGGCAAAGAGGTTCTTAAGGGAATCAACCTCACCATCAATGCGGGCGAGGTTCACGCCGTAATGGGCCCCAACGGCTCGGGCAAAAGCACGCTCTCCTACGTTCTAGCGGGCCGCGACGGCTACGAGGTCACGCAAGGGTCGGTCGTCTACCAGGGGAAAGACCTGATCGAGATGGCGCCCGAGATCCGCGCCCGCGAAGGCATTTTCTTGGCCTTCCAGTATCCGGTCGAAATCCCCGGCGTGGCCGGCACGACGTTTCTCAAGACCGCCTACAACGCGATTCGCAAGCACCGCGGCGAGAAGGAACTCGACGCGATGCAGTTCCTCAAATTGATCCGCGAGAAACAAAAACAGCTCGGGATGACCGACGACATGGTGCGCCGCGCGGTGAATGTCGGTTTCTCCGGCGGCGAGAAAAAGCGCTACGAGATGTTGCAGATGGCGATGCTCGAGCCGTCTCTGGCCATCCTCGATGAAACCGATTCCGGCCTCGACATCGACGCCCTTAAGACCGTGGCCGAGGGCATCAACGCCCTGCGCGATCCAAGCCGGGCCATGCTGATGATCACCCACTACCAGCGCCTGCTCGATTATGTCGTGCCCGACTTCGTGCATGTCCTGGCCGGCGGCAAGATCGTGCGCTCGGGCGACAAGTCGCTGGCCCTCGATCTCGAAAAAGAGGGCTACGCCGTCCTGGGGACCGAAGCCGCATGAGCGTCCGCCGCATCACCGCCGACTTTCCCTTCCTCGCGTCCTTCGAGTCGCACGGCGAGAGATTGCCTGCTGCGGACTGGCTCGAGGCCGCCCGTCGCGACGCGCTATCGCGATTCCGCGACCGCGCGCTCCCCTCGCGGCGCGTCGAAGCGTGGAAATACACCGACCTGCGCGACCTCGCCAAAACCGATTTCGCCGCGCCCGATGCGCCGATCGGTGCCGGGCTGGTAGAACGCGTAAAGGCCGTCGGCGCCCCGGGTGCGATCCGCCTGGGCATCGCCAACGGCCGCTTCGAGCCGGCGTTGTCCTGCCTCGACGGGTTGCCCGACGGCGTCCGCTTGATGCCGATGAGCGCCGCGCTGGAAAGCCAACCCGATCTCGTCAAAACCCATATCGCGCGGGTCTCCGCGCTGCATGGCGACGGTCTTCTGGCCTTGAACGCCGCTTTCATGATGGACGGTTACGTATTGGTCTTGGACGACGGCGCCCGGATCGATCCCACTATCGAGCTGGTCTTTGCCGCCGACGGCGGCCACGGGCCGGTCGCGTTGCATCCCCGCAGCATGATCGTCATGGGGCGCGACAGCACCGCCACGGTGATCGAAACCCATGTCGGCGAAGGCGTCTATTGGTCCAACCCGGTGGGCGATATCGTCATGGGGCAGGGGGCGACCCTGCGCCGCTACAAGGTGCAACAGGAAAGCCCTGCCGCTTTCCACCTCGCCCAGGACCGCATCGCCCTCCACACCGGTAGTCACTACCGCGGCTTCCTCGGTATTTTCGGCGCTCATCTGTCGCGCCAATCGGTGACCGCAACGATCGACGGGTCCGACGTCGATTTCGACGTCGCCGGCACGTACCTCCTGCGCGACGACCAGCACAGCGACATCACCACGGTGGTCGACCATGCTGTCGGCGGCAGCCGCAGCCGCCAGGTCTACAAAGGCGTGCTCGACGATACCGCGCGCGGCGTCTTCCAAGGCAAGGTCGCGGTGCGCCGCGATGCGCAGAAGACCGACGCCCACCAGCTCAACAACGCGTTGCTACTGTCCGACCGGGCCGAGATCGACGCCAAACCCGAACTCGAGATCTACGCCGACGATGTGAAGTGCGCCCATGGCGCGACGGCGGGCGACCTCGACGAAAACGAAATGTTCTATCTGCAAGCCCGCGGCATCGATGCCGCGACCGCGCGGCGCTTGCTGGTTTCGGCGTTCGTCAAAGCGGCGCTCGACGAAATCGACCGCGAGGACGATCGCGCCCGGTTCGAAACGCTGGTCGATGCCTGGTTGGAGGGGACCGATGGCTGACGCCGCGCGCACCGTCCGAGCCAATGATGCCTTCGATGTCGCGCGGATCCGCGCCGACTTCCCCATTCTGTCGACCACCGTGCACGGCAAACCGCTGGTCTTCCTCGACAGCGCCGCCAGCGCGCAAAAACCGCGGGCCGTGATCGACGCCGTGCGTCATTGCTACGAGGCGGAATACGCCAATATCCACCGCGGCGTCTATGCGCTCAGCGAAACCGCGACCCGCAATTTCGAAGGCACGCGCGAAAAGGTCCGCGCCTTCATCAATGCGCGCGATACCAAGGAAATCGTCTTCGTGCGCGGCGCGACCGAGGGGATCAACCTCGTCGCCAGCAGTTGGGGCGGCGCCAACCTCAAGGCGGGCGACGAGATCTTGATCACCGCGCTCGAACACCACTCCAATATCGTCCCGTGGCAGATGATTGCCGAGAGAACCGGCGCGGTCGTCCGTGCCGTACCGACCGACGAGACGGGCGATTTCCTGTTCGACCGCTTCGAAGAGATGCTTTCGCCGCGCACCAAGATCGTCGCGATCACCCATGCCAGCAACGCCATCGGTACCGTCGTCCCGGTTAAGGACGTTGTCGCGGCCGCCCATGCCCGCGGCATTCCGTTGTTGCTCGACGGTTGCCAGGGGATCGTCCACCGCGGCATCGACGTGCAGGATGTCGATTGCGACTTCTATGTTTTTTCGGCGCACAAGCTGTATGGCCCGTCGGGCATCGGCGTGCTCTACGGCAAGGCGGATCTGCTCGGCGCGATGCCGCCCTATCAAGGCGGCGGCGACATGATCGAAACCGTCTCCATCGCCAATTCGACCTTCGCCGCGCTGCCCCACAAGTTCGAAGCGGGCACGCCCAACATCGCCGGAACCGTTGGCATGGGCGCGGCGCTCGATTACGTCGCCGGCATCGGCCACGACGCCATTCTGGCCCACGAGAACGACCTCTTGGACTACGCGCTGGAACGCCTGCGCGGGCTCAACGACATTCAATTGATCGGCACCGCGCGCGACCGCGCCAGCATCGTCTCCTTCCTGATCGATGGCGTCCATCCGCACGATTCGGGCACCATTCTCGACCAGGCCGGCATTGCCGTGCGGGTCGGCCACCATTGCGCCCAGCCCCTGATGGACCATTTCGATATCGCAGGTACGGTGCGCGCCTCGTTTGCCGTGTACAATACGCGCGCCGACGTCGATGCCTTGATCGACGGCTTGCATGACGTGAGAAAGCTGTTCGCATGAACGACCTACGCGACCTTTATCAGGAAATCATCCTGGACCACGGCAAAAGCCCGCGGAACTTCGGCAAGCCCGAGTCCTTCACGGCCGAAGCCGACGGCTATAACCCGTTGTGCGGCGACAAGGTGCATATCTATGTCACGCTCAAGGACGGCCGTGTCGAAGATGTCCATTTCGAGGGCCGCGGTTGCGCCATTTCGATGGCGTCCGCCTCGCTGATGACCGAAGTTCTGGTTGGCAAGACCGAGGCCGAGGCCCGTGCCCTGTTCGACAAGTTCCACGAACTCGTCACCACCGAACACGACCTCGTCGGCGACGACGACTTCGACCGGTTGGTGGTTCTTGGCGGCGTGCGGCAGTATCCGTCGCGGATCAAATGCGCCACCCTAGCGTGGCACACCTTTAACAACGCGATCACCGGCACCGCGGAGCCGGCGAAAACCGAATGACCGACAACGCGACATCGCTGGGCGATCCCAACGACCCGGCGCGCTTTACCGGCGCGGCAACGGCCGACGAGGGTCCGAGCCAGGACGAGATCGTCCGCGCGCTCAAGACCGTCTTCGATCCGGAAATTCCGGTCGATATCTACGAACTTGGCTTGATCTACGATGTCGAAATCGAAAACCGTCACGCCCACATCAAGATGACGTTGACCGCGCCGGGGTGCCCGGTTGCCGGGACGATGCCGCGCATGGTCGAACTTGCCATGATGATGGTGGACGGCGTCGACGACGCCGAGGCGGAACTGGTATGGGATCCGCCGTGGGATCCCTCGCGCATGTCCGAAGTGGCACGGCTTGAATTGGGTATGGACTAGACCAACATGAACGAAGCAATGGACGTATTGACGATGACTTCGACCGCCGCCAGCCAAGTGCGGCGGCTCTTGGCGACCCGGGACGATGCCAAGGGCATCCGCGTGGGCGTGCGCCAGATGGGCTGCTCGGACATGAGCTACACTATGGACTTTGCCGCTGAAGAACCCGAAGGCCACATCCGCGTCGAGCGCGACGGTGCGCAAGTCTTCGTCGACCCCGAGGCCGTGCCCTACATCCAAGGCAGCGAACTCGACTGGGTCGAAGAAAAACTCGCCAGCCGCTTTATCTTCAACAACCCCAACGTGGTCGGCGCCTGCGGCTGCGGCGAATCCTTCAAGGTCGCCGACAAGGCCTAGCCGTTTCCTGTCGGGCTCGCTCCGTCTCCCCCCGCACTGAATAATTCCTCCCCCTCGTGAGGGGGAGGGCAGGAAGGGGGTCGCAATCCGTGTCACCCGAATCGTTCGCGCGAAAACCCCCTCCTTTATCCTCCCCCTGCAAGCAGGGGGAGGAAGGTTCCAACGCCCGAAGACCTTGCATCCGCCGCCCGGAGATGATCGAAAGACGCTCCGCCCCAACCGCGCGAGTAGCCCATGTCCCGTTTGATCGCCGTCTTCATGCGCCACGCCGCGCTCAAGCAGCCCGCCGGCGTCCCCGGCACCAACCTGCCGTTCCCGCTCACGGCCGCCGGCGAGTCGCAAGCCAGCAAGGCGGCCGCGCGGCTCCAAGCGCTGGCCGATAAGATGGACTGCAAGATCGACGACGATATTGAATGCAGCCCCAACCAAGGGGCTTGGCAAACCGCCGCGATTCTCGCCGAAGACCTGGAGGAGACAACCTTCCGCGGCTACCGCGCGGTCGAACGCGCCGAGCTCGCGGGCCGCAGCTTGGGGTCGGCTGGCAATCTCAAGACCGCGCAACTCGATGCCTTGATCGCCGAAGACCCGCGCTTCACCAAGCCGCCCAAGAACTGGCTCACCCAGACCAACTACCGCCCGCCCTTCGCCGGGGCCGAAACGCTCGGCGCGGCGGG
>CAYGKG010000149.1:0-5779 GCA_964350495.1 uncultured Alphaproteobacteria bacterium
GCACGATCGTGCGAAACCGGTACAGACCCTCTGCATCGGTTTGGCTATAGCCAAAGCCCTGGAAGTCCGGATCGGCGGCGTCACCGCCGCGCCGGTCGCCGGCATGGTGATAGCGGCCCTGCGCATCGCATTGCCAGATCTCGACCCGCGCCCCGGCGATCGCGTGGCCCGTCGCCTCGCGAACCCGGCCCGTGAGGTGAAGGATATCGCCCGCGCCGCGACCGCTGCGGCCAGCCACCTGCACGAGATCGTTGTCGGCATCGAGCGGCAGCGATTCCGGATAGAACGGCCCCGTCGCCTGGCGCGGCGTCGGCGCCAAGCCAGCAGCCCGCAGCGGCGCGGCCATCGCCAAAAGAAGCGCCCCGCCCAGCACGCTGCGGCGGCTGACTGTGCCAACGATCCGAGAATTCTCGCTCATAACACGAACACGGCGGCGCGGGCGAAAATCCGTCGCGTCATGCCGGCGCCTCCGCGCAGTCCAAGCCTGCCGCCCGGATGCCCGCGATCGCACACGCCTCATCCCGGTCCGACCGGTCGCCGCTAATGCCGACAGCGCCAACCACCTCGCCGTCGGCGCGGCGAACTAGGATGCCGCCTGCCGCCGGCACCACACGGCCTTGTGACATGGCGGCCAGCGCGTTGAGAAACGGAGCATTGCCGGCAAGCCGCTCGGCCAACGCACCCGACGACGTGCCCATGCCCAGGGCGCCCCAGGCTTTGCCGACGGCGATGTCGGGCCGCAGAATCCCCGAGCGGTCCTCCCGTTGGAACGCAACGAGGTGGCCGCCCGGATCGAGCACGGCCACCGTCAGCGGCGCGCACCCGGTTTCTCGACCGTGACGCAGCGCGCCTTCGACAATCCGATTGGCGAGGTCCAAGGTCAGCGCGATCATCTCGACTCTCCTGTCGTCGGTATGGCATGCCCTATAGTGACGTCGGGCAAAGGAGTGAACCAGGATGAATATCCCGTTCGTGCGAGAGCTGGAGTTCGAATACGGCGCGGCGGACCGCCTGTCGCCGCTGGTTCGGCGCGTCATCGCAAAGAATCCGTCGCCGTTCACCTACTATGGAACCGGCACCTACGTGGTCGGCAACGGCGAGGTCGCCGTCATCGACCCCGGCCCCGACCTGGCCAGCCATGTCGACGCGCTGGAACACGCCCTGGAGGGCGAGACCGTCACCCATATCCTGGTCACCCACACCCACCGCGACCATTCCCCGGCGGCCCGGCTGCTCCAGCACCGGGTCGGCGGCTTGATTCACGCCTTCGGGCCCCACGGGTCGGGCCGCCCAGAAGCCGGTGGCGCGGTCGAGGAAGGCGCCGATCACGATTTCGCGCCGGACATCAAACTCCGCGACGGCGATAGCGTCGCGGGACCGGACTGGACGCTCGAAGCGGTCCACACCCCGGGTCATTGTTCCAACCATGTGTGTTACCGACTCCGCGAGGAGCGCACGCTCTTTACCGGGGACCACGTCATGGGCTGGTCGACAACCGTGATCGCCCCGCCGGACGGCGATATGCAGGCCTACATGCATTCGCTCCGCCGTCTCCTGGAGGCCGACGATGCGATCTACTGGCCGACCCACGGACCCGCGATCCGAAACCCTCGGGCCTTCGTGCACGCCTACATCGCCCACCGCGACGCCCGCGAGATGCAAATCCTGACATGCCTACAGGACGGCGCGCGAACAATCGAACAAATGGTCGAAACCATGTATGCCGACGTGGACCCGCGCCTGCATCCCGCCGCGGCGCGTTCGGTTCTTTCGCATCTGATTCATTTGGTGGAAACCGGCCGGGCGGTCAGCGCGGGTGTGCCATCGCTGACCGGAACCTACCGCCTGCCGACCTAGCGGACGCGGCCTCGACGACTCGCGCCGCCCTCAAGAAGGAAAAAGGTCGATTGCGCGCGTCTAGTGCGCCATCAATACCGGAATGTCGGCATTCTCCAAGACCACGCTGGTCGGGCCGCCAATCATCATGTGCCGCAACCGGCTGTGGGTATAGGCGCCCATCACCATCATGTCGGCCCCGACTTCGGCGGACTTTTCCAGTAACACGCGACCGATGGGCCGTCCGCTATCCTCGATATGCGCAACTTCGGCCTTGATATTGTGACAACCAAGGTAGGTCACCAGGTCGTCGACATGCGCATTCGTGCGGAACGCCTCGGGCACGACCATGACGACGACGCGGTCGGCCTGTCCGAGGAAATGCAAGCCTGCGCCAGCGCCGATCGCGCGGACGGCTTCGATGCTGCCGTTCCACGCGATGCTCAATGTCTTGCCAAACGCGTTGGGCCCGGTCGGCGGGGTCAACAGCAACGGCCTGCCGGTTTCCAGCAACGCGATCTCGACCGTCGTGCGTTGGGTGTCGCCTTTGCCGCCGGACCGCGCCGCCACGATCAGATCGGAGAGCCGGCCCCGGGTCGCCAACAGATCGTCCTCGCGGCCCACCGCTGTCGCGAAACTCGCGGAGAAACCGGCGCCGGACCGCCCCTCGGTAATCGGCGCGTTGGCCTCCTTCGACAGTCTGGCGAACTGTTCGTGGGCGCGCTCGCGGCGCTCTTCGCCTTCCTTTTCGACCGCCGACATGATGTCTTGGATCATGTTGCTGGTCATTCCCTCGGCCATGTAGGCGACGCTGTCGCGCGGGTCCAAGGACACATGAAACGCTTCGACGTGGGCGTTGAGGTGGCGGCCGACGTGGAGCGCGCTGGCCAGCGTCGCTTCGGTGCTTTCGGCGCCGCTCATCGGCGCAAGAATGATTTTTATTGCCACGGCCCTGGGACTCCCCGATTGATTGTTGTCGCATCATAGCGCGATGCCATCGCCGAACCTAGGCGGCTAGTGAAACACCGCATGGTCTTCATCGACCCCTTCGGGATCCTGGTGAATCATCACCTCGGCCTCGGGGAAGGCACGCTGCAGGTCGGCTTCGACGATATCGGCGATCCGGTGGGCCTCGATCAGCGAAATCGTGGCGGGCAGTTCGAGATGGAGTTGGATAAACGAATCCCGTCCGGAACTCCGCGTCCGCAGGTCGTGCATGTCGATGACCTCCTTCGGCGCCGTCGCGATTTGCTTGATTTGGCGGCGCTGTTCCTCCGGAAATTCCCGGTCCATCAGTTCGTCGTAGGACTTCCGGAAAATCCGCCAGGCGCTATAGAACACAAAAGCCGCAATGCCGATGGCGAAGAGCGGATCGGCCACGGTGACCCCGAACGTGCCGGAAAGAATCAGGGCCACGATCACCGACGCATTGAGCGCCAGATCGGATTTGTAGTGCAGCGAATCCGCCGCGATGGCGAGCGACCTGGTGCGGCGCACGACGTAGTTTTGATAGAGCACGAGCCCGATCGTGGCGACGATGGCGAAAATCGAGACCGCAATGCCGATCTCGCCGTTTTCGATCGCGACGGGCCGCGCCAGCCGCTGCGCCGCTTCGATAACCAGGAATACGGCGGAGCCCGAAATGAACGCGGCTTGGCCGAGCCCCGCCAAAGCCTCGGCTTTGCCGTGCCCGAATCGATGTTCGCGGTCGGCCGGTTGGAGCGCGTGGCGCACGGCAAACAAATTGATCAAAGACGCCGCGGCATCGAGGAACGAATCGATCAGCGCACTCAGCATCGCCACCGAATCGGTGATCGCCCACGCGCCCAGTTTGGCGACGATCAAGGTTCCGGCAACGACCACCGACGCGTAGGTTGCCCGCCGCATCAACCGCCCGGCGTGGGCAGGGTCGATCGGTCGCATCTCTGCCCCCTCGCTCATCGCCTAGGGATACAATAGTTGGTGGTCCCAGCCGCCGGCTGGGCGTCGGGCGAACGCGACGCGTTCATGGAGCCTGGAAGGCAATTCCCACCACAGCTCGATCGTCTCCGGGACCAACCGAAAACCCGACCAAAAGGCGGGGCGCGGCACCTCGGCATCGCCGAATCGCCGCGCGGTATCGGCGACCGCCGCTTCCAGCGCGGCGCGGCTCTCAAGCGGTGCCGATTGGCGCGAGGCCCACGCACCGATCTTGCTGCCCCGGTCCCGGCTCGCGAAATAAGCATCGGCTTCGGTTTCCGATACCGCCACGACGGCACCCTCGACCCGGACCTGACGGCGCAAGCTTTTCCAATACAGACACAGCGCCGCTCGCGGGTCGGCCGCGAGCTGCCGGCCCTTGGCGCTCTCAAGGTTGGTGTAAAAAACGACCCCTTCGGCGTCGATACCCTTCAATAGAACCATCCGAACGCGCGGCGCACCGCTGGCCTCGACAGTGGCCAGCGCAGCGGCCGTCGGATTGAAGGACTCGCTTGCCGCCGCTGCATCCAACCACGATGCGACGGTGGTAATAGGGTCTTGATCGGTCGGGATATTCACGGCTGCGCCACCCTCGAACTACCTTCGTGTTAGGCCAAAAACCCGCCCCCACAAACATGTCGTCGCCGCGACCGTCGGATTTGCCGCCGCGCCAACGTGAGAGTTTCGCCAGATTGGTGTCGCTTCTATATAATGGTGCTGCCTCGACCAGCAAGGGCCGTTTGGTCGAGTGGGGGCAGCGTGACCGTCCGGTTACACTCATAGTTGATGGAGAAACATAGAATGTCCCTTTCGAAACTCGCTCTCGCCGCCGCTTTGGGTTTGGCCCTCGCGGCGTGCCAAGACACCGGCCAAAAACAAGGCGCCGGCACGATCATCGGCGCCGTCGGCGGCGCAATCGCCGGCGCCCAGTTCGGTAAGGGCGACGGTCAAATCGCCGCCGCGGCCGTCGGCACTTTGTTGGGCGCCTTCGTCGGCAGCGAAGTGGGCAAGTCGCTCGACCGCGCCGACCGCGCTGCCATGGGTCAAACCACCCAGCAGACCCTTGAAACAGGGCCGGTCGGGGGTACAACCTCGTGGCGCAACCCGGATTCGGGAAATTCGGGTACCATTACCCCGACGCGCACGTACACCAAGAACGACGGACAGCCATGCCGCGAGTTTCAGCAGACCGTTACGATCGGCGGCAAGGTCGAAGAAGCCTATGGCACCGCCTGCCGCCAGGCAGACGGCACCTGGAAGATCGTCACCGGATAACGACCGTTGACCGGGCAGTGACCATACCAACGGCGGAACGCTGCCCGGCCCCCAGTCGACGCGGACGCCTTCTACGCGTCGGCGGCGCGATTCTTGTTGGGCTGATCCTCGCGACCGGCGCCGCCGCACCGGCGCGGGCCGATTTTGAAAGCGGCGTAAAAGCCTACGACGCCGGCGATTTCACAACCGCCTACAACGATTGGTTGCCGATCGCAGCGGGCGGCGATCCGTTTGCCCAGCGAAATATTGGCCACCTCTACCGCCTCGGCCTCGGCGTGCCCCAAGACTTCAAGGTCGCCTTCAACTGGTACCAACGCGCCGCCGAACAGGGACTGGTGCGGGCCCAGGCGAATGTCGCCAACATGTTGCTGCGCGGCCAGGGCGTCGATCAAGACCCCAGGGAGGCGGCCGTATGGTTTCACCGCGCCGCCTCGGCCGGGCACGCGATTTCCCAGTTCAACATCGGGCAGATGTACCGCAAAGGCCTAGCCGTGCCGCAGGACAACGCCATGGCCCTGGGATGGATCCAGCTTGCCGCGGACGCCGGCCACGAACGCTCGATCGAACTCGTTGCGATCATGACCGCTGAAGGCATCGTGCCGGCGGGTGACGATGCCTTGCTGGCGCCGCCCTTCGGCGCGGCCGCGCCACAACCGCAGCAGGCGGCACGGGCCGCACCGCAGGACGACGGCAGCGACCCTCTCGACGC
>CAYGKG010000150.1:0-5741 GCA_964350495.1 uncultured Alphaproteobacteria bacterium
AACTCCTTCACGTCGGTGTCCCTCGACCCGCCTTTGATCCTGTGGAGTATCGCCAACGCATCGGCCAGCGGCCCCGCTTTCACCAAAGGCCGGGCTTTTGCCGTCAACATCCTCGCCGCGGCCCAGGAAAACCTCGCACTTCGGTTTGCCCGCAGCGGTAATGAGAAGTTTGTCGGTACGCCCTGGGAACCGGGCCTCGACGGCGCCCCGCTTCTGGATGGCTGCGTTGCCTATATGGAATGCCGGGTCGAAGAACGCTATCCCGGCGGCGATCACGCCATCATTCTTGGCGCGGTTGAACGCTACGTGAACCTCGAGCGTGAACCGTTACTATTCCATTCCGGGGAATTTCGCCGCTTCACGGCCCCGTGAGTCCGGCGGCGGCGCAACCGGCGCGCTCGCCTTGAATCCGACCGCTCCATAGTCGAACTCCCGCTCTCGCCGACGACCCAAAGGGATGGCAAATAGAGCCGCGGTCAATTCCAAACCGAGCCATACTATTCGCTGTTGAATGCTTTAGGGAGCGCAAGACGACCGTCGCGCCGACTACCGGAATTCGCGATTCCCGGGCAGTTTTCCAGCATTTACTTGCCGAAAACTAAATCTAGTGGACAACACACTACATCTATGCACAATCTCGGCCCTGAGAACCTTTGCAGTCGTGTAGCAAATCCTTTTAAGGGGGAAACATGCCTGATATTTTTGACAGAGTTCGGACCTGGATCGGCCAGATCGTCAGCGTAGTACTTGTACTCATTCCGCTCGCTTTGGCTGCTCAGATCCTGGTGGGTGGCAACAACGTGCCCTTCCTCGGGGACGGTGGCGTCGCCCAAAACTTGATGGACCTTATCGGCACACTCGGCAACAACGGTCTCGTTGGCTTGATCGCCTTGGGGATCATCCTCTACCTGTTCCGCGGCATGTCGAAATAGCCGCACTCTAGTTTCTTTGGGAAGCCCGGATCTGATCGTCAGGTCCGGGCTTTTCCATGCCAAAAGCGCCATGTCAGACAATCCCTGGATAATGCTCGGCGCCATCCCGGCCACCATTGCCGTTCTGAGTATCGGCTTGTTGCGGTTCGCCGCCGGCAAGGATCTCGGCCGGCGGCTCGCCAGCACCGGCGCCGGCATCGGCCTACTCGTGGCCTATGCCCTCCTCCGCCCCGCCTCGCCTCTGGCGGAAGACCGAATGGCGCTCCTCCTCGTGGGCTTTGTCGCGGTGGGTGCGATGGGCGACTTCTTTTTTGGGAAGGTCAGGCTGCTCCTACAAACGCTGATCATTGCAATGCCGTTGCTGGCCTTCGTCTGGCTCGCCGGCGGCACCTTGGAGACCGCGTCGACCGGGACCATGATGGTGTTCGGCCTCGCCTTTGCCACGATCGCGATTGTCGGGTTCAGCCTGTCAAACACCGATCCGAAGCGCTCGGGCACCACTGTCCTCGTCGCAATGGCCGCCCTCGGGATCGGTTTGGTTCTGCTCTTGGGCGGCGACCGCGTGACCGCCAACGTTGCCCTGAGCACGGCAGCGGTTGCTATTGGGTTCTTCGTCTGGAATTGGCCAACCCAGCGATTTCCCGCGGCGGGAGGCCTGCTCATCGGAATCGCCGGCCCAATCCTTGCGCTCGGCGCCGCTGCGGCCCTCGACGGCACGACCAACCGCTTGGGCTTGGCGCTCATCGTCTTGGTATTCTTTGCCCACAGAATGTTTCGATTGCCGGTATTCGGCGGACGGGTCGGCCGCGCGGCCGAGCCGATTCTCCTGGCCGCGGTTAGCGCAATTGTGGTGCTCGCAGCGGTCGCCGCCGCGAGCTTCGTCGGTCCCTAGTCATGCGCCAGAAATCAATATTTTGTAGTTATTTCGGGTAGATATGCCTCTAATTTGAGGTATTAAATCACATCTTGTCCTGGGACCTGCGCAGTGCGATAAGACGGTGGGGCGCTACCATTCTGGGGGAATTCGTGGGCCGACGGGTCGGTATCATTGGTGTGTTGGTCGCGGCTGTGCTGGTCACAGGTGCGGCGCTGAATGTAGCGCATGCCGATATCGACTTGGACGCAACGAACGATAGCGCAGTTCAAACGCGAAAACTCCAGACCGAATTGATGGTTTCCGCACTCTATTGCGGGCAACAGGCTCGGTACAACGCGTTCGTTCGCCGGTTCGAATCGGAACTCGTTGTCTCCGGTCAGAAACTTAAAGCCCTTTTTGTTTCACGGCATGGTGCACGGCAGGCGGTGCCCAAATTGGACACCTACTTGACGCGACTCGCGAACGAAGAGTCCCAGCGGCGCCTGACGTTGGGCAACCGCTATTGCCAGGACGCAAAGGCTCTCTTTACTGAGGTTCTGTTGTTAGGACAGGCCGAACTGATCGCCTTCGCCTCCAGCCGCGCATCGACGCCGCTGCCGTTCGGGCGCGTAACGCTTCTCCAAAACCGTCTCAACTAGTTCAGAATAACTTGGACGCGACGATTCCGCGGCTCGCGTACGCCGTCAGGCGTTGGGACAAGCGGTTCGCTTTCGCCACGCGCGAAAATCTCGATCTCCTGCGCCGCGATCCCCTGCCGAACGAGTACCGCGCGCACTGCTTCGGCCCGCCGTAGGGACAGGCCGAGATTGTATGCGTCCGGCCCCGATCGGTCGGCGTGCCCCGTGGTCGCGATTCGCACCGAACCAACTTTCTTTGCGTTGTCGGCCGCAGCACGGATGATTTGATCGGCTTCGGCAGTGATGTCCGCGCGATCCCAATCGAAGAAAACGAGGTACTCCCGCGGGACTTCTGCGACCTGTTCTTGCGGGGCCGGCGCGGGAGCCGGAGCCGGTGCGACGACCGGTGGAGGCGGCGCCTCAACCTTAGGTGCCGGTTGCGGTTGCGGTTGCGGTTGCGGTTGCGGTTGCGGTGGCGCTGCTGCGACTTGCGACATCTTCGGCGCCGGGAACTTTAAGCGCAGTCCTATCATGACCCGCTGGTCCGAATAGTTCGGCGACACGGCGGCGCCGGCCCGTGTCGTCATGTCTAGACGCTGGCTGCCCCGGAAACGCACATCGCCGAAGGCGGAAAGGCGTTCGCTGAGGGCGTAGGAAGCACCCGCAATAGCCTGGATGTAGGGAACGGTGGCGCTATCATCCAGAATCGATCCGCCCACCGGCGAAACCGTATCCAGGTTGACGCGGATCATGCCGACGCCGAGGCCCGCGTAGGGCGTGATTTTCGTGTCCGGGAGGTGAAAATCCACGACCATATTGCCGCCGAACGACAAGCCGGTGACGTCTCCATTGCCCGCCGCACCGGAAATGCTGTCGGCGTCGTGGCTAGCGTAGGAGAACTCCAGCTCGCCCCGTAACCAGTCGCTGAAATACCGACCGACCGCTACGGCAATGCTGCCTTCGGTCTCGGTGTCGATCCGAGCGAGAAATGTATTGGAGTCCGCATCGACATCTTGCAAGGCGGATAGACCAATCGCACCGGCGACGTAGCCCCTTCCCTGTTCCGCCGCTCCAGCCGCCGCAGTGCTCAACAGCATCGCCCCAGCGAGGGCAACCCCAATTCCGCGCATGATTGATCCCTTTTGATGGGCTGCCCACTGGCTACCCTTCAAGCGATCATAAACCTGCGCAATGAAACTGCAAAACCAATCGGCGCAACAGGATCGGCGCTAGCTCGTTTTGTTGGAACGCTTATAGGCCTTCACCGCAGCATCGAGCGAGCGCCGCTCGGCGCAAAAGGCGCAAAGCTGCTTAAGCGATACGAGCAATTCGTCGGCCTTATCGAGCTGGTCTGTCTCGAGATAGGAAATGCCGAGATATTCGTGGGCGCCCTTGTGCTTGGGGTCGATCTGTAGGGCACGCTGATAGTGCGCAAACGCCATGTCGTAGTTTTTCAGCATCCGATGGGCGAGACCGGTCAGGTTCTCCGCATCGGCGTTCTGCGGCTCGGCCTGCCGCACGTCGGCCAAGAGCGTGAGCGCCTTCTGGTAGTCCTTCAGGTCGATCGCCTCGATCGCGCTCGCCCAGCTCGGGTGAGCACTTTGCTTGGCCCCGCTGCTGTCCATGGCGCGTGCGCCACCGACACCGAACATCACGGTTAGAGCCAGGGCGGCGGCGAATGCTGCGATTGCTTTCATTTTCAGATCCTTACAGTTCACGCTATCTCGATGTTAACGCCGACGGCGACCGGAATCTTCCATTGGACGGGAAAAGAACGCCCGGTCTCTCTAATACACCGGCGAGCCGCTCCCGGTTTCAGCGTTGCGCCTCGCGCCCTAAATCACGCCACGTTCGCGCAAATCGGCGATTTCCGCTTCTTTTAGGCCGAGAAGTTGCTGGTAGACGTCTTCGCTGTCCTGGCCCAGGGACGGCCCCAAATGATCGATTCCACCGGGCGTCGCGGTAAGCCGGGGCACGACATTGGGCACGCGGACGCTCCCGATTCGGGGATCCTTGACCTCCTTGATGTTTTCACGCGCCGCGTAGTGCGGATCCTCGAATATCTCGTCGATCGCGTAGACGGGACCGCAGGGCACCTCACCCTTGCCACACAGATCGGTCACTTCGTTACGGTCATGCTGGAGTGTCCAGTCGGTGACAAACTGGTCGACCTCCACGCGGGCGGCCTCGCGTTGCGCCAACGTGCCGTAGATGCCGTCGCCGGCGACGTCAGATCGGCCCATCACCACCGCTAGCCGCGCAAAAATCTTGTCGTTCGTGCAGGCAATGGCGACCCAGCGATTGTCCTTGGTCGGGTAATGGCTATGCGGGACGACGTTGACCGTGCCCGGCCCCATGCGCTGGCGGACGAAACCGAACTTGTCGAAGGCCGGGGCCAGTTCATCGAGGATGCGAAAGATCGGCTCGTAAAGGCCGATATCGACGATCTGCCCTTCGCCGGTCTGTTCGAGCGCCCGAAGGGCGAACATCGCACCCAGCGCACCGTAAATCCCCGCCAAATAGTCGGGCAATGTTGCCGAGCCCGGCGTAACCGGCGGACGATCAGGGTATCCGGCGAGAAACGAAATCCCACCGAACGCATTCGCAATTCGGCCAAATCCGGGCTTTGGGCTGTTCGGTCCGGTTTGCCCATAGGCAGATATGCGGACCATCACCAAACGCGGGTTGCTCGCTTTGAGGACATCCCAGCCGAGGCCCCATTTTTCGAGCGTGCCGGGTTGAAAATTTTCGATCAAGACGTCGGATTTCGCGACTAACTGTTTCAACAGCTCGGCACCTTCGGGTTTGCGAAGGTCGAGCGTGACCGACTTTTTGTTGCGGCCCTCACTCAGCCAAACCAGGGTCTCGCCGCACTCGGTCTTCGATCCGAACTTGCGCACCGGGTCGCCGCTGCCGGGCAATTCCACTTTGATGACTTCGGCACCGAATTCCGCGAGCTGTGTGGCGCAAAACGGACCGGCGATAAACGTGGCGCAATCGAGAACCCGCAAGCCCTCCAGCGGTTTGCGTGCCTGTGCCGTCTCAGTCATAGCGTTTCCCCTAGTCGGATCGGTTGATATGTTCGGACATTCATAATGCCCGGCCACCTTCCGTCAAGCGTCGCGCGGCTTAGTGGTTGGCAGCTTGGTGGCCCGGAAAGAAGACGGGGTTCAGGAACCGTGCGACATCCCGGTTCGATTGCGCCCGAACATCGTCATCGCGCCCGATAAGATATCCCTCGCGCCCGACGCAAAGCGCCAGCGCGGCAATGCGCAACCAGCGGTTGGACATCATCAACCCGGTGCAGCGGTTGAG
>CAYGKG010000151.1:0-5726 GCA_964350495.1 uncultured Alphaproteobacteria bacterium
ATGGAGGGCAAGGCCAAGAGCGCCCAGATGAAGTAGCGGGAGTCGAGGACTCTTCGAAACATCATAAAAATTCCACTACCGGAAGATCAGTTCAGTATCTACACGAGGCGGCCAGAGGTTTTCCTTCGGCGTTCGGCATTTTTTTTGGGATAGACCCTTCTTGAATGGTGACCCGACGCAGCTCGGTGAACGCCGAAATCGAACCGACAACCCAGGGGTCCGTGCGAGTTGTGGATCTGAGTTCGGCAAGTAGCTCCCGCTGACTACGGCCACGATCGTCCCAATCGGCAAGCGAGGCGACCACGAAAGGGCTTGAGGAATCGCTGAACCGATCAGCGACTGCACAGCTGCAATCTCCCGGTTGCTATCATAGAGCTGTAGCAGCTTCTCGACCTGCCCTACCTGAGTTCCAGTAAACATCAGGCTTGAGCGGGCAGGTACTGTGTCGCGAATCAGGAACGTGCGATCCTTTGGGCACGCTAAAGCCAAAGTGAGATCCGAGAATCTGCCTCACTCCTTACCAGCTAATCAAAACTTGCCCGGATATCCGGCCGGAAGATTTTCGGTAGGTATCGGCGCGATGACGTCCCAGTGCTCGACGATCAATCCGTCTTCGAGCCGAAAGAGGTCATAGAATGCGGTGGGTTGCTCTCCGAGCGCCCCTTCCGCGCCGGTCAGCACAAAATTGCCTTCTGCGACAACAATACCCACGCGGTCGTAGCGCATCTTCTGGCCCTTGGCTGCATTAGCTTCCATCAGCGCCCGCAGACCTTGCAGCCCATCACCTGCGTTCGGGTTGTGCTGCAGATACTTCGCAGGGTTAATGTATCGCGTGATGTCGAGGCGTTCTCCGCCAATGAACATCCGCTCCAACAGGTCTACTACAAGCGCCTTGTTGGCGTCTGTTTGCGCCGGATCGGCGACCACGGTTGCACCATCGGTCTGGGTCCGCCCTGCCGGGTTGGGTGCCTCGCGGCGCGGTTGCAGGTTATCCCAATGCTCCGCAATGCGGCCATTCTCAATGCGGAAGATGTCAAATGCCACCAATGGCAAAGGCCCAAAATTGTAATAGGTCGAGTGGGTCGCCACCAAATCGCCTTCGCCGAAGATCCTGTGGACTTCAGTCGGTGGGACTGCCGGTTTATCTGGATCAACCGGGCGGCTCAGGAACTTTTTGATGACCGCAGACCCAGACGGCAGCATCGGGTTTCGTTGGATGTAGTCTTCGGTGAAATATCGGTCCACCGCGCCCACGTCTCGCGCCGCGAAGACGTCCTGCATCATATCCTGGACAAGCTGTTTGTTGGCGGCGACATCGGCATGGACGGCGGACACACTCAAAACAAGCGCCGCCATGGTGGCGGTGAAGACTCTGATCATCGCAATGGTACCTTTCCGAACCCAATAATCTTTCTAGAAAGATAAATACAGGCATCCTCCCCTCCTGACAAGTCTTTCCAGAAAGATTAATTTCAGGGGTAGGAACCGATGGATTCGCCCATGACCGATGTGAAAAACACCAGATGGCCCAGAGTGCCCCCCGCCGAGGCGCGGATCGTCCCAGGACTGTTCCGTAGCCGGAACTACATTTGGGACAATGACCACCGGATTGTTGAGAGCCATGGTGTCAGCTGGTCGCAATTCATCGCGCTTTCGGCGCTGCGCTCTGCGGTTCCGGACCATGTTTTGTCTCCCACTCAGCTCTACACTGCGGCTCAGGTCACTTCTGGTGGGATGACCAAAATGATGCATGGGCTGACGAAGGCTGGGTACATCGAGCGCCTTGATAACCCTGCGGATAAGCGAAGCCAGTTGGTGCGGCTAACGCCCGAGGGGGCTGCCCTTGCTGAAACGATTGTGGATGAGTTGATAGCAACCAATAAGGCGCTGATTGGCGGGATTCTTTCGGCAGAAGAAGCGGATCAATTAGCGAAGCTCCTGGCGAAACTGAGTGCAGGTCTTCAGCTTCGAAAGGCCGCCGACTGATTGTCTCCTAGAGTGCTTGGTGACCCAGAGCAGACTCTGGCGTGTAGCGGTTCAAGGCCGAGACGCAAAAACGCGGATTGTTCGACAGAAAGTTGATCGGCGAGGCGTGGACGTTGGTGAAATTGACCCGGCCGCCGCCGGAGATGCGGATTTTCTGCCTCGGCTTTTCCGCCTGCTCCAGAACAAGAACGCGACGTCCACGCTTATTCGATTCGACCGCGCACATCAGACCGGCGGCCCATGCGCCAATGATGATGAGATCGAATTCCGGCATCGGTAACATATAGCCCGATGGGATATCGTCAGCCTACCGGCTGAGCTGCCTCGGCCACCCAACGTCAAGACGACAGCGTGAAATTTGCCGTTGCTGGCCCCCGAAGAGGCCGTACGCCTGAAGAACACATGGCACAAAATGTCGGCACGGTAGTGTGTGGTTTTGGAGCGCGCTCCTGCAGCCCGACCGTCTGAAACAAAAGGGATTGGCGGTAAAAAGGGAACCAGTCGCAAACCCTCCCAGGTTCGGGCAAATTACCCGCTGCTAGGCTCCCCGCACAAACATATGGTTTCGATACGACGAATTGAAGGAAGCTGGCAGAACCCGCCAGTGCGTTTCTCTGAGTTAGTAAAAATGGGCGCTCGGAGGCCCCCGAGGGGCGCTAGGCTTGGTTCCTGGGTCCATACCTACCCGCGGACTAATCCAAAACCCTACCGTCGTCACGGATTCCGTGTTACTCGCTCCAATCCGGATTCTATTGTTGGGTGTGCAGACTTCACGGAGGGCCCATGCCATCGCGCAACGCCAAAGACTGGGAAACCGCACCAGCGCTACCGCCCACCCACTACACCCAGGGCGACATCTACCGCGACGAAGCAATCTTCGAGGAAGAGCAAGCACGTATCTTCGAAAAGGTCTGGCGTCTCGCATGTCACGAGAGCGAGGTGGCGCAACCAGGTGATTTTCGGACGCTCGACTTCGCGGGCAAACCGGTGATTGTCGTCCGAGGCCTGGACAACGTTGTTCGATCATTTCTGAATATTTGCTCGCACCGCGGTGCACGGATCGTCCACGAACCCGCGGGCAACATGAAGAGCATGAGTTGTTTCTTCCACCTGTGGCGCTACGACCTCACCGGTGCCTGCACCTCCATCCCGCGACCCGATGCCTATGAGGTCCATGGGTTAAACAAAGACCAATTGGGCCTTCGCGAAGTAAAGACAGAAGTTCGGAACAGGCTGGTTTGGATCAATTTGGATGACGGCAGTGTTTCTCTCGCCGAGTATGTCGGCAATGCACTTGAAGCCTTTGAACAAGTTCTCGACGAGAACGATCTTGAAGTCTTCACCTACCAGCACGCGACAATCGACGCGAACTGGAAGGAATGGCAGGAGACCAATCTTGACCTCTATCACGAGTACATGCACGTGGCGCTGCGCAAGACACAGATCGATCCCAGCGCCATGAACAAGCGCGAGCTTCGCGTGTACCCGAATGGGCATATTCGTGGGGGTGGCGACGGCTACAAAGCTAACTATGACAGCTACGACGGGTGGGCAGAACGCGAGGACTCGAAGGCGCTACGTGGCCTGACGGCGAGCGACTTTCGCTTCACTCACATTTTCCCCTGTTCGTCGATGAATGCCCGCGGCACGGTGCTGCGCATCTCCACGTTCACACCACTCAATGCCCATCAGACTCGCATTGAGTGGCGCGGCATGTCACCAAAGTCGGATTCGCCCGAAGATTGGGAAATGCGAACTGAACATTACAACCAATACTGGGGTCCATTTGGCCGCAACGTACCGGAAGACTTGGTCGCCGCGGAACTCTGCGAGTGGAACTTCGGTCCCGGCGCAGCGCGCTATCAGATCATGGCGCGCGAAGAAGGCATGCGTGGCCAAGATGACGGATTCCTACGCGCCTTCTACCAGCAATGGAGCGCGATGATGGGCCGACCGGCGAATCAGCCGTCGCAGGGCCAATGAACGTCTCACGTGACGATGCGGCCAATCTCGTCAGTCGTGCCTGCGCCTGTCTCGACGCGGAGGATTGGTCCGGCTTCCTCGACCTTTGCGATCCAGGATTTTGCTATCGAATAACGGTTCGCAGTCCCGAAATCAGGCGTGAGATGGTCTGGTTCAAGGAGGATTATGCCGGCCTCGAAGCGATGTTCCGGGTCACCCCGGAACATTTGCGCCGGATCGGCACCCTGTTTCGGCACACCGCCATCGGTAGCGTAGAGGCCACAGGGAATGGCGTCGCGATCGTCCGCAGCACATTCCTGTGCATTCATACCGACATGTCAGGGCGTTCAAGAATGATGGCTGCAGGCCGCTACGTCGACGAAGTCCGGAACACGGCGCAAGGACTGCGGTTATTGAATCGCGAAACGCAACTGGAGACACGCGACCTAGGCGTCGGGTCACACGTTCCTATCTGACACAACGTCGGGTCATCACCCGATGTTCACGCAGTAGATGTGACTAGAGGGAGCGGCGTCGATTATTGGACATTGTCGCTATGAACAAGCCCAACGACTGCTGACTCGACTTCCTCGGCTAAAGGATTTGCCTTGCTGAACGGGCGGCGTCAGCTGTCGCCGCCCAGATACCGCGTGGCGCCAAACAATCACCGATAGCGGTGACGCCCTCGGGGATCGAACCTGCTATCTGCCCCAACGACAAAACAATATCATCGAATGGACCGATCTTTTCACCTGCGGTCGTCACCACCATTTTTCCGTCTATTTCCGCCACGGTTGTTGCGTGCCTAATTTCGACACCAAGGGCAGCAATACGAGTCGAAACGTCGGGCAATTCACGCGTCATTGCTAGCGCCGCCGCGCCCCACTTCTCTTCAGTTGTCGTCACCGAAATTTTTCTAATGTCCCTTCGGGGTGCGAGAGTCTCGACGAGCGAGATCGCTGGCCACCCTCCTTCCTCATCGATCACCAATATTCTTCCAGACACACTTCGTTCGCCGGTAAGGATCTCACGTCCGTGCGGCAATCCGTTGCTCCCTGGAATTCCTTCGCGGAGCCACGGACGCAGGCGCCATACCTGCGTATGTCCGGGGGAGGCACCAACAGCCCAAAAAACGGTATCGGCTTGGGGCAGGCTGTCCCCAGAGACAAAGGTTTCGAGTTTGATTTCTACTCCCAGTCTCTTGAGCTCACTCTCCCACCAGTCGAGTGCAGGCTGCATTTCCTGACGATACGGCGCCTCGGCGGCGATCCGCATTTCACCGCCGAGCTGACTGGTTGCCTCATACAACGTGACGCGGTGCTTTGCCTCGGCGGCAACGCGCGCAGCTTCCAGCCCGGCCGGACCCGCGCCAACGACGGCGATCGACCGGGACTTAGTCGCCGGCGTGGGCGGCGGCAACTCTCGTTCGCGCCCTGCCGTAGGGTTCAAAACGCAGGTACCGGGATGACCGGCGTAAACGAGTGCCGCACACGCCTGATTGCAGGACATGCAGGGCCTGATCGAAGAGCGACGGCCCGCTTCGACTTTGTTCGCCCATTCCGGTTCGGCAATCCAGGTCCGGGCCATCGCCACTACGTCCGCACAACCATCACGGATCAACTCCTCTGCCTCCTCGGGCGTCCGAATACGCCCGGCGATGATCACGGGAACCGAAAGCTCTTGCTTGAAGCGCCGCCCCTCTTCGCTCAGCTGCATTCGCTTCCAAGACATTGGCGGGATGGTTTCCGCCGGCGCCCAACGAGATCCACTCAGGACAC
>CAYGKG010000152.1:0-5717 GCA_964350495.1 uncultured Alphaproteobacteria bacterium
CGGCCCCGAGCGGATAATCCTGGGGCGATGCGGCGTCCGCGCCGGCCGTGCGTGCGGCCGGCGCAAAGCCTTCGGGGTTGGTCGCCCCCGGCTGGTTCGCAGGCGCTTGGTGGTGGAAGGCGGCGGCCGCTTCGGCGAGGCCGGAGCCGCGGAACGACCCACCCGGCGCACCGTAGAATGCGCCCTGGCCCCCCGGACGAAACGCCGCGGTAGCCTCCGCCGCAACCGTCGACGACGCCCGATGCCCAGCCGCTCCGAGGGCCCGGCGCACCGCCGAGACGATCAGACCGCGGATAAGCTGCTCGTCGCGGAACCGCACCTCGGCCTTTGCCGGATGCACGTTCACGTCGACCGCCTCCGGCGGCACCGTCAGAAACAACGCCACCGCCGGATAGCGATGCCGCGACATCAAATCTTGATAGGCGCCGCGGATGGCCCCGGTGAAGACGCGGTCGCGGACCGGCCGACCATTGACGAACAGATACTGGGCCTGGGCGTTGCCCCGGTTCATCGTCGGCAAGCCAGCGAAACCGGTAAGCCGCACGCCGTCGCGTTCGACATCCACCACAACGCTGTTGTCGACGAATTCGCTGCCCATCACGGCGGCAAGCCGGATACGCGAGGCCTCCGGTCCGGGCGTACTGGGATAGTCGAACCGGGAGCGATCGCCCTCGCGCAGGCTGAAGGCGACCGTCGGGTTCGCCATCGCCAAACGCTTGACGGTTTCGACGACCGACGATGTCTCGGCGCGGTCGGTCTTTAGAAACTTGAGCCGCGCCGGCGTTGCAAAGAACAGATCCCGCACCTCGATCCGGGTGCCGACCGGCAATGACGCCGGCTGCGGCGCGCCGACCCGACCGCCATCGACTGTCAGCTGCCACGCGGCATCGGCACCCCGCGCCCGGCTAGTCAGTGTCAAGCGACTGACCGATCCGATCGACGGCAGGGCTTCGCCGCGGAATCCAAGATGCGCGATTCGAACGAGGTCGTCTTCCGGCAATTTGGATGTCGCGTGACGCTCGATCGCGAGCAGCAGGTCGTCGTGCCCCATGCCGGCACCGTCGTCGGCGACAATAATCAGATCGCGTCCCGCGCCGACAACAGAGACGTCGATACGGGACGCGCCGGCGTCGAGCGCGTTTTCGACCAGTTCCTTCACCACGCTCGCAGGCCGTTCCACTACCTCGCCGGCGGCGATGCGGTTGACGGTGCCCTCGGGCAGGCGGCGAATGGTCATAGCTCGAAGGCGACGCGCCCGGTTCGAAGGTAGTCGCGCGCGCGGACCTTGCCCTCATCGACGGCGGGTTGATCGAACGCGTCGACCCCCCACAATGCCGCAGTGAGAATCGTCTCCAACATGAAATGCATGAACAACCCGCCGAGAGCGGCCTCATCCACCGCCGGCAGCAGCATGACGCGCACGGGTCGCTGGTGCGCAACCAACGTCTCGACCGTGGCCCGCGCCGACGCGGTAACGATGTCGCCGATGGTACGGTCGGCGAGATAGGACAACGCGGCGATGTCGGCAACCTGATCTGCGCCGACGCGCATCCCTTTGCCCGCGAAGTCGGTGACCAGAACCGTGAAGACCTTGTCGGCCGGGCCATCCAAGTAGAGCTGCAGCTGGCTGTGCTGATCGACAGGGCCCAACGCCGTAACGGGGGTTGTGCCGATGCCCGATTTGCCCAGGCTTTCCGCCCACAGCTGGGCAAACCAGCGCGATAGCCAGCTCAACCTTTCATCGTAGGGCAGCAGTACCGAGATCGGACGACCGTGACTTCCGAACGCCGCCATTAGGGCTGCCCCTTCGCCGACGGGCGACGCCGCGTCGTCCAGTACCGCCGCGGCGCCACGGCGAATTTTCCGTACATCCAGTCCCAGGATCAGCGCAGGCAACATACCGACCAGGGTCAACACCGAGTAGCGGCCCGCCACATCGGCAGGATGATCCAGCACCGCGAAGCCCCACACCGCGGCCAGGCGGCGCAGCGGGTTGTCGCCGGCTACGGCGATACCGACGATTCGGCTCCACACGGCATCGCGCCCGAGAACGCCGGCCAGGTGGTTGAGCACGATAGCGGCCTGGGCCATCACCTCGGCTGTCGATCCGGATTTTGAAATCAAGACTACCCCCGTGCGCGCCGGATCGACGGTCTGCAAGAGCGTCTCAAGTCGGCCCGGTTGAAGGTTGGCCAGGACGTGAAGACGGCAGCCCGTCGGTGCGGCGATCGCGGAAAGCGCCAGCGCGCCTAGGGCGGAGCCCCCAATCCCAATCAAGATCACATCGTCGAAGCGATGCCTGAAATCGGCGGCGATCCGTTCGAGTTCCGGCAGGTCGCCCTGCCAGCGGGCCGCGGCGATACAATCGTAGCGGGCGTCCTGCCCGAGCGCACCACGGACGGCGGCAAGCGCCGCCTTCGCCTCACCCCATTTGGCGGCAAGCGCAGCGGGTTCCAGGCCTGCCGCCCCGATGGAGGCGGCATAGCAATGCTGGGCGTGATGGGTGAAGGGCGGGCGCATGACTGGGCGCCAAAACTAGCAGAGGCGAAACGGGCGTCAAACGCCCTAGAGCGGCGGTGTCGTCTCGACGCCGACTGGGTCGCCGACAACGACGACCGACATGGCCCCGATATCCAACAGACGCCGCGCGACTCGCTTGACGTCGTCAAGCGTTACCCGATTGACCAGCTCGGCGCGGCGCTCGAGGTAATCGATCCCCAAGTCCAAAATCTGCAACGTCACCAGAACATTGGCGATTCGCGCGTTGGTATCGAGGCTCAACGGAAATGCGCCGGTGGTATAGGTTTTTGCCGCCTCCAGCTCCGCGGCGGTAATCCCCTCGCGCGCTACTTTGTCGATTTCCGTGCGGATGAGGGAAAGGGATTCGCCAAGCTGGGCGTTTTGCGTGCCGACGCCCCCCAAAATAATCCCGGAACGTTCGTAAGGGACGACGGCGCTATAGACCGAATAGGCGAGCCCGCGTTTTTCCCGAACCTCCGCATACAAGCGCGAGGTAAAGCTGCCCCCGCCCAACACCCGGTTCATCAGGACTGCGGCAAAATAGTCCGGGTCGCTGCGCTTGATGCCCGGCAACGCCCACATCAGAACGCTTTGGGGGATGGGACGGCGGATCACGTCGATACGCCCCGCGCCCACCGCCAGCGTCTCGGGCACCTCAATATTGTCAGCCTTCGCCGGCAGGCCGCCGAAGGCCCGGTCGAGCAGTCCCGCGAGGCGGTCCGCCGAAATGTCGCCGACGACGCCGATGACCAAGTTCTCTTTGGCGAAGCGTTCGGCGACGAAGGTTCGCAGGTCGTCCACCGCAATCGCTGCAACCGACTCCGGCGTCCCACGCGAGGGCCGACCGTAGGGGTGATCGGGGTAGAGCGTCTGAAAGAGCGTTTCACCGGCGATGGTGTTGGGGTTCTCCGCGCGCGCCCGAATTCCGCTAATCACTTGGGAGCGAATGCGCTCGACCGGCTCGGGGTCGAAGCGCGGTTCGGAAAGCGACGTTCGCAGCAATTCGAAGGCAGCGTCGGTGTTCTCGGTCAATGTGCGCAGGCTGCCGCTGAAACCGTCGCGCCCGGCGTCGAACGACAGGGAAATGGCGAGATCCTCCAGACGCGCCTGAAAGGCTTGGGAATCGAGCGGTCCTGCGCCCTCATCGAGGAGACCGGAGAGCAGATTGGCCAGACCCTCCTTGCCGACCGGATCCAGCGACGCACCGCCGCGGAAATGGATTTCGACCGCGAGCATCGGAATCGACGGCTCCTCGACGAGCCACGCGGTCACGCCGCCGGGCGAGCGCACCTCTTGGATATCGGCGGCGCGCAGCGGCGCGGCCCACAGCAAGAAAAGCAACGCGGCGGCGAGGCCCGCGGCAGCGGGCCGCAGCGCCGCTGCCAGAAAGCCGATCAACTCGCCTTCTCCGCGCGCAGGAGACCGGTGACGGAGCGTCGTTTATCGAAGACATAACGCGCCGCGGCGTTCACCTCCTCCAGCGTGACCCGGCTCATCCGGTCGGGCCAGCTTTCGACATCGTCGATCGTGCGGCCGTTGGTCAGCGCTTCGCCGAAGATTCGCGCCGCGCCCTGGACGTTATCGCGCGCATAGACCGCCTGGGCCAAGAGGTTCCGTCTGGTGCGATCGAGTTCGTCCTGGGTGATGCCGTTTTCAAGAACGTCGGCAACCAGGACATCCATTTGTGCTTCGATTTCAGCAAGCGTCGTTTCGCCGCGCGGAACCGCGAAGAGAAAGAACTGGCTGGGCCCCACGTCGGTGGCCGAATAGAAAGCGCTCGCCTGGACGGCGATTTGCCGATCGACCACCATGTCGCGGTAGAGTCGGCTGGTTGCAGGCCCGCCAAGGACTTGGGCCAATATCTGCAACGGCAACGCGTGCTTTTCCTCACCCCAATTGTAACTCGGCGCAAGATATGAACGCCGCCACGTGTCCTGTGTCACTTGGGGGTGAAACATTTCGAGCCGGCGCGCGGCAAGCTGCGGCGGTTCCTCGGCGCGGGTGCGGGCCGGCGTGTTGCGGCGCGGAATCACACCGTAGTACTTCTCGGCGAGCGGGCGCAGTTGTTCGATCGTCACGTCTCCGGCAACGATGAGAATGGCGTTGTTGGGCGCGTAGTAATTGCGGTACCAGTCGATTGCATTCTCGAGGCTGAGGCGTTGGATTTCGTTCTCCCAGCCAATGACCGGAACTCGGTACGGATAGGCGAGATACTGGGCTGCATTCATCTGCTCGAAAAACAGACCCGTCGGCGTGTTATCGACACGCGAACGACGCTCCTCGAGGATGACTAAACGTTCGGCGCTGACCTGATCCTCGGTGAGCGTCAAGTTCGTCATGCGGTCCGCCTCGAGTTTCATGATCGTCTCGAGGCGATCCGACGCGACGGTTTGAAAATATCCGGTGTAGTCGAACGACGTGAAGGCGTTCTCGCGGCCGCCGTTTCTTGTCACGACTTCCGAGAACTCGCCAGGCGGCACATCGCGGGTTCCCTTGAACATCAGATGTTCGAGGAAATGGGCAATTCCCGATTGACCGCGCGGTTCGTCCGCCGAGCCAGCCTTGTACCAGACCATTTGGGTCACGACCGGGGCGCGGTGATCCTCGATTAGGACAACTTGCAGGCCATTGGCCAGCTCGAAGGATTTCGGGTTGAATAGACCGGCGGCATCCGCCGGCCCCCTGAACAGCATGGCGCCGGCAAGGACGGTAAGAACGAGCAGGCCGACGTCGCGCGCTAGATACCGAATAGTTCGATCTATGGGGACAAGCATGGCTCTAGGTATTCATGAGAGCGGGTCGGTTTCAAGGGGGAACCGTCGACCGACCGGTCACATCATGGTTAGAGCGTCGACTAGAAGACCCCGGAGAGGATCGATCGGCTCTTCCGCCGAATCGTCGGTGCCTGCTGGACGTCGGCGCCGGCGTTAGCGGACGACTGCTCCTGGCGGAGACGCCGCTCCTCGGCGGTCGGATTGACCACATCGGGGTTATCCGCCGGGCCCCGGACCCGCTCCAGCAACCGATCGACAAACCCGTCGTCGCGTTCGGCCAATTGGGTCGTCTCGGTATTGATGATTTGCCGGATGGCGGGGTCGGCGTCGGTTGCCCGGGCGATCTGCAGAAGCGCCGTTTCGCCGGGTGTTTGCGCCGCCGTCGGTGTCCGTTGCGCATCGCCGACAAGGGCCGAGCGTGCC
>CAYGKG010000153.1:0-5717 GCA_964350495.1 uncultured Alphaproteobacteria bacterium
AGAGTGAAATTGGTGCGCCCTGATGGATTCGAACCATCGACCTACGGCTTAGAAGGCCGTTGCTCTATCCAGCTGAGCTAAGGGCGCCCAGTCTTCAATTACCACGAACCGGCGGCGACCGCCAAAACGGTTGGCCCTTCTGCTCCGGCCCTTCGACTCGGGCCGCGCGGCGGCCCGGCTCAGGATGACGGTTCTTTTGGCTTGGGCTATGGGCGGGGTGGTTCTGGATGACGTGGGGGGCTGTGTTGCGGCGATGCCAGCGGTGCCAGGCGTGAAAACGGGCGGCACTGGGGCCGCCCGTTTATCTCGTCGGTCGGGAGCGGGCTACTTTACCGCGCCGAAGACGTTGTATTGGCCGAAGCCCTTGCCCTCGCCGCGGTCGGCGCGCGACACGTAGGCGCTGGGGGCGCTGTCTTCGAAGTAGGTTTTGGGATCGAAGCCAGCGGCCACCGAGATCGCCTTCCAGTCTTCGTCCTGCATTGTGCCGAGGTAGGGTTCGGCGTTGAAATGGGCGTTCCACTCGACGAAGTACTTGCTGTAGAGCTCGCCGCGGCCGAGGGCATCGGCGTGCAACATGATCCCGCCTTTGCTGAGCAGGCGGTAGCACTCCTTGACGATCGCGCGCGACGCCTTGACCGAGGTTTCGTGGAACATCAGGTGACTGGTGATCAGGTCGAAGTGACCGTCGGGGAAGTCGGTGTGTTCGGCGTTCTGTTGGCTGAAATGCACAGCCTTGCCCAGCGCTTCGCCGCGGTGGTGGCCGTAGCGGACGCACGGACCGGCGACGTCGATCGCATGGACTTCCGCATCGGGAAAGTGATCGACGTAGGGCAGGCTGGCGTGTCCGATGGTGCAGCCCATGTCGAGGATGCGTTTCGGTTTGAAATTCGGAAAGCGTTGCTTGAGCCACGTGCCGGTCGAGACGCCCATGTCGTCGTTGTTGGGGCCGGCCTGGCCCATGAAATAGAGGTGAATGGTGCGGTCGTATTCGGCGCCGGCGACGACGTCGCCCTCTTCGGTCACGTTGGTGTGATACGCGCCAGGCTTTGAGTGAATATCGACGGCGGTGTGATAGCGCGGGATTGCGAGGTCCGGGTTGAGCCGCAACGAGCCGTGCTTGCCCGAGAACTTTTTCGCTTTTTCGTTCAGTTCCGGCAACTGGCGTTCGATGCTGGGGCGCACCGTGTCGTAGAGCATCTCCTGGCTGGTGCGCAGCATCGCGCTCCACAGCATGTTGTAGGGTTCCTTGCCGAGTTCCTCGCGCATTTCCTTGCGGGTCTGGATGTCGCGGCCGTGAGTCTTGCGAAAGCGCGATTTGACCGGGCCGTCGAACAGCGTCTTGTTCCCCGGCATCACGTCTTGCGCGATATGCACCTTTAGACTGCGGATAAAATGCTGGCGCGACTGCTCGTCGTGCCATGCGTCCGGGAACATCGCGTGGGTGGCGTTGACCGGCATGGGCCCCTCCTGTCCAGATAAGAACCGAAGGCTAGCCCCGGCGGGTTGCGCGGTGCAAGTCCGGCGTCAGGCGACCCGGTTGGCCTTGAAATTGTCGGCGTAGCTTTTGGGCCGTACGGTGCGCGTCTTGGGCTCCTGGACCTGGTAGGTCAGGCGGTGCTTCTTCGCGAAGGCGACCGCCTCTTCCTTGGTGTCGAAGGTCAGCGATACCTGCTGGTTCATATCGGTCGAGCTGGTCCACCCCATCAAAGGTTCGATCTCGCGGGCGCTGTCGAGCTCGTATTCCAAGCGCCAGCGCCGCGTATTCGCGCGACCGGACTGCATGGCGTTCTTCGGGGGCTGAAAAATGCGGGCTTTCATGATCTCACCTCAATGGACGCCGCAATAAAGCCATAGATCGCCGCGAATTCAAGCGGCAAGGCTGGCCACACCGTCTAGGGCATTGTACCAATCTGGGAATGTATAATCGGACCTAACGCCCTGTGGTCGCCCTGTCCCGCCAAGCCACCTACGGCCTGATCGCCCTCGGCATCGCGATCGTGGTCGCCACCCTGATCGGATTTCGCTATGCGAGCTTCGATCCGTGCGAAATGCTGCGTCAGGATCTGCTGCGCGGGGCGGAGGCGCGTGGCGAAAGCCTGCTGGCGACGGAATTGCTGTTCGAGGACCGGCGGCCCCGGCTCAACATCGCGACCTGCGTCGCCGCCTATATCTCGACGTCGCCCGCGACCTACATCCGCGAATTCTGACCGCGCGGCCCCTGCCCGCACACCGGTCGCAGGCGCAGGCGCCCGCGCCGGGCTAGGCCGGCAGCCGCTACACTCGGCAAAACGAACCCAAACAAAACGAAACCGGGGAGAAAACCATGGGCGCAGCACGGACCTACGATTATGCACGGCTCGGCCCGCCGGAGGGCGCCACGGTGATCGTCGCGGGCGGCTGCGGCGGCATCGGTTCGGCCATCGTCGACGGCTGCGTCGCCACCAACCTCGATACTTACGTTCTGGACATGCAAGCGACCTACGACGCCAAGCCGTGTCCACCCGGAGTCACCTTCGTCGCGATGGACGCGCACCACGAGGAGTCGGTGAAAGCCGCCGTCGATCAGATCGCTGAGAAGACCGGTGGTAAGCTCGATGCGCTCATCAATCTCGTCGGTGCCGGCAACGGTCCGGCACCGCTGACCGAACTCGAAACGTGGAGCTGGGACGAGGTCATCAGCCGCAACCTGCGATCGGCGTTTCTCCTATGCAAGCACACCATGCCGCTGCTGCACGCCAGCGGCGACGGTGCGGTGGTGAACACCGCCTCCGGTGTCGCCTACCGCGGCGTTAAGGGGGTCGGCTCCTACGCCGCGGCCAAGGGCGGCTTAATCAGCATGACCAAAACCCTCGCGGTCGAGAACGCGCCCACGGTGCGCTGCAACGTCATCGCGCCGGGCGGGGTCACCAACAAGGTCAAGATCGTCGACGGCGAGGTCATCGGCCCGCACGGTCTGCGTACCGGCGTGACGACGGCGGGTATCCCGCTCGGCCGCTTCGCCGACCCCGAAGACATCGTGCCGGCGGCGCTGTTTCTCGCAGGGCCTGCCTCGGCCTACATGACCGCGCAGGTGCTGCAACTATCGGGTGGACTGGTGCAGCCCTAGCCGCCGTGGCCTAGGGCTTCTTTGGTTTCGTCCCACCACATCGCTTCGATCTTGTGCCCATCCAAGTCACGAACGAACGCAGCGTAGTACGCTTCGCCGTACTGCGGGCGCGGGCCCGGTTTGCCGTCGTCGGTCGCGCCTAGTTCCATCGCCGCGGCATAGAACGCATCGACCGCCGCCTTGTCGGGCGCGATGAAGGCGATATGCACGCCATTGGCCGTTTCCGGTTTGCCGCCGTCAAAGGGGTGCTGCACCCAGAACTCCGGAAACGCTTTGCCGAAGGCGGCGGCACCGGGGAACTCCATGACGCGCCGACATCCCAACGGAGCGAGGACCTTGTCGTAGAACGCCGCCGCACGATCGACGTCGTTTGATCCAACCGACACGTGGGACAAGATGCTTGGATTATCGTCTGCCATGATGGCCTTCCATCTGGGTGAAATGATCCGCCAAACTAACGCGAAGTCAGCGGCAAACCACGTCAATTCCTGCCTACATTTTGATGGCGGCGTCGCTCTCGGCTAGCGCCCGACGGCATAGCCTTGCATGCCGCGCGGGTTGGCCGCGGCGCGGATCATGCCGTCGCGCTGGGACACGGCCGACAGGCGTCCTTCCGACCAGGCATCGCCTGCCTCGACGTGGTGGCCGCGCCGTGCCAACTCATCCAACGTTGCTTTGGAAAAGCGATCTTCGAGCACCACCCGCCCCGGCGATGCGGCGCGCGGGTAGAACGAGCTGGGGAAGTGCTCGGTGTGGAACGACGGCAGGTCGATCATCTCCTGCAGGTTCATCCCGTGGTGCACGTGGCGCAGGAACGCGATGAGCTGCCATTGGTCCTGTTGGTCGCCGCCCGGCGTGCCGAAGGCGAGGTAGGGGTTGTCGCCGCGCATCACCATCGTCGGCGTCAATGTCGTCCGTGGGCGCTTCTTCGGCGCCAGGCTGCCCGGCAGGCCATCTTCGCTCCAGAACATTTGTGCCCGCGAGGTAAGCGGGAAACCCAACGTCGGGATCACCGGCGAACTTTGTAGCCAGCCCCCCGACGGCGTTGCCGTAATCATGTTACCCCAACGATCGACCACATCGATGTGCACCGTGTCGCCACGTTTTTCACCCAGCTTGGCGACCGTCGGCTCGCCCGCACCGGGCGCGCCGGATGCCGGCGCGACGGCTTGCCCCAGCCGTATATTGCGACCGTCGACCGATCCCGGCCGCAACTCCATCGACGCCTCGCCGCCGACCAGTTTGCGGCGGCCGTCGTTGTAGGCATCCGACAGCAGCCCGGTCATCGGCACGTCGGCAAAGTCAGGATCGCCGTAGTAAGCCTCGCGATCCGCAAAAGCGAGCTTGGCGCATTCCACGACGGTATGGACGAAATCGGCACCGACGGGATCCATCGCCGCGATATCGAAGCCCTTCAGCAACGCCAGTTGCTGCAAGAACACCGGCGCCTGCGCCCAGGGCCCGGTCTTGAGCACGGTGTAGCCGTGGTAGTCGTAGGCCAACGGTTCTTCGTAGGTTGCTTGCCACTGTGCCAGATCGGCAGCACTCAGAAGCCCGCCATGGCGCTCGCCCGAGGTATCCATCGCTTGCGTGTCGCGGCAGTAGTCGACGATCGCCTCGGCGACAAACCCCTGCGACCATATCCGGCGTGCAGCATCGATCTGCGCGTCACGCCCGGCGCCTGCGGCATGCGCCTCGCGCAGCAACCGCGACCAGGTGTCGGCGATGCCTTTGTTGGCAAACAGTGTACCCGGTTGGGGCACCTTGCCGCCCGGCATGAAAGTGTCGGCCGAACTCGTCCACTCGGTGGAGAACAACTCGGCGACCGAGTCGATGGTGTCGGTGACCCGTTCGTGGACCGGCACGCCATGCGCGGCGTAGCCCAGCGCGATCTCGAACACCTCGGCCAAGGTCATCGTGCCGTAGTCGCGCAACAGCATCATCCAAGCATCGAAGGCGCCCGGAACCACCGCCGACAACAACCCCGTGCCCGGCACCATATCGAGCCCCAGGGATTCAAAACGGTCGATGGTCGCAGCCTCGGGCGCAACGCCCTGACCGCAAATCACCCGCGCGCGCTTTTCCTTCGCGCTGTACAGGATGACGGGTACTGCGCCGCCCGGCCCGTTCAAATGCGGTTCGGCGACCTGCAACACCAGCCCGCCGGCCACCGCCGCATCGAAGGCATTGCCGCCGCGTTCCAGCATCGCCATCGCCGCCGACGACGCGAGCCAATGGGTCGACGCCACCGCGCCAAAGGTGCCCTGAATTTCCGGACGCGTTGTGAACATTGGCCCCACTCCCCAAAGGCTGAAAAGACCTTGCCGTGGTACCACGCCGCCCCGACCCGCGCCAACCCGGCGCGGTGGCTCGGAGGCCTTACCCGAAGGACCGGTCGACGCACGCCGGCACCGACTTGCGCCGCGAACCCAAATTGTTAGGATCGCGTATGCGCATTCTCCGCCTATCGCTCTTCCTGGTTCTCGGTGCTTTTGCCGTCGCCGCCTGCGAATCGCCCGATTGGACCGTCGGCAAGCGCGAACTCGGCCACGGGTTTAAGGTTCCGCACTGAGAGCCGCGTTGCGGGCCTCGGCGGGCGTCATCCCGGTCC
>CAYGKG010000154.1:0-558 GCA_964350495.1 uncultured Alphaproteobacteria bacterium
GCGAACTGTTCCTCGGCAAGCTCGACGGCATTGCCGACCCCGAACAGAAACGCAAAATCATCGGCGCGACCTTCATCGACGTCTTCGACGAAGAGGCGCACAAAGTTGGGGGCGCCGATTTCCTGGCCCAGGGCACACTTTACCCGGATGTGATCGAATCGGTGTCGCCGCTCGGCGGACCCAGCGTCACGATCAAATCCCACCACAATGTCGGCGGCCTGCCCGAACGCATGAACATGGCGCTGGTCGAACCCTTGCGCGAGTTGTTCAAGGACGAAGTCCGCGATCTCGGCCGGGAACTCGGGTTACCGGAAACCCTGGTCGGGCGGCATCCATTCCCCGGTCCGGGGCTTGCCATTCGCATCCCCGGCGCGGTCACTGCTGAAAAAGCCGATATTTTGCGCGCCGCTGACGCAATCTACCTTGAGGAAATTCGCAAGGCGGGATTGTACGATGCGATTTGGCAAGCCTTTGCGGTCCTCCTGCCGGTGCGCACCGTGGGTGTGATGGGCGATGACCGCACTTACGAATTCGTCTGTGGTCTGCGCGCGGTGACGT
>CAYGKG010000154.1:568-5644 GCA_964350495.1 uncultured Alphaproteobacteria bacterium
CGGTGACGTCGACGGACGGGATGACTGCCGATTTCTACCATTTCGATTCTGAATTCCTCGGCCGCGTCGCAACCCGCATCATCAACGAGGTGCGGGGCATCAACCGCGTCGTCTACGACGTGACATCCAAGCCGCCCGGCACGATCGAGTGGGAGTGAACCGATGCCGCCAAAACGCAATCCGCTTAAACTGAACGGTCTACAGCTCAAGACCCTAACCTTGTTGCAAACCATCGCTGAAATTCCCGACGCCGCTGCCAAGGACGAGACCACCGGCAATACCGTGATTCGCTGGCTGCCCGAGCCGCACGGTAACCACTTCCATATTGGCGATGCCGTCGTGATGTCGCGCGATGCGACGGGCCTGCACAATCCGGCCGTCTGGGTTGCGCTGGCGCGAAAAGGACTGGCCGACGGGACCTACCCCAGCTCTATGGCGGTCACTGCGGCCGGACTGGCGTATGACACGGGTTTGGGAGAAACGATCCTTCACCGCGCAGATCACTAGGTCGCGATGTGAAGCCGAGCGTCTAAGCTATTTAGATCAAGCGCTTTTTCTGGTCTGTAGCCGGTTTGCTATGATCCGGAGCGCGGGCTATTTTAGCGCGCCTTTTCCGGCGGCGTTGGCCCCCTAGGAGACCTGTGTGTCCGATATTTTTCGCGAAGTTGACGAAGATCTGAGGCAAGAGCGCTATGCCAAGCTCTGGGCACGCTTCGGAAAATACGTCATCGCGGCGTTGGCGTCCGTCGTCTTGGTCGCTGCCATCGTCATTGCCTGGCAAAACATCACGGAAAGCCGCCGTCAGGCGGAGGGCGAGGACTTCGCTCAGGCCCTGGCCCTGGCCCGGGCGGGCGCTACAGATCAAGCCGCCACCGCCTTTACCCGGCTTGCCGAGAATTCAGGATCGGGTTATCGGGCGTTGGCGCGGCTGCAAGCGGCGGCGGCGCTGATAAAGGCCGGGGAAATCGACGATGCCGTCGCGACCTACGACCAGTTGGCGACGGACGGATCGGTTGACAGAGTCCTTCGGGATCTTGGGGCGCTTCTGGCGGCGATGCATCGCTTCGACTTCGCGAACAACGAAGAAATGCTACAGCGCTTGGCCCCACTGGTCCTCGACAGCAACGCCTGGCGCTTCTCAGCGCGCGAAATGCAGGCGCTGGTCTACCACCGTTCGGGCGACATTCCGCAGGCGCGCGGCTTGCTCGAGTCGTTGGCTGATAATCCCGATGCGCCCAACGGTATTCGGTCGCGCGCGGCCGAACTCCTGGGAGTGATCGGCGGGGAAGGGTAAGACGATGGGCCCTAGGGCCGTCACCGTGGTCGATCGCAGCGACCGATCGCTGTCGCTGTGCCGCCTTGGATTCCTTTTCGCCGTGGCGGTCAGCCTTGCGGCGTGCAATATCTTTTCGCCGGCACCGCCGGCGCCCTTGCCGGGCGAACGGATATCGGTCTTGTCGCTGGAAAAGACCTTGGCGCCGGACCCCGGAATCCAAGATGTTCAGGTACGGCTGCCGCGGCCCTTTGCGAACGAGAATTGGCCGCAAAGCGGCGGTAGCGCAACCAAGGCAATGCATCATTTGGCGATCGGCGAAGCGCCGACGCGGCGCTGGCGGACCAATATCGGCGCGGGGTCGAGCCGTGAGCGGCGTTTGACTGCCTCGCCGGTCGTATCCGGCGGCATGATCTACACCCTGGATGCCGCTGGCATGGTGGCGGCGTTTGACGCGACGTCCGGCGATCGGCGGTGGCGTTTCGACGTCCTGCCGCGCGGCGAAAACCGTGGCGCGCTGGGCGGCGGCCTTGCCGCGGCAGGGGAAACGGTTTTTGTCAGCACCGGGTACGGCGAGGTGATCGCACTCGTGGCTGACACGGGTTCGCCGATCTGGCGCTCGCCGCTCAAAGTGCCGCTAGCCAGTCCGCCGACCGTCACCGGAAGCCTTCTTTTCGTGGTGAGCCAGGACAATCAAACGTTCGGCTTGAGCGTCACGGACGGATCGCCGGTCTGGAACCATGTTGGCATTGCCGAGACGTCGGGCCTTGTCGGTGCGGGCAGTCCGGCCGTTGCTAATGGCATCGTCGTCGTTCCCTATTCGTCGGGCGAATTGGTGGCCCTGCGGGCCGATAACGGCTCCGTCCTGTGGAGCGATTCGTTGGCGCGCGGCGGACCCACGACCGCGCTCGGTGAAATTACCGACATTAACGGCTATCCGCTGATCGATCGGGGTACGGTCTATGCCGTCGGTCATTCGGGCCGAATGGTCGCCAACGACCTGAACAGCGGCGCTCGACTTTGGACTCAAGATATCAGCGGTTCGGGGAGTCCGTGGATCGCCGGCGATTTCCTCTATTTGGTGACCTCGGAAAGCGAACTCATCGCGCTGTCGCGCCAGGACGGGCGGATTCGCTGGGTCACCGAACTGCCGCGCTACTTGCGCCCGGACACTCTGCAAGACCCGATTGCGTGGGGCGGACCGGTCCTCGGCAGCGACCGTCTGATTATCGTCTCGTCCACCGGCGATGCCGTTGCGGTATCGCCCTACACCGGACGGATGCTGGGCAACCTACGCCTGTCGGATTCGGTGTACCTCCCGCCGGTGCTGGCAGGGGAGTCGCTCTACTTCCTTACCGACGACGGCGCGCTGGTCGCCTACCGGTAGCACCATGCCGTTCACCGTAGCGATTGTTGGTCGGCCCAATGTCGGTAAGTCGACGCTATTCAATCGATTGGCCGGCAAGCGCCTGGCCATCGTCGACGATTCCCCTGGCGTCACGCGCGACTGGCGCCGCGCCCCTGCCGAAATCGGTGGCATTGCGTTCGAAGTGATGGACACCGCCGGGCTCGATAACGCCGACAACCGCGTCCTCGAAGGTCGGATGCGAGAGCAGACTCTCAAAGCCATTGCCCGGGCGGAGGTTGTTCTGTTTGTGATCGATGCGCGGGCAGGGGTAACCCCCTTGGATGAACATTTTGCGCAAATCGTGCGCGCCAGCGGTCGGCCGGTGGTTCTTGTCGCCAACAAATGTGAAAGCAAGGTAGCGCACCAGGGTCTCGCCGAAGCCTTCGGCCTCGGACTGGGTGAGCCGCTTGCTTTGTCCGCCGAACATGGCGAAGGGTTCAGCGACCTCATTGACACGCTGGCGAACCTAGGCGCTCCGCAGGCCTTTCCCGCCGATGAAGCGGGTGTCGAAGAAGCGATCGAAGAAGACGAAGACGGCGATCTGCCAGAAGACGAGAACGTCGATATCCATCTCACGATCGTCGGCCGGCCCAATGTGGGTAAATCCACGCTGGTCAATCGTTTGATCGGCGAGGAACGGGTTCTTACCGGCCCCGAGGCTGGGATCACGCGCGACTCGATCGAGGTCGACTGGTGGGTCGACGGCCAGCGGATCGTCTTGACCGATACCGCGGGGCAGCGGCGGCAAGCGCGGGTAGAAAATAAGCTGGAACGGCTCGCCGTCGCCGACGCGAAGCGTTCGGTCGATTTCTCCGAAGTCGTGCTTCTGGTGCTCGACGCGACCGAAGGCTTGGACAAACAGGATCTCACCATAGCCCGGCGCACCGTCGAAGAAGGGCGCGCCTTGCTGATTGCCCTCAACAAATGGGATCTCCCGGCTGATCGCGAGGCCGCCCGGCGCAGAGTCGAGGATCGTTTGGAACGCTCGTTGCCGCAGGTCCGCGGGTTGCCGGTCGTGAATATCTCGGCTTTGACCGGCGAAGGTCTCAAGAACCTGTTGCCGGCCGTGCGTGCGGTGCATCGGCGGTGGAACCGTCGGGTGCCGACGGCTGCCTTGAATCGCTGGCTTGGCGAGGCGACCGAGCGTCACCCGCCGCCCGCCGTCGGCGGGCGCCGAATCAAATTGCGCTATGCGACCCAAACCAAGGCTCGGCCGCCGACGTTTGTGGTGTTTTGCAGCCGCTCCGACGATTTGCCGGAAAGCTACGGGCGCTTCCTGACGCATGACCTGCGCGAGCGGTTCGACTTGGAAGGCATTCCCGTGCGTCTGATCTGGCGCAAGGGCGACAACCCCTACGCCAGCAAACGCCGCTAATCGCTTAGCGTGACGATGTCGCCGTTCCCGACGTAGGACGGCTCGACCAGATCGACAAACCGGTCGGTGATCGATTCGGGATGCGGGTGAAGGGTCGCGTCTTCACCGGGATAGGCCTGGCGTCGCATCCCCGTGCGTACCCGCCCGGGGTCGATCAGGTTCGCGCGTACCGAAGTACGGGCGAGTTCGACGGCCCAGCCCCTCACCATGTTCTCCAGACCCGCTTTGCTCGCTGCGTAGGGGCCCCAATAGGCGCGGACGTCGCGCACCACGTTCGAGGTCACGAACAACGCGCGGCCCGCGTCGGAGAGGCGCAGCATCGCGTCGAAGTCGCGAATCAGCCGCCAGTTGGCGTTCAGATTGATATCGATGACCTGGGTCCAGGTCTTGGGTTCGTAATGACTCATGGGGCTGAGGGCGCCAAGGATTGCGGCATTGCCCACCAGGACATCGAGCTTGCCGTGGCGTTCGGCCAGCACGGCGGCAAGTCGATCGATTCCGTCGAAATCCTGTAGGTCGAGCGGCACCAGACTGGCGGTGCCGCCGGCCGCGCGAATCTCATCATCGACCTGTTCCAGACCTCCCTGGGTGCGGGCGACCAGCACGACGTGGGCGCCTTCGCTTGCGAATCGTTTGGCGACCGCCGCGCCGATCCCGCGGGACGCGCCGGTAATCAGCGCGATCCGATCTTTGAGTCGCCCGCTCACGCCCGATTAACGACCGCGTTCGGCGAGCAGCGAGAGCTGCGCCACGTTGTCGCCGCCGACATGGTCTACCAGGGAGATCGGGTAGTCCCCGGTGAAACAAGCGTCGCAAAAGGTCGGCGTGTTCGGATCGCGCCGCGGCTCGCCCATGGCTCGGTACATGCCGTCGGCGGAGACATAGGCCAGCGTATCGACGCCGATAAAGGCCCGCATGCCCTCCAAATCGTGGTTGGCGGCGAGGAGCTTTTCCCGGTCCGGCGTGTCGACGCCGTAAAAGCACGAATTTGCGGTCGGCGGGCTGGCGACGCGGAAATGC
>CAYGKG010000155.1:0-5395 GCA_964350495.1 uncultured Alphaproteobacteria bacterium
GCCCAAGATCTGGTCATCGGCAAGTAACGCTGGTTGCGGGCCACCGCAACTAAGTTGAAAAATGCCGCTAGATCAAATATCTAGCGGCATTTTCGCTTTCTAGCCTGCAACCAATTGCGTCCTAGTTTGGCCAAGCCTTTGCGTGCTCCGCAGTTCGCTCCAGCCGCGGCTATAGGCCGAGCAGTTTTCCGGCGTTGTCGCCGAGCGCTTTTTGCAGCGATGCAGGCGTAAGACCGAACTCGTGGAAGTCCTCTACTGCCTGTTTCAGCGGATAGATCGGATAGGCGCTGCCGAACACGAACTGATCGGCGAGAAAGCCGTTGGCGGCTTCGAAGTAGAGCGCTGAGATACCTGGCAGGTATTGATACACGTCGGGCGAGATGAAGACGTTGGGGTGCTTGAGTGCCACGGCGACAATTTCGGCCACACGTGGCCAGCACCCGTGACCGCAAACAATTTTCAGGTCCGGAAACCTGGAGGCGACGATATCGATGGGTGTCGGATCGGCGAAGCCGACATGAGCCCCCGCCAGCACACCCGTCATCATCGATACCGGAATGCCCTTGTCGGCGCAGAGTTCGTAAACCGGGAATAGGCGCGGGTCGTCCGGATGCGCACCGAGTGCGCGTTGCGGTTCCAGGAACACCCCCTTCAGGCCCTCGTCGACCACAAAGCGCTCAATCTCGCGGAGCGCGTCATGTGCCGTGTTCGAAACGTCGATGCCGGCAAAGCCGACGATCCGGTCCGAATAGCGCGTTTGCAGGTCGAGAATGTGTTCGTTAGAGATGGCGCAGGCTGGCAATGTGATCCCGCCGGACACCACCTCGGGACTGTTGCGACCTAGTGCAACGATGTAGTCCACGCCGGCATCGTCCATTTCGGTGAAGAAGCCCTCAAGCGAACCCTCAAGGAATGCCGGGGATACCGAGCGCGCGCCCATCCGTTGCCCCAGCCCTTCCACGAGCTCGGGCTGAAAATAGGCCTTGAACTCCGGCGTCGGTGGCCGGGCGCGAAAATCAACGATCATGAGCCATCCCTTCAGAGAGGAATCCTGTGCCCCGGCCCGTCCCCTAAGTTCGGAAGCGGATCGGGGAGCGTTGCAGCCTACGGCGGGCTATCGGAACGTCAAGTTACCGGGCAGCGAATGCCGACCCCGTCAGCAATCCGGCCCGTCATGCCGTGCGTCAGGGCCGCAAGATCGCGCGGGATGGTCCAGTGGGGCAATCCAACGGTGATTCGATCATAAGGAAATGGGAGGTGTAGTGTGTCGCCCAGAACCATTGAGGAGAAGATGCATGGAGCGTAGGGCTGCTCATGCGGTGACGGCACAGCTGACCCATGACGAGATCGCCCACGAGGCCTTCCTTGTCGATTTTCGTCGAGAGGTCGTGCGCCAGTGGCAGGTCGATCTCAGAAAGCTTTCTGAGGTGTGCGGCGCTCAAGAAAAAAGCCGGCGAGATATCCTGCGGAACCTTTTGAAACAAGGTGCCGGCCAGTTGGCGAGTTCGATGCGGACTGTGCAGCAGGAGATGGCCTGGGATGTTTTCGGCGCAAGTGTCGAGCGCCAGGTCGAGCGCCTCACCGAAGCCGCCGCCATTGCGCACCCGGTCGGGTCTCTGACCTTGGACGCGGGATTGGAACTTCCCTCATACTTGTCTGCGGTCGATATCCATGGGATGCCCGGGGGCTATGGTGCGGCGCTTGTCCCCGAGGGTGTGTTTGCGGGAGCGCTATACGAGCTTGGCGGTACGGTCCGCTCGATGCGTGCAGGCGGGGTCCTCGCGAACGCGTCCGGCCGAGCCCTCGTCTCGCTTCTGAGAACCGAGTATCCGGACTTCAGGCCAACTCGCATCCTTGATGTCGGTTGCGCCATCGGCCAGTCGACGCTGGCGATCTGTGATGCATTTCCCGATGCCGAGGTGCACGCCATTGACGTTGCCGCCCCGCTGCTGCGTTATGGACATGCCAGGGCCGATTCGCTGGGTCGGAAGGTTCATTTCTCGCAGCAGAACGCGGAGCGTACTCGCTTCGAGGATGGTTCCTTTGACCTCGTCGCGGGTCTTGCGATGCTGCATGAGACGTCCACGAAGGCGATGAGGGAAATTCTTCGCGAGTCCCACCGCCTGTTGAGGAGCGGCGGGATCGTGCTTCACTACGAGGGGCGCCCCTGGGCTTCGATCAATGCATATGACGCTGCAATCCATGACTGGGACACGCACTACAACGCGGAGCCATTCATCGGAAAGATGCACGAGATCGATACCAGGGCGATGATGGCGGAGGTGGGCTTTGACCCGGCATGCTACATTGAGGTGACGGTACCGAGTGACTTCTACGGGACCACCGCTTCAAAGAACGGCGGGCGGTGGTTTTTCGGAGCGATAAAGTCCTAGGTCGTCCCATGGCCGCTTCTCCCCCCGTTCCACGAAATTTTAGTCACGTCAGTCTCTACGTCCCCGATGTAAAGGCCGCTGCCGCGTTCTTCGTGGACGAATGTGGGCTCGGGATTGCACGACCTGGGTACGGGCGGGAGGCTGCCTTCCTGTCGACGGGCGCGAATCATCACGAGATCGAAATCTTCTCTCGTCCCGAGACGCGGGTAAGCCATCTGGGAATCGAGTACCGAAGCGAGGCCGATTTTCTGGTTGTCGCACGCTCTCTTGAAGCCCTGGGCGTGCCCATACAGAGGGTGACGGTCGTTCCTGATCTGATGCGAAGCCTGTTTTGCCTCGACCCGGACGGGAACGGGCTGCACTTGTTCGCAAACCTTTCGCGCGATTGGTCGTCCTGGCAGCACGGCGAAGCAGCCGTCGAGGAGTGGCGCCTGGACGACGTAGGAACGGGAAGCGAGGTCGACAACTCTATTGATCATCTCGATGTGATCCGGGGGAAGGCGGCACAACCGGTTGCGTCGTTCTTTACCGGCGGGAGCATAGGGAGTTCGTGCGCCGAGGCGCTTGCGCACTTTTATTCCGATGTCTTGGGCTTCACCAGGCAGCCCCACGACCTGCGCCTGTACGGCCAGCGTCCCGGCTCGTTTCTCGCCATAGTCGACCGGGACGACTGCTGGGGGCTTCTTGATGTGAGCTTCGTCGTAGCAGGCGCGGGCGTCCCGGTCGAAAAGACCGGACCGTGTGGCCTTAGAATCCGCCTTTGGGGTGGGTGAGGGAGGTGCGCCCGGTCAGGGCGTCATCTCGTACTCCGGGCCGTTGAGTGCCAGCCACACTAGCTTGTTGAAGTGGTGGGTGGCGTGCTCCGACCACCACGAGCGAGCGGGATCGACCATGTGGCGGCCTCGAATGTAGCCCCGCGACTTGATGCCGTCAGTCTGCCGCTCCATTGCCTCCCGGTCCTGGGGCCAGATCACGTCGCGGTAGAAATCCATGTGACCGAGATCGAACTCTGTCGGCGGATCATTGAGGCAAAAATTGATCTGGTTGCGGATGGTCAGTTCGATTCCGCGGGGAACCGCTTCTAGAATCTGGAAGTTCGGCGGGCCCTGTCGCGCCGCAAAGACAAGGTTGGGCCACAGGTACCATACCGAGACATCCCTGATCGTCCCCGGCCCCATCTTGTAGGGGAGTTCTTCCGGGTGTTTATCCATCAGCTCGTAGTTGCCTTGCGAGCGATGCAGTTGCCAATGCTCGTGGAGCGTGGACTTCCTGGGAGAGATATATGGGTTCTTCGTCGCCGCAACCTCGGGGTGGATGTACGGCCCGTGATAGAACTCGAGGCCGTCGTGGATGAATTTCCAATTGGCTCTGACGTCGAACGCCTCGGTTCGTACGTGTTTCAGTTCGCTAAAACCTGGGATGGCGTCGCGCAGAGATTCCAGGAGCCCCGGTGCGAAATCGGCAAGTGGTTGGGCGTCATCGTCGAGGTTGACGAAGACCATCGGTCCGAGCGTCTCGCAGCGAATCTCCGGAATGCAGAACTCGGCATAGTCGAAGCGCTCGACGTGTTCCGCCTGAGGGGCCTTCTTGAGGTTTCCCTGAGTGTCGTATGTCCAGGCGTGGAAGGGGCATCGTACCTGGGTGGTCTTGCCCTTGCCCTCCAGCAACGTATGACCCCGGTGCTGGCAGACGTTGTAGAAGGCACGCACCATACCGTCCCTTGAGCGGATCACGTAGAGTTTTTGATCCATGATTTCGGCGGTGATGTAGCTCCCTTCCTCGGGAAGGTCAGCGGTAATCCCAACGAAGATCCAGTTCCGGTACCAGATCCCTTTCTTTTCGCGCTCGAAGACGGCCGGATCGTAGTAGTAGCTTGGCGGAAGCATGTAGGAGTAGCCAGCGTCGGCGGAGAAGCCGTGGCCCTTGCGTCTCTTCGCGATTTCGCTCAACAGGGGCATGAAAAGGTTCCAGTTTCTCTAGGCGTCTTTGTCGGATTCGCGCCGGTTGGAAGTCCTACCCGACGTGCGAGCAAGGCGATCAATGGTATCGGCAATGGGAAGAACGCGCTTTGCCGCGCCTTCCAGGTGCTCTTCGATCAGGGCGGCTGCCAGGTCGCTCTTTCGGTCCAGGGCCGCAAGCATGATTGTCTCGTGCTCCTGGATGACGGTCTCCGCAGGCGGTGGCGGGGTCTTGAACGAAAGCATCAGATATCGCTCCGCCTGCGCATAGAGCATTTGGCGCAGCGCCAGGACACGCTTCGAATTGCATCCGCTGACGAGCGCGTTGTGAAATTCGTTGTGGCGGCTGATCCGCTCGCCGCTCGAACGTTCCCGTGCCTGGCTGAGCGTGCGCTCGTAAAGATGAAAGGCAGCCACGAGGTTTGCTTCCCAGGCGTCGTCCCCGTGGCGAATTGCATTCCTGATAGCCTCGGCCTCGATCATGCGCCGCACATAAAGAAGATCTTGGAAATCTCCGTCGCGCATATCAGCAACACGTGCGCCGCGATGCTGTTCCATTACGACCAGCCCGTCTGCGACGAGCCGTGAGAGGGCTTCGCGGAGCGAGCTGAAGGCGGCGCCATACCGTTGACGCAAGTCCTCGAACCGGAGCCGATCATTCGGCAGAAGGCGGCATTCGATAATGTCGGCCTTGATGGCGAGATAGACGGACTCGTTGACGGTCCGCTTGCCGTTCGTTTCGGAGATCGTTGGGCTCATTTTGGCACTCTATTGCGGCCGCCTGGGCGTTCAAACCTTATTTTCGAAAATCTGTGAAGTTGTCGAAAAGCGATGACTCTCGGGCTGAGGAGGGCTACGGTTTTCGCGGCGGCCGCATCGCGGCCGGAGACAGGGAGGATAACTATGGGTTCACTTCGTACGTCCGCTTTTGTGGTCGCAACGATGGCTGCAGGACTGCTGGCGGGGACAGCGCTAGCACAGGACAAGACCATGAAAGTGGCTGTTCATACGCTGCCGACGAAAAAATCAAACAATAACTCGATG
>CAYGKG010000156.1:0-5381 GCA_964350495.1 uncultured Alphaproteobacteria bacterium
CTCAATGAGGGGGAGGAACGCGAGCGGCTCAGTCCCGCCACACCACCCCGGGGATGGCGCGGAGTTTTTCTTCGGCGCCGGAGCGGGCGTGGTAGGAGGTGCCGGCGGCGCGGCCGCCTTCGCTTTTCTTGCCGGCGGCTTCGGCGCGGGAGACGATTTCCTCGGCGCGGTCCTTGGGGATGACGACGACACCGTCCTCATCGCCCAAGACGAGGTCGCCCGGGTTGACGATAACGCCGCCGCACAACACCGGACTGTTGAGCCAGCCCGGCCGTTCTGCGCCGCGGTTGCGCGCCACCGTGCCGCGGCAAAAGATCGGCAGCCCCTCTTCCTCGCGCAGCATTTGACCGGTCAGCACGACGCCGTCGAGAACCACGCCGGCGCAGCCGTTTTCGAGGGCCCCGGCGGCCATGCTGGCACCGAAGTTTGAACAGTCGGTACGCCCGCCCGCGTCGATCACCAGGATGTCGCCCGGCTTGACGTATTTGGTCGCGACCCGGCTCATCAGCGAATCGTCAGTGTATTCGGGCCGCACCGTGAAGGCGGGGCCAGCGATCTTCCAGTCCGGGCGCAACGGCTTGATCGCGCTGTCAACGCACTGGCGCGGACCGAGTTCGATCCCGGCCATGCACACGTAGAGACCCTTGGCGCGTTCAACCAACGCCGGATCGGGCCGGTCGATATCGGTAATGATGGTGTACATGTCGTGCGCTCCCTTCACTCACAGAATAGCCCGGCCGCGCTATCGCGGGGAGCCAGCCGGTGCCCTAAGTCATCAAATGCTGGTGCCAACGACCCTTGAGGAACATGCCCAGCAGCTTACGTGCCTGGCCGTCGCCGAGGGTCATGTTCTTGAGGTCGTGTTCGTAGTCGATAAAACCTTCGAGGTCGTGGGCCTTTCCCGCGGTATCGACGAAGGCCATCGACGCTTCGCCGAACTCGCGGTGGACGATCGACTTGCGGCTGAGCAGCGTCACCGCCTGATGGCGCGGATCGGCCCGAATGGTGTCGAATAGGGCGTTGACGACCTCGCCCTTACCCTCGATGACCTGGAGAAACGAGCCTCCGTGATGAACGACAATACCGGTAATCCCACGCGCCTCGTTGCGCTTGCGGTTTGCGGACAGAAACTCGGGCAGTTTGTCCTTGGGCAAACTTTCAGTCGCGGCGCTGACGTAGATGATTTGGATCATCGGGATATCCTGATCGTTTGACCATATCGGAAACGGTCTCGGGCCCAGAGGCAATGATCAAGCGCAATGCCGCAAGGCCGATAGAAGCACTTAGAGTTTCAGCCCGAAGCGCGGACCCGCCCACACCATGGCGGCGTAAAGCGCCATCGTCAGCGCGCAGCCCAACGCAAGTGCGGGCCAGAATGCGATGCCGCGCTTCAACAGGGTCGGAATTAGGAGGAACATCGGCAACGACGGGAGGACGAACCAGAATGTCGCGGTCGCGTGAACTGCCATCCGGTGGGGATCCCCGGTGTCGCGCCACAACCACATCATGCCCAGCACCGAGACAAGCGGCAGAGAAGCAATAAGGCCGCCCAATCCGGGTAAACGGCGGGCAACCTCAGAGACGACTGCCACGATGATACCGGACAGAAGTGCCTTGACGAGAAAATAACCCATAGAGCGGCCCTGACGATTGTGCGCCCAGTCTATTGTGCGCCCAGTCTAACGAAAAAAGCCCTCCCCGGCGGGGAGGGCTTTGGTCGTGCATGGCGCGGTGTCGCCTACTTCAGCGACATCTCGTGATACATGATCGTTTGGTTCACGTTGCGAAAACCCTGCACGTTGGAGTGATAGGCGTGCAGGTTGTTGTAGGCGATCAGATACAGGTTCGACGCCTCTTCGTACTGGAGCGCAATCAGGTCTTGCAGGATTTTCTTGCGCTTGTCGGGATCGAACTCGGCGTTGGCCGCATCGATCATCGCCTGTTGCGTCGTATCGCACAGGTAGGGCTTGCCGCCCTTACCGCAGGACTGGTTGAGGATAGACGTGGTCGCGTCCATCACCGGTGCGGCGTTCCACAGGTTGTGCCACATCGGCGAGGGCCAGGCGACGGGGAAGAACTTCTTGATCCAGTCGCCGAAGGGGATGACCTCGACGCGGACCTTAAGGCCGACCTTGGAGAGGTCTGCCGCGGTCTGCTGGAAGATCTCTGAGTCCGCCGGAAACGCGCCCGGCACGACGTTGACGACGATTTCCTCATCGAAGGGGAAGTTCGCCTCTTTCAGGAGCGCGCGGGCTTTGTCGGGGTCGTAGGGGTACGGCTTAATCGCCCCGTTGTAGCCGAAGGCGATCGGCGCAACGCCGGTCCCGGTAGCCGCACCGCCAACGCCACCCAGCAAGCCATCGGCCATCGCCTGTTTGTTGACGGCATAGTTGAGGGCTTGGCGGACACGCTTGTCCTGGAACGGCGCGAGGTTGACGCCTTCCGCACCGTTCGTCTGAGTAATCCCCCAGGTCAGGACCTGAGAACCCGGCGTGATGTCCATCTTGAGGCCGGCCGACTCGAGCGTCGCCATGTCGTCGGGCGTGGCCCCGAGCGCAACATCGAGCTCACCGGAACGGAGCGCCGCGATGCGCGGCTGACGTTCGGGGAGGTCATAGATTTCCAGCGTCTTGACCTTGGCCGGACGCCAGGTATCGGTGACCGCCTCGAAGACCGCCTTGGAGTCGTTTTGCCAACTGACCATGCGGTAGGACCCGGTGCCGGACGGCTGCTTGGCGAAGCCGTCCACACCGAGATCGGCCCACGCCTTGGGGGCAACGATCATCATGACCGACATTTCGTTGGGCACGATCGGGTTGGGATTGGTCGTCTTGATTTCGACTGTCAGCGGGTCGGGCGCTGTGATCGAGGCAATGAACTTGGTCCGGCTCGACGCGGACGAGCCCTTGGTCTTGCCTTCCTCGGATTGCAGCCACGTCCATGCTTTGATGACGGCGTCGGCGGTGAAATCTTCGCCGTTATGGAACTTGATGTTGGGACGCAGGCGGAAACGCCAGGTGGTCGCGTCGACGTTCTCCCAGCTCAACGCCAGACCCGGCGTGGCGGAACCATCGGTTTCGACAAAGGTCAGCATGTCGAACATCGGCGTCCACGAGAACACGTTAGGCGTACCGATCCCGAAATACGGATTGCCCTCGGATGTCGCCAGATCCCAGGCGCCGACACGCAGGGTTTTGTCCTGCATTTGGGCTTGGGCGGGCAACCCGGCCAGGGCCGTGCCGATCACCAGAGCGCTCGCGCCCAGGGTTAGTTTCTTCAACAACATGGCTTTTCTCCTCCCACACGACGCATCATGGCGCCTTGTTGATGCGACCGTATCGCTGCGTCGCGTGCCGGTCAAAGGCTCGCTCGCGCGGTCGATAGAATTTGCAATAAATGCGCGAGAACTCCCGGCGCAACACACCTAGAGGTGACAGCCAACACGCTGGCCGCCCGTGCAATCGTGCTAGTATCGCCGAACCACCGACGACCCAGAGCGGAACCCACCGATGCGCTACCTACCGATCCTTTTCCTCGCTGCCCTTCTACCCCTGCTAAGCATAGGCACGATCGCGCCCGCCCTGGCGCAGTCCAAGACCACGATCTTGAAATACGACAAACAGGGACGGGTGATCGGATCGGAAAGCGCCCGCGGCGATGGGAGCAGCACAGGCCGTGGGAGCGGGCGAGACGGTGCGGCGAACGGCGGACGAACCGGTGGCACCGGCGGTCCCAACGCCGCCAATCCAGACGATCGATTCGAAGCCGGCGAAGTGATTGTTGCCAACGTCCCGGCGGACTTCGCGCGGGGTGCCCGGGCATTGGGCTTTAGCATCATCGAGGCAACCCAACTCGGCAATTTGGGCATGGAGATTGTGCGCCTGCGTGTGCCCGCCAATGTATCGGTGCCGGACGCCCGCCAGACACTGATCCGCGAATTCCCCGGCATTATTGCCGACGCCAATCACCTATACGAACCATCGGCCGCCCCGCCCGCCAGCTTGCGCAGCGGCAGCCTGGCGCGCTGGACGGCGGGCTGGGATCAGGCCAAGCCGAGCTGCGGACGCGGCGTACGGATGGGGATGATCGACGGCGCGCTGGATACCGATCACGTCGCGCTCAAGGGTAGCAATGTGACCTACCGGTCGTTCCACAAGGACGGGCGTCAACCGGCAGCCCATAGCCACGGAACGGCGATCGCGGCGCTTTTGGTCGGCCTGCCCGGCGACAAGGGTTGGGGCGGGCTGTTGCCGGGTGCCGAACTGTTCGCCGGCAACATGTTCGAGGAGAACGACGGTCAAGTGTCCGGCAACGCCGTGGCGATGGTTAAGGCGCTCGACTGGATCATCGGCGAACGCGTTCACACCATCAATTTGTCGATCGCCGGGGCGTCGAACAAAGTGCTCGAGCTCGCCTTCAAGAAGGCCGCCCTCAGCAAGGTCGTGATGGTTGCCGCAGCCGGCAATTGGGGCAGCGCGGATCGCCCGGCCTATCCTGCCGCGTTCGACGACGTGGTCGCGGTGACGGCGGTGGGCGCAGACCGGTTGGTCTATTCCGAAGCCAACAGCGGCGCCTACATCGACTTTGCCGCGCCAGGCGTGAAAATCTGGACTGCAGTTCCCGGTGGCGGTAAATACCAGTCCGGTACGTCCTTCGCCACGCCCTTCGTTGCGGTCCTGGCCGCGCTCGAAGCCGCAAGCAGCAAAGGCGATTCCACCGCGATACGGGTCTCGCTTGCCAAACAATCGGCGGACCTCGGCGTGCCCGGCAAAGATAACGTCTTCGGCTTCGGCCTCGTGACGGCGAAGCCGAGCTGCTAACCCAGCCGCGCTACTTACGGCCGCCGAACAACCAAATATTGCCGCCCAAGTTGCCCGAGGTTCCCTCAAAACCGGCGGGGACGCTCGTGTCGATGTAGTTGGCGGGCTTGAACCCGGCCTCGACGACGAGCTTCTTGGGATCGAGGTCGTGCATTTTGCCGATGAACGGTTCGGCATTGAAGTGCGTGTCCCAGTCGTGCACCGCCGCATCGAACTGGGGAAGGCGATCCCACGGCGGCCCCTCGAAATGCAGGCAGATGCCGCCCGGCGCAAGAATCCGGTAGTGATCGCGAAAGACGTTGGCGATCGCCTTGGTCGAGGTTTCGTGCAGCATCGCCATGCCGACGATGAGGTCGAAATGACCATCCGGAAAATCCGTCGCCTCTGCATTCTGTTGCGAGAAATGCACCGTCCGGCCCAACGATTCGGCGCGGGCGTGACCATAGCGCAGCATCGGGGCACCGAGGTCGATGGCATGGACTTCGGCATCCGGATAGGCGTCGCAGAACGGCCGCGTCGAATGTCCACCCGAACAACCGGCGTCTAGCATTCGGCGCGGGG
>CAYGKG010000157.1:0-5337 GCA_964350495.1 uncultured Alphaproteobacteria bacterium
GACGCCGAACTCGCCGCTCACCCGGTTGATGGACGGGTCAGTGATGATTTTCACCGCAGTCGGGTCGCCAGGCGAACCTGTGTTGCTGTCGTCGTTCTCAATAATGAATGAAGGGAGCGCCGTGGTTGTATTGCGTTCGACAAGGCCGGCGGCGTAGCCGTTCAAGGTCCGCGCTGTGCGCGTGTTCCCGATACCGCTCGGCGCCGTCGTCGGCGTTGCGACATGGTCGTAGGAGTAGAACGTCGCGGCTGTGGAATCGAAGGGCTTTTGTGCGCTCAACGCCGTCGTCAGCGTGTTTTCTCCGGTCCCGTAGAAGTCATTGTTCAAGACGAAATACGACACAGCGCCACTTGCGTTGGTAAACAATGAGGCGCCGCTCGAGTCGGGCACGCTACCAATACCGCCAGAACTACGGACCAAAGCGCTTGTCGCGCTGGTCCGGCTCATGCCGCGCATACCGCCAGTGATCGAAGTTTGGTTCTGGCTGTTTAGGATGAACGTGCCGGTGTGCCCCACAAGGAGCGACTGTTGCGACGATCCTTGGCCAACGATTGCCAGTGTTGTTTGGAGCGTGGCGCTAGAGCTGGACGTTGATGGGCGTCGCGCGATGTAGAAGGGTGAAACGTTTGCCGATGATCGCGAGACCGCCGAGCCATCTGAAAAAATGAATGGAATATCGGTCGATGTGCTGTTGAGAAAATCGTTGCGCAGCGAATAGGCTAAGACGGTGAAACCCGAGGTCGATGACGATCCCGACGCGAGGGGAATCCCTGCAAACGTGAACGCCCGGTTGTTCGAGCTACCCTCCGTCAACTCATAGAATAGAAAGCGTTGGTCAGAGGAGAGAATGCCAGTACCGTCGACGCTCCCGAAGGGCGTTGTCCCGGCGTTGCTCAAACTGAACGTCCCGGTCTTGATCGGCAGCGACAGGGTCGAGGTGCCCAAGTTCGCGGTGAACGTACCGCCCGAAGCAGACGCCCCGGTGAACCCGATGTTGCGGGTCGTGTCCGGGCTGATGGTGCCGGTACTCGAATTGAAAGTGTTGGTGAGGTACTGGCCACGACTACGGTAGCGCCCCGTCAGGCCGGTTATCGAAACACCCAGGTTCTCGTTCAACTTGGTGTTTTGCTGGGCTTGGGCGGTCGTGCTTTCGGCAGCCTGGCCGCTGTTGCCTTGGCCCGCGGGGGCCGCTGGCGCCGGCGCTGACGGTTCCAGGGCGCGGGGGCTGTTGCCGGAGCCGAGCGCGCCGAGATTTGAACTCGCGACTCGTTGGTCGGTTGGGCGCTGGCCGCCGGCCGGTTGGGCGGGCGCCCCGGCCTCCGCCGGCGGTGGTGCGCTGCCCTCCAGCGAACCAAGCGCCGCATTCAATGTATCGCCTGTTGCGGGCGCGGGATTCGAGGGCGGCGCGTCCGATGTCGCCGCGGAAACGGTGAAGCCCGGCCGGTTTACCTGTTGGCTCCCGGCCCCGGTGTCGACCGTCATTTGGTCGCCAAACAGGAAGGTCGCCTGGGTCGCGCCGTTCTCGGCAACGTTGACCAATGCGATGCCGCCGCGGATGCCGATTGTCGCCGTCGGTGTTTTGAGCGTTACCGGGGTTCGTTTGCTGATCTTGCCGCCGACCATCCGAAACACGCCCTTCGCAGCCGAGAGCGCGATCTTGCCGGTTCCGGTAGCGGGGTCGTAAACGAACTCGTCCAGCACGATGTCGGAATTGGGTCCGACGGTGAAGGCGCTTTCGTCCAAAAACAGCATTTGAGCCTGGCCGTTGGCCGACGTGACGATGCGCTCGTTGGTCTGGATGTTGACGCCGACTTCCAAGGTTCGGGTTTCAGCGGCGGGCGGGGTTCCCTGCGCATTCGGGTTCACCGCCGCTGCAACACCGATTTCCGGGGCGTTCTGGGCCAGTCCGCTGGTGACCAAGCCGAACACGGCGACCGCAACCGCTAGCGATCCGACAGACCGCAGATAGATCTGATTTATTGCCACTGAACGGGACTCCCAGCTTCGGACCTTCGACACCGGCGAGACTACGCCTATTCGGCGGTAGCGCGCCACTTTCATGCGGGGCGGCGCGAGTCGCACGCGGTCGCGCCGCGTCTTTATGCACGCGCACCGCACAATTGTCCGGTCATTACACTCTTGCCGCTGGATTCAGGCGCACTCTGCCGATCCGAGGCCGACCGAATCGCGCCGCAGGCCTGCTAGCTTAACAACACGCAAACGGCAGCGGTTCGGTCGCGCGATGGGGAGCGTCGTAGTGATTGGCGATCTCGGCCCCAAGCGCGTCGGCATCGACGATGGAATGCAATATCGGCATGACCCGGCGGGCGGATGCCGGCTCGGCGCGGTCGGTAGATTGTGGCGCGGCCATAGACCCCTCCCCGGCGCGGTGGCGCCCGCAGTATGCTACAGGGCCAATGCTGCGGTTCCCAGTCGAACCGATGGGTCGGCAGGTCGGCCGTGTACTAGGAGGTCAAGTCCGTGAACGCTGCGACGACGACGAGCGACGCGACCCGCGGGGGCGGGTCGCTCAGTACCCTTGCCGGGGCCACCGTCACCTGTGCCCAGGTCGATGCCTGCGTGCGCCATTACACCGAACTCCTGGACTATCGTTTGGTGTCCCAGGGGGTCGTCGACCAGGCTCTCGCCGCGCTATGGCATGCGCCGCGGCAAGTCGGGCGCCCGTTCGCCATCCTCCGTCCCGCGGTCGGCGGTGGCGAGCAGTGGATTCGTTTCGTCGAAGGCCCGTGTACCGACTCCCCCCCATTTCGGACGTTCGGCTGGAACGCGCTCGAGCTTAGCGTCCGCGATGTTGCCGATTTGAAACAACGCCTCGAAGGCTCGGCCTTCCGGCGACTCAGCGGTCCGCATTTCCTCGCCAACGGCACCAGCACCATTCAAGCCATGCAGGTCCTCGGTCCCGCGGGCGAGGTGCTCTACCTCACTCAAATTCCGGACGAACCGGACAAAGCGCACCTGCCCCAGGCGCAGGTCGCGGTCGATCAATTGTTTATCGCCGTGCTCGGCGTCCCCGATGCCGGCGCCGCGCAGGATTGGTACGCGGCACGGTTCGACGTGGCGCGGCGACCGCCCCGGACCGCGATACTCCGTGCCCTCAATAACGCCTACGGGTTTGAGGAAACCAGGCAGCATCCGCTTGCCTCGGTCCGGCTTGCCCGGCAGGGGATGATCGAAATCGACGGCTATCCTGCGGCCGCGCGCCACCGCGATACGTCGACCGGCTATCTACCTGGCGGCATTTCGACCGTTGCGGTATTTGCCGATCGGCTGCCCGCCGAACTCGCCGGTCGCGGCGTTCGGATCGACGCGCCTCCCTACGGCGGAGCGGAGGCCGCAGGTCTCCAAGGGCCCGCTGGGGAATGGCTGGAATTGGTCGTTGCGCCCGTCTGACACCGCCTGGGCTGCTGAGCCGCCGCCGCGGTTGTTCGCAGAGCGCACTGTCGGTTGCAACGGGATCGCTAGCGTCTTGCGGCGGCCGTAAGATCGTCGTCAGTCAGGCTGAGGGAGCATGACGCTATTTATCCCGTTGGAGGTCGAGAAATGCTCAAACGATATAGGAACACGACGCGTATTGGGCTGATGGGTGTCGCTGCGGCGATGCTGTTGCCCCTGGCGTCCGCGCATGCCCAAACGGCGAGCGACACCATTCGCTTTGGTACTGCCAGCCTCGCGCCCGGCTTTGGGCGGCCGGAACAAGGTACCGCGTCGCCGAGTGTCTATTCCATGTGGCCGTTCTACGACTCGCTAACGATGGTCAGTCCGAAAGGCGAGGTCTCGGGCCTGCTCGCGGCAGCTTGGGAGAATGTCGATCCGAACACGTGGCGGTTCACGCTGGCCAAAGGCGTCAAGTTCCACAATGGGAAGGAACTCACGGCGGATCATGTCGCCGCGCAGTTCACCTATTTGGTCGAAGACGCCGATGCCGCCGGCACCGTGGCCAAGTCGACCAACGAACGGCAAGCCTTCGTCGCCTCCGCCCGGGCGATCGACAGCCACACGGTCGAGTTCACGACCACCCAGCCGAACCCGGAACTGGCGCGACAACTGGCCGGTTTCTGGATTCCGGAAACCGACGCACGACGGGACTTGGGGACGGTAGAATTCGCGAAAGCGCCGGTCGGAACCGGCCCCTACATGAACCCGCAGTATAGCGGCGGCACGGATGGCGAAATCAACGCGGTCGCCTTCCGCGATGGCTTGCGGAAACCGCACATCGGCAACCTCCGGGTCATTGCGCTCCAGGAAGCCGCATCGCGTGTCGCGGCCTTGGTCTCCGACCAAGTCGATATCGTCCAGGGCGTTCCGTTCGACGCCAAGGATCAGATCGAGGCGGCGGGCCACCGGGTCGATTTCGCCGACCGTCCGTCGGTGCTCGGTTGGCGTTTTATGGCGGTTCGGGACAGCAGTCCCTTCAAGGACAAGCGCGTTCGGCAAGCGGCTAACTACGCCATTGATCGCGTCTCGATGGCGCGCGACCTGCTTGGAGGAACCTCCGTACCGGGCGGCCAGTGCGCCACCCAAAACACCTTTGGCTATAACCCCGACGTAAAGCCTTATCCTTACGATCCGGCCAAGGCCAAAGCTCTGTTGAAGGACGCCGGATTCGAGAACGGGTTCGAAACCGAAGCGATGATCATTCCGGGCTCGTTCCCGGCCGACAACGAAATCTATCAGCTCGCCGCCGCACAACTGAGCGCGGTCGGTATCCGCACGACGTTGACGGTCATTACCTTCTCGCAGTGGTTGGACATGTGGTTCGGCCGCAAGAAGGCGCCCGACGGAACGATGGGCTTCTCGGATATCTTTTCGAACGCCTGCCATAACTTCAACGCGATCCCGTTCGACGCGTATCCCAACCTGACCTGCAAAAAGGAATTGCCGTCGAACTGCAATGAAGAAGAAACGGCATTGCTCGATAAGGCGATGGGCGAGTTCGATCTGGAGAAACGCCGCAAGTTGATTCAGGATCTCATGGCCTTCAACCACGATCACGCTCCCAATCTCTTCTTCGTGGAATTGACGGACCTGACCGGAGTCAACAAACGGGTGCAGGGCTTCGCAAACACGATCCAACGATTCAGTTTCCACGACATTACGTTCAACTAAATCGCGACCGGTACGGCGGGGCCGCTGCGGGAGACCGTGGCGGCTCTTCCTTTTTTGTGGCGTTCGCTGCTGCCGCCATGCCTGCGCTAGTTTGCCCATAGGGGCTGTCCGCCTCGCCGACGCAACGATCGAACAGGTAACCGCGCATGCCCTACGTCGAACACGACGGCGCCAATATCTACTACGAGACCCACGGTGAGGGCCCGGCAC
>CAYGKG010000158.1:0-5271 GCA_964350495.1 uncultured Alphaproteobacteria bacterium
CCGACGTATCCGCGGCGCTATTCACCCGAGTGCTTCTATCCGACCCATACCTATCGGGGGCCACTCTGACGTGTACACGATTCGATTTTGCGAACCTGCGAAATACCAACCTGACAGGAACCGACGTCTCCGCCGCTGCGTTGGTCGGCGCCGATCTGACGGGCACGGGCCTCGCCAAGAAGTCATAAGTTTGGCGGGCGAACGGAACCTCACACCGCCCGAGGCGACGCACGGCGTTCTCGCAGACCCCACGCGCCAGCGCGACAGTGCCGCTGGGATGGGCACACCACACGATGTCATGGCGTTGTGGCGGGAACGGCTTTCGCGCCTCCTCCTCACCCTCGAAAGAAAACGGAACGGCACGAAGTATTTCTATCTTCGGCTTTTTCTGTTTTTCGTTGCCTTGAACGTTCTTTGCTATTGGGTGGCGATGGTGACTGCCTTTCCCGAAGTCGCGTTCGGGGCGGAACGCGTTCACTATTTTTGGGTGCAGGTGCCGGTCGGCGTTCTTGGCGCCGTATTCGACTCGATCTCTCTATTTGCGACGCTCTATATGGTGCGCCGAGCGTTGGCATCGACGTCAAATCTTTCCTATGCGGCACATCTCAGTGTCGATGGGATCATCGCCGCCCTGGCGACGCTGTGGGTGCTTTTCGTTTTTTCGATTTCCGGATGGCTTGTCAGCATCGTCGGGGCGGCACCCGAATCGCTCGCGGCGCGCGGCGGGGTCTATCAGGATCGGTTGGTGCGTGCGTTGCAGGATCCAACGGGTCAGGATGAACTGAAGAATATCTACTTCGGGATTGTGATGGGGTTATCGGCCATGATCCCCACCCTCACCCATCTCTATTTGTCGCTGCACTCGGTCGGTTCCATCGCCCGGCGATCCATAACCGCAGCAACCGCGCGGCTCAGTTAACCAAGAACTGAAGCGGGAGGCCTTCTGCGAGGTTTCGCCGCAAACGACGGTCGGCACTGGAAAAGAGAACCTTGAAGACATTGTGGTCGTCGGTAATCGGCGGAACGCCCTGAATCGCGGCAGCATCGATACGATGGACGTTCCCTGCCGCAACATTGAAATTCTGGCGCAAGAAAGCCGGCAACTGAGTCGGCCGCAACGGATCGGGGGCCCCGATATCGACCTTCGTCGCGGCTAAATAGGCGGCGCCGTCCGGCGAGCGAAACTCGAACAAAGCCGGAAAAACCGAGGCGATCGTGGCCCGCACCCGTTGATTGGGGCGCTCGTCCTGGGAATCGAAGAACGCATTGATCACCAGCACAGAGTCCCGGTTCATGCATTTTGCCAGATCGGTAAAGAACTCACGCGTCATCAGGTAGTCGGGCGTGTTGTCGCCGTGAAACAGATCGACGATGGCGACGTCGTAAACGCGACCGCAGTGACGAACATAGGTGCGGGCGTCTTCGATACGGACATCGACAAGATCGCTGTCGAAACGAAAATAGTCCCGCGCGGCACGGAGCGCGTCACGATTGATCTCGACGACCGTGACGTCGAGCCCATCGGCTTGCAGGTTGCGCGGCACGATCCCTGCCCCCAAGCCGAGAACCAATGCGCTTTTCGGATTCGTGCGGAAGGCGAACGGTATCGATTCCAAGAAGTATGTGTAGAGAGAAATCGACGACCCGTCGCCAAGTGCGCGGTTCTGCACCAATCCGTCTTGCAAGAATGCGACAAGCGGTTCGGCGCCGACTGTCCGCTGGGTCAGTTCGATGATTTTGATGTTGCCGAAGACCGAGGTGTATTCGGCCTTGATTTCGAATTCAAAGTTCGGTTTGCCGCCAACCATCTGTAGATAACGTTGCTGTCCCATCAACAGGGCGCCGGCGATAACGATCGACAACGCGGTGCCGCCGGTCAGCAACAACCGCTGCCGACCCGACAAACCCTTCGACGCGGCGGTGTAAATCAGCACGAGGGCGCAGAGCGCCAGGGCCAGGAACAGCACGCCGGTGTAGTTGCGCATCAGCGGGATGAAGAGAAAGGCCGTGGCGAGGACGCCGGCGACCGATCCGATTGTGCTGACGAAGAACACCCGTCCGGCCCCGCCGTCGCCGCGATCGTCCTGCCCGCGTTGCAGTGCGACCAGAAGCGGGTTCATCCCCGACAGCGCGACCAACGGGAACGCGAGTAGGACGGCGCTGCCGAGAAAGCTCGCGAATACAAGGTTGGCGCCGGTTAGGAGCGGGAAAAGCACCGGATAGGCCGCCGCTCCGAGCGCAATCGCCAGCGCCGCCGCCGCGGGTGCCGCGAGATAGGCAAATTCGAGAGACGTTCGGCTAAGCCGCTTGCTTAGGATGCTGCCGCCGTAATAGCCAACCGCCAAGAACGTCAGAGTGATCGAGAGAATGCCCGCCCAAATGAACAGACTGACGCCGAAATACGGGGTGAGAATACGGGACGCCAGGACTTCCAGGGCAAGGACCGCGGCCCCCGTCAGAAAGATCATCACCTCGTGACGGATTGACGTTGGCAAAGCGGTCTCCTCGCAGTCTGCTCGACCCTTGGTCTACGGGAGTGCCGCACGGGTCGATGGGGTGCCTGACGCGCAACGGCGCGCCGACCGACGCTGCGGAATGGGGTGAGCGAGGGGTCTCGAACCCCCGACCTCCGGGACCACAACCCGGCGCTCTAACCAACTGAGCTACGCCCACCACAAGACCGACCGGAACGCGCCCGGGGTGCCTTATTTGCCCGACCGGTGGGGAGCCGTCAAGAATCGTCCGTTATTGAACGGTCGCGGAAACGCCTTCGAGTTTATCCAGGTCCATGATCCGGCTGAGATCCAGAACCCCCAGGAGCCGGCCTTCGTAATTGATGATGTGCGGGACCAGCTTGGCCCCGCCTGCCTGGAGGTCGGGCATCGGCTGGATAGCGCTTGGATTGACCGAAAGGATGTCCGAAACCGCATCGACGACGAGGCCGACGACGTGGTGATCGATCCGCACGATGACGACGACGTTCGATTTGGCGATGTCGGTCGTGCCGTCGCCAAAACAAGCCTTTAGGTCGATGATGGGAACGATCGCGCCGCGCAGATTGACGATCCCCAGGACCTCCTTTGGCGAGTTCGGAACAGCCGTAACCGGCGACCAGCCTCGGATTTCGCGAACCGACAGGATATCGATGCCGTATTCCCGGTCGTCGACCTGAAAGGCGATGAACTGGGCTGTCGCCCGCTCGGCGTTATCGACCGCTTCGCGGTGGTCTTCCTTGGCTAGGGATTCTGTCGTCATCGCCTGTCCTCCTGGCCCGCGCAGGCCCGATTAAAGGTGTCCGGTAGATCGATATACCCCGAGCTGCCGGTCAACAAAATACGGGCGATTGCGTATCGGGCCCGGAATTGTCCCCGGTTGGCCAGGGGTTTGGCAGGCGCCTTCGACGACCTTACCCAGAAAAATGGGCCTTCAACCGCCGTAGCCCTTCATCGAGGGTTGCGTCTTCCTTGCAGAAGCAAAACCGGGCGAAGTGCGCCGGACCATCGCCGCCCATGTAGAACGCGCTCACCGGAACGCCGGTGACCCCCGCCTCCACGGTGATGTGGCGGCAGAACTCTTCGTCGGTACCGGTGAACCCGAGGGGTCGGAAATCGGCATTGAGGAAGTAGGTTCCTTCGCACGGCGCGACGGCAAACCCGATCTCCGATAACCCCTTGGCCAGGCGATCGCGACTGGCCTGCATGCCGGCACTAAGACCCGTGAAGTAGGCGTCCTCTTTAGCCAAACCGAAGGCCACCGCGCGCTGGAGATTGGGCGGGGTGGTGAAGGTGAGGAATTGATGGGCCTTCGCAACCGGCGCCATCACATCGGGTGAAGCGGTGCCGTAACCGATTTTCCAACCGGTCAACGAAAAGGTCTTTCCGGCCGAGCCGATGCGGATGCAGCGTTCGCGCATCCCCGGGAGCGTCATGAGGGGGACGTGCGGCGTCCCGTCGAAGACGATGTGTTCGTAGACCTCGTCGCAAATGGCGTAGGTGTCGTGCTGCCGCACCAAAGCGGCAACGGCTTCGAGTTCCGCCCGGGTGAACACCTTCCCCGCCGGGTTGAGCGGGGAATTGATCAAGATGGCCTTGGTCTTGGGTCCGAACGCGGCGGCGAGTTCGTCCAGCGGCACCCGCCAATCGGGCGGCTGCAGGCGCACCAATTTGACGGTCGCGCCGGCCAACCGCGCGATCGGGATATAGGAATCGTACAGCGGCTCGAACATGACGATCTCATCGCCCTTATCCAGCAGGCCGAAGAGCGCGGCCGCGAGCACCTCGGTCGCGCCCGACGCGACGATGGTTTCGCGCTGCCAATCGACGTCGATGTCGTAAAAGCGCTTGTCGTGGGCGGCGATCGCCTGTCGCAGCGCCGGGACGCCCATCATCGGTGGGTATTGATTGGGTACGTCGTCCAAGGCGGCGCGGGCAACGGCGCGCACGTCGTCCGGGCCGTTGCCGTCCGGGAACCCCTGGCCGAGATTGACCGATTGATGTTCGATCGCCAAACGCGACATGACTTCGAAGATCGTCGTGCCGAAGGACGACAGAACGGTATTGGCGGATTTCATTGCGGCCCTTTCTTCGTCGCTAAACCCAGCGGCGGACGCGGGCGCGGTAGGCGCGGTAACGGTCGCCGAACAGGTCTTCGAGATAGGATTCTTCGCGCAGAACGATGCCGACATGGACGATCAGCATGACCGGCACCGACGCGATCAATATCCACGGCATGTTGGCGCCGACCCCGAACCCCAGCATCAGCAGCAGGGTGCCGAGATACAGCGGATTGCGGGTGCGCCCGTAGGGCCCGGTTTCGATTAACGCCGAGGGCATATGGTGCGGATCGGGCGAACTCGCCGCTTTGCGATACGCCTGCATCGCGGACATCGTCAGGGCGATGCCGCCCGCGGCCAACACCAGTCCTGCGATGCCGCCGACCCAGCCCAGGCCGAGCGACAGCGGCTGGACGAACTGGTCGAGCGCCAAACCGGCGATCATCGCGCTCAGGAAGACAGCAGGGGGCTGCGCCACCAGCTTGGGTAGCTTCAGTTCGCCGATGTCCTCTTCAGACAGCGGATGGGCGCTGACCCGGTCGTCGTTCCAGCCTGGCGGCTTGCGGCGGAAAATCATGGCGCGATCCTATAGCGTAACGGCGCTGGCAAAACCTCTTTCGTGTTCGGACCCCCTCCCTGCCCTCCCCCTCGGTGAGGGGGAGGAACCCGTTCGGTGTCGGTGGCGGCGGTTATCTTGTTCCGCCGAAACAAAGCCAACG
>CAYGKG010000159.1:0-5175 GCA_964350495.1 uncultured Alphaproteobacteria bacterium
GCCCCGCCCCCACAAGCGCCTACGTCAATGTCCGAACCGGACTGGACCACGTTCATGAAACGACGGGCACCGGTAAAACCGGAAAACGTCCGGTGCGCGTCGATCTTGCCGGCGCCATTGCCGTCCCCCGCGCCGCCCTGGACTACCGGTTTTCCTATAACGAGAATTCGACACGGCCTTGGCAACGCGGCGATCTTCGCGTTCTTCAGGACTTTCCTGAAAGCGCGATGCGGTGGACCTACGGCGATTTGAACTTTCCGACGACCAACTATCAAGCGTTCGTACCGATGGCCGGGGTCACGCTTGCCCGCAACTACACGCTTCAGCCCTACGTCGTCACCGAGCCGGTCACGAGCAACGAATTCGTCCTGCGAACGGCATCGCAGGTCGAGGTTGTTATCAACGGCGCGACGGTACGGACCTTCCGTTTGCCGGCCGGCCGATACGACCTTCGCGACCTCCCGCTAGGCAGCGGGGTCAACGATGTCGTACTACGGATCACGAATGACGTCGGCGAGGTCGAGGAGACGACCTACTCGTTGTTTTTCGATTCGTCGTTGCTGGCAACCGATATCGATCAGTTCTCCGCGTCCCTCGGTTTACCCGCCGAAGAGCGCAGCGGAACGCGAACCTACGACACCTCGAAAGTCACCTTCTCGGGCGATTACCGCCGCGGCGTCACCAACACGCTGACATTGGGCGCGGACTTCCAGGCCAACAAAATCCAACAACTGCTCGGCGGACAAGCGTTATGGGCAACCAGGATCGGTACGTTCGAAAGCCGCTTGGCCGGTAGCTATGTCGAGGGGGCCAACGCCGATATCGCGGCCAGGATCGGGTATCGCGTGCGCGGCACACAAAGCGAACTCAACCGGAATTTCGACCTGTCGCTGGCCTATACGGGGCAGCGGTTTGCCGCCCTTGGATCGACCCAACCCAACAACAATACAGTGCTCGATACCGCCGTGCGTTACAGCCAACGGCTGCCGATGAAACTGTCCGGCAGCCTCGGCGCGACCCACCGATTTACCCGCAACAACGGCCGTAACTCCGGCAGCGTATCGGGCGCGCTCAGCCGCCAGCTGGCGCGCGGCGCCAACCTCAGCCTGGATGTCCAGCGGCGACGGGACAGCACCGGCCCTTACGAGAACCGCGCATTCGTTTCCCTAAACGTGTCGCTTGCGGGGACCGGTCAGACCATTTCGTCCACCCGCGACTCCCAAACCGGGGTGAGCCGCCTGGATTGGAACTACCGTCCAGAAAGCATCATCGGTGGCGTCGCCGCGACCGCGGGGCTCCAACGGGATGCGGGCAAGACGCGGGCAACCGGCGAACTCTCCCGGACCGGTTACAGGGCCGAAACCTCGATCTCGCACGACATGACCATGCCCCGCACCAGCCAAACCGAGGCCGAGCGCGTTACCAGCGCCCGCCTCGGAACTGCATTGGTCTTTGCGGGCGGTCACTTCGCGGTGACGCGGCCCGTGACAGACGGTTTTGCGATTATCGTTCCCCACCCCTCGTTGAAGGGCCAGACCGTCGGCATCAATCCGCGCGGCGACCGGGCCTACGTCGCCGAAGCCGATGTCTTCGGCCCCGCCGTCGTTCCCGACCTGAGTTCCTACCAAATACGGCGCGTTCTGGTGGACGTACCCGACCTCGCAATCGGCGCCGAGTTGGGGCAGGACGTTTTCGATGTGATCCCCACTGTACGCAGCGGCACGGTAATCAATATTGGAACGTCCGCCAGTGTCCTCATTACGTTCAAGGTCGTCGACGACCTGGGCGGTCCGGTCGCGCTTCAGGCCGGCGAAATCTCCAGGCCGGGTAACGCGGCCTTCGCACCGTTGCTAGTGTTTTCGGACCGTGCCGGCGTCATGACATCGGACGGCCTAACCGCCGGTACGTACGAACTCACGTTGTTCGCCTTTCCCGACCTGCCGATTACCTTCCAGATCGGCGACGATGCGGTCGGGATTGTCGATTTGGGGACGTTTAGGGTCACCGCCACGCCGGCCGACGGCGCCGCATCCACGCCAGAAACGCCGACCCCGGCGCCGCAGAAACCCGACGCCGACGACCTGGCGCCGGTTCAGGAAGCCGACGCGGATCGAGACGCGCCACAGACGGTACCGGACGGGAAACCGATCGACACCGAGATCGCCCGCGCAGAACCCGCCGCACCGCCGGCGGACACCCGTCCGCAACCCCCGGCGACCGACCTCGATCGCGGCGCGTCCGCGGGCATTCCGCGTGAACTGGCCGATCCGCCACAGAATATTGGGCACTACCGTGTGCAACTCGCTGCGTTCCGCACGCCGCGAGAGGCTGAACGCGCATGGGACGGCATTCGTGCGCAGCACGACGACCTTCTGGGCAACCTAGACCCCGTCATCGTCGAAGTGGATCTCGGACGGCGCGGCGTTTTCTACCGACTCCAGGTTCGCCCCCTCGCGGAACCCATCAGCGCGCGGCAACTGTGCCGGACATTGCAGGAGCGCGGACAAAGCTGCCTCGTCATCGCCCCCGCCGGCGCAGAACCGATCGAACAGCCGCCGGCGCCCGGACAGGAACGCGCCGACAACGAGGCCGAATTTGAGCGCGACGAGGTGGCATCGACCGCCGAAGCCACACAGGTTCCGGCGGTTCCGGTCGCCCCGGTTGCCGTCACCCCGGTAGCGGCTCCGGCCCGGGATCAAGCCGTTGCCCCGGTTCAGGTCACTGATCCGAGCGAAACGCAATCGCCTGCCCATCAGGTACAGTTGGGATCGCTGCAATCCACTGCGGCCGCTGACGCCGAGTGGCGCCGCTTGGTCGAAAAGCACCCCGCGCTATTGGCAACCCTCACGCGAACGGTCGTGCCGGTCGACCTCGGCCCTGCACGGGGAACTTTCCACCGGCTCCAGGCGGGTCCGTTGGCCGACAGATCGAGCGCCCAGGCGCTATGCGCCGCGCTGCGCCGTGCTGGACAACCCTGTATCGAGGTCGCGCCGGCCGCGGGTCCCGTGGGGCGGGTTAACGCGCCTGCTACCCAGCAGCGATCCGACGCTGGGGCGATTGCACCGCCGGCGCTGCGCCTAGAGGACCGCGTTTTGCGCCCGACGGAACCCGGAGCAGTCGGTGCGTCCAATGCTGCACAACTCCCAGCCGTGAACGCAACCGACGGTCAACCTGACGCGACAATTGTGATTTCGTCCGACGGATCAAGTGTCAGCCGCGCCGAGACCGACGAGGTTGTGCGCCCGACAAACGCACCGCCGTCCGATGCGTCGCAGGGTTTGACCCAATCGCCGCCGCGCCCGCAGTACCGGCTCCACCTCGCCACGCTGGCAAGTGCCGGTGCGGCAACAGCGGAACTCGGCCGCCTGCGTCGCGACCTTGGCCGGGCGCTCAGCGGGCTGGAAACAGACGTCGTTCCGAGCAGCCAGGGCGCCGAAGACGGTTCCCGCTACCGGATCGAAGCCGGCGCCTTCGACAGCCGCGACGCCGCCCTTGCCGCGTGCCGACCTATCCAATCCTCGGGCCGCCCCTGCCTGGTGGTCGAGGCCACAACGAACGACCGACGTGTCGCCCAATCCGGCGTCGGCCCCCTATCTCTGCTAAGGTCACCCCAATGAGAACACTTCCGCTCCTCGGACTCTTTCTCACCAGCGTCCTGTTGTTCAGCCAGGAGGCTCGCGCGGACTGCCGTTTACAATTCGGATCGGTGCCGCAGTTCCAATGGCAGGGCGAGGGTTCCGGATATAACCCGTTCGATCCAACGACCTACAATCAGGAAGGCCGCATCGACATCCGCAACCGAAGCGGTTCGTGCCAGTTTTTCGTCACGTTTTCCGAGGGAAATTCCAACGACTTCAACCGCTACATGGAAAAGGGCGGCGAGCGGCTGAACTACAATATCTATGACGACGTCTCGCAGAGCAACGTGCTGAAGGATCTACCGACCGCCTCGCTCAACGAAGTCATTTCCGGGTCGTTTTCGGGCGCGGAAACGCAGCGCCTTAGCTACGCGGTCTATATACCGCCGGGACAAACGCTGCCGAGCGGGAACTACGACGACCGGATCAGGATCCGGCTCTACGAAGGAACCATCGCGTCAAATACGCTGATCGCCACGAGAAATATGCGCATTCGGGCGCGCTTGCCTAAGGTGGCCGAGGTCTCCGTCGTTGCCACAGGCGCCCCGTTCGATGACGCAGCGACTGCCTATACGATCAACTTCGGCGTATTGCAGGAGGGCGAACGCGAGCGTTTCGATCTCTTGGCCCGGACCAACGCCGGCTACCGAATCTTGATGAGTTCCGAAAACCGCGGTGTGCTGGAGCGTGTCGGGGGAGCGAGCGGCGTGGTGCCCTACCGGCTGTCAATCGACGGCCGGCTGATCGATCTGTCGAAGAAAAACGTGACCGTCGCCACCAAGAACGGCGTGACCGGCGTTGGCGGCGATCGCTTTCAAATCGAAGTCGATATCGGCACACTTGCCGACGCCGTCCCAGGTTCGTACCGGGACGACATCACCGTCACCGTCAAAACGAACTAGGACACAGCATGGGCACCTTCACACTCGATCAAGCCAGCAAGATCATCGACGCCACTCTGGCTGAGGCACGCAAGCAAAACTTTCGCCCGATCATTGTGTTGGTACTGGATGCCGGCGGCTACGCCAAAGCGATGAAACGCGAGGACGGTGCGGGCCTGCTGCACTACGACATCGCGATGGGCAAAGCCTGGGGTGCCGTCGCGATGGGCAGCGCGTCACGGGCGCAGGGGGAACGGATGGAACAACGCCCCGGTGTCGTCGCCGCGATTGCCGCGGCATCGGGCGGTCGCTTCATGCCAATCCCCGGCGGGGTCTTGGTGCGCGATGCCACGGGCGAGCTGATCGGCGCGGTCGGCGTCAGTGGCGAACTTTCCGATAACGACGAGATTTGCGCCGTCGCCGGGATCAAGGCTGCAGGCTTGGTTGCGGATACCGGTCAGTCGAACTAACCCGCCACATCGTTGTCGCCTCCCGAAATCCCGGATGCCTCACTCCGTCGACAACGCAGTTTCAGGCCCACCCGAATTTTGCTAAGTCATCGGCTAGGCAAGATGGATGGGTGGCCGAGCGGTTGAAGGCACCGGTCTTGAAAACCGGCATGGGTTTACGCCCCTCGTGGGTACGAAGCCCACCCC
>CAYGKG010000160.1:0-5116 GCA_964350495.1 uncultured Alphaproteobacteria bacterium
GGCGATGTGGTAGTTCGTGTTCCCCGCTTCGATCCGTTGGACATCGAGCATGTCGTCGATCATGCGCACCAGACGGTCGGCGTTGGTCTCGGCGATTTTGAGCATCCGTTGCGACTGGTCGGACGCGCAGTCGTTCTGCATCCCTTGGACGATCTTGAGCGCGGCATAGATCGACGCCAGCGGCGTTCTGATTTCGTGGTTGACGGTGGAGATGAGCGCGTCCTTGAGCGCCTCGGATTCGACGCGGGTGGTGACGTCCACGGCGGTGGCATAGATCAGCTTGCGGCCCCGGTCGCTAGTGGCATTCCATTGCAGCCAGACATAGCCGCCGTCCTTGCGGCGAAAGCGATTCACAAAGCCCACCGAACGGTGGGTGCCGCTGCCCAACTTCTTTGCTTCGCGGATGGTATCTTCGACGTCGTCGGGGTGGACGAAGTCGATGAAATGGGTGGCCGCCAGTTCTTCGGCAGAAAATCCGATCAGGCCGTGCCACGACGGACTGGTGCGAAACAGCCGACCGGACCAATCGCCGATGGCGAGGAGCGCCTCGGTGCTGTCGAAGAAACGGGCGAGTTCGCGTTCGCTGCGCCAGGCCCGCCGCATCGCCCAAATCTGAGCGAGCGCGGCCGGCGGGACGATCACGGCCGGGACGGCGAATGCCAGGCCGACCGAGATCGGCACGACTTCGCCGACGACGACGGCAATGACGGCTATTCCCGCGGTGCCGGAAAAGCCGATGGCAAGCACCGACAAAACCGTTGCGCTCAGCCACAGCGGCGATCTGAGGACGTTGTCGACGATAGAGCGACTGGGCGCGCGCCGGTTGGGGCGGTCGGTCATTGCCGATTCTGCAACCGCGGCGAAGGCGCGGGCCCCAGAGGGAACAACGGTTCGGGGTCCACGGCGACGATCACGGGGCCGCTTTGGCGAATAATTGTGCGGGGTCCCGGAATGCCTTGAACTCTAGGGCGTTGCCCGATGGGTCGAGGAAGAACATCGTTGCCTGTTCCCCAACCTTGCCGGCAAAGCGGATGCCGGGCGCGATCACGAAGTCGACCTTGGCATCGCCCAACCGCGCGGCGAGGTCGTGCCAATCGTCCCAGGGCAGGACGACGCCGAAGTGGCGCACCGGGACATCCTTGCCGTCGACCTGGTTGGTCGCGCCCGTTGATTCGGCGGCGGTCAAATGGGCCACGATCTGATGGCCGAAAAAATCGAAGTCGACCCACTCCGGCGCGGAGCGGCCCTCCGGGCAACCCAGCAGACCGCCGTAGAACGCGCGTGCGGCCGCGAGGTCGGTGACGGGGAAGGCGAGGTGGAAGGGGGCAAGATCAGCCATGACCCTTCTATCGCACAACTTTTGCGCCCGGTCAGGTGGACTCGCCGCCGATGTTCGATTATTGCCGGCCCCGCGCCCACGGGAGGGGCTCGCCGATGACTGACAAGATGCCTGCTGAGGGCCGCCGCCCGCTTGACGGGGTGCGGGTCGTGGAGATGGGGCAACTGATTGCGGGTCCCTTCGCGACCTCGGTCCTGGGGTATTTCGGCGCTGAAGTTATCAAGATCGAGCCGCCCAAGGGGGGCGATCCGCTGCGCATCTGGCGCACATTGGCCGACGACGGCACCTCCTATTGGTGGCGCTCGATGGCGCGGAACAAGAAGTCGGTGACCCTCGATCTGCGCACCGAGGAGGGCCAGGCGCTTGCCAAGCAACTGGCCCTGAAGGCCGATGTTCTCGTCGAGAATTTTCTGCCCGGACGCATGGAGGAATGGGGCTTGGGGCCGGACGACCTGCGGCCGGGGAATCCCAAACTGGTCTATACCCGCATTTCGGGCTACGGCCAGACCGGACCGAACGCGCGCAAACCCGGTTATGCCGCGGTGTCCGAGGGGTTCGGCGGCTTTCGCTATATCAACGGGTTCCCCGACCGGCCGCCGGTGCGGCCCAACCTGTCGTTGGGCGACACGCTGGCGGCGTTCCATGCGGTGATCGGGATTTTGCTGGCGCTGGTGGCGCGCGGTAAGGTCGATGGCATGGGGCAGGTTGTCGACGTCGCGATTTACGAAGCGGTGTTCGGCGCGATGGAAAGCGTGGTGCCGGAATATGACGGTGCGGGACTGGTGCGCGAACCTTCGGGCTCGACGCTGACCGGCATCGTGCCGAGCAACGTCTACCGCTGCCGGGACGGTCAACAGGTTATCATCGGCGGCAACGGCGATTCGATCTTCAAGCGACTGATGACCGCGGCCGGCCGGCCGGACATGGCCGACGATCTGCGGCTGGAGAACAATGCCGGCCGGGTCGCGCACGAAAAGGAAATCGACGATGCGCTGGCGGCGTGGACCGCGACGCGCGACGGCTCCGAGGTGATCCGTATCCTAGAGGACGTCCGGGTGCCGGTGGGGCCGATCTATAGCGTCAAGGACATGGTCGAAGACCCGCACTACGCCGCGCGCGACATGATCGAGACCGTCGAGATCGACGGCAAGCCGCTCAAGATTCCGGCGATCGCGCCGAAACTGGGCGATACGCCGGGGCGTACCGATTGGCCGGGGCCGGCGCTCGGTGCGCATACCGACGAGGTGCTGGGCGGTTTGCTGGGGATGGACGCGGACGCCCTATCTGCGTTGCGCGCCAAGGGCGTGGTATAGGCTTCTTTTGTTCGTCCTGGGCGCGCCCGCCGGCGGCCCCTGCGAGGTGACCCATCGTGACTCCCGCCCAAGACGCGCCGCCCGCGGCAGCGACACGGCTCCGGCCCGAATTCATCGCGCTGATGGCGCTGATGATTTCGATCGTGGCGCTATCGACGGACGCGATGCTGCCGGCGCTGGCGATCATCGGGCGCGACCTGGGGGTGACCGAGGCCAACAGCAACCAGTTGGTGGTCACCGCGTTCTTCCTGGGCCTTGCCGTCGGTCAGCTGTTCTTCGGGCCGTTATCCGACAGCATCGGGCGTAAGCCCGCGATCAATTTGGGTTTCGCGATCTTCGCGGTGGGTTGCGTGCTGTCGCTGACGGCGACGGACATGACCATGATGCTGGCGGGACGGGTGTTGCAGGGGATCGGTGCGGCCGGGCCGCGCACCGTCGCGGTTGCCTTGATCCGCGATCAATATGCCGGGCGCGCGATGGCGCGAATCATGTCGTTCGTGATGGCGGTCTTTATCCTGGTGCCGGTTGCGGCGCCGGCGTTGGGCCAGGGCATCATGGTGGTGGCCGACTGGCACGGCATTTTCTGGCTGTTCCTTGCCTTGGCGATCGGCGCGTCGGTGTGGTTCACGGCGCGTCAGCCCGAAACGCTGCCGCGGGAAAAGCGCCGGGTCTTTTCAATGGTGCGGATCGGCAAGGCCGCGCTGGAGGTGTGCCGCTCGCGCGCCGCGATCGGCAGTGCGGCGGCGGCGGGCCTGATCTTCTCGGCGATGATCGGCTACCTGACCTCGTCGCAGCAAATCTTCCAGGACACATACGGCGTCGGCGATTTGTTCCCGCTGTTTTTCGCGGTGCTCGCGATCGGCATCGGCGGGGCGTCGATCACCAATGCGCGGTTGGTTATGCGGTTGGGGATGCGGCGGCTGACGGTGCGCGCGCTGATCGCGATCATCGTGCTGTCGGCGGTCTTCTTTGCCGTCGCGGCGTCGATGTCGGGGGTGCCGCCGCTGTGGACCTTCATGCTCTACGGCATCCCGACGTTTTTTTGCATGGGGATATTGTTCGGCAACCTCAACGCGATGGCGATGGAACCGCTGGGCCATATCGCGGGCGTCGGCTCGGCGGTGGTGGCATCGTTGACCGGCTTCATCTCGCTCGCGCTGGGGACGCTGATCGGCCAGAGCTACGACGGCACGGTGTTGCCGCTGGTCGCCGGCTATGGGGTGCTGGGCGTGTTGGCGCTGGTGCTGGTGCGCTGGACGGGCAAAGGGCAAGCGACCGAAGGGTAGACTGCGGTCGCGGTGCGCCGGGTGCCATGCGGGGGCGCGCGGAAGATGGCACAATGGCGCGATGTGGCGTCCCCGACAGCGGATCAAATGGCAGCCTGACCCGGGCCGGTGGCCCACTGCGGCGCAGGCCGCGGCAGCGCGATTGTTTTCGCCGGTCGCACTTGGCCCGGTCACCGCGCGGCACCGGACCTGGGTGCCGGCGATGGTGCCGTGGCGGGCGACCGAAACCGGTTTTGTCACGCCAGAAGTGCTGGATTGGTACGGGCGCTTCGCGCGCGGCAAGCCCGGTGTCATGGTGGTCGAGGCCACCGGCGTGCGCGATGTGGCGTCGGGCCCGCTGCTGCGAATCAACGACGACCGCTTCCTGCCGGGCCTGCGCGATCTGGTGGCGACGGTGCGCGCGGCCAGCGACGGCGAGACCCGGTTGTTCATTCAGATCATCGATTTCCTCGGCATCCGGCGACGGCCCGACCGCGAAAAATTCTTCGCCCGCTTCCTCAAGGTCACCGCGCGGCACCGCGACGCGCTGGACTTGACCGATGCGCCGGAGGCATTGGTGCGCGCGCGCCTCGCGGCGCTCGACGACGCGGCGCTGGACGATGTACTGGATGCGGCGGAACGCGAGGCGCTGCGCTTCGGTTACCGCGAGCGGGTGACGGACCTGCATCTGCCGCCCATCGCGGCCCTGCCCGATGTGTTGCCGGCGGCGTTTGCCGGGGCAGCGCGGCGCGCGCGGGACGCCGGGTTCGACGGGGTCGAGCTGCACTATGCCCACGCCTATACGATGGCGTCGTTCCTGTCGGCGACCAATACCCGCACCGACGGCTATGGCGGGTCGCGCGACAACCGGGTGCGGTTGCCGCTGGAGGTCTACCAAGCGGCGCGGGCGGCGGTCGGCGCGGACTTCGCGTTGGGCGCGCGGTTCCTGGCCGACGAATGCATCGCGGGCGGCAGCGGCGTCGAGGATGCGGCGTGGTTCGCCGCCCGCTTCGCCGCGGCGGGCATGGATTTCCTGTCGCTGTCGCGGGGCGGCAAGTTCGACGATGCGTTGCAGCCCCAGGTGGGTTGGGCGGCCTACCCCTATACCGGGCCATCGGGCTACGAGTGCATGCCGCAATACATCTCCGACGACACCGGGCCGTTCGGGCGCAATTTGGCGGCTGCGCGCACGATTCGAG
>CAYGKG010000161.1:0-1507 GCA_964350495.1 uncultured Alphaproteobacteria bacterium
GGGCTAGACTGGGCCGGCGACGTGGCTGTCGTAGAACGACACCCTGTGGCCCGAAGGCTCCTCGACCTCAAAGCGCGCGTGAATCTTGCCGCGCTGGATCGGGCCGGGGGCGTGCCCGGCGGCCGTCAAGGCGGCGTGCTGGGCCGCCAAATCGTCGACCATCAAATCGAACGGCGCCGCCGCCGGTTCGGCCTCGGGATCGGCGCGCAACACCAAATGGGTGCCGCCGCGCAGTTCCAGAACGGCGAGGTCGTCCTTCCGCGCCACGGTGCGCATCCCGAGCGCCGCCATGAACCCGAGCGAGCCCGCAAAGTCGCGCACGCTCAGGCTGACATGGCCGATCCATACCGGCGGGCGTTCGTCTGTCATGGAGTTTTCCTAGGGGTGCGGGTTGACGGGCACCAGGTAAGGATAGCGCCGTGTCACGTCAACCCGGGGATCGATCACGGTCGGGCGATGGTGCCCCGCCGGCCATCGCAGGGCAGGGCGATCCTGTCCGGCGTGCGGGTCAGCCCCGGGGGGCGCCGCGCAACTGGGCCTTGACCGCGGCATAGCCCGGCGCCTCAGCCAAGGCGGCGGCCACCGCAAGCGCCCGGTCGAGAATCTCCCCCGCCGGGACAAGTTCGTCGAGGATCCCAAGGTCGGCCGCCCGGTGCGGATCGATCGGCGCGCCGTCCAACACCAGCCGCCGCTTCGCCGTCACGTCCAGCTCGGCATCGACGATGGCCCAGGCGTCGTCGGGAAAGGCCACCCCGACACGGATTTCGGGCAAGCCGAGATGGTAGTCCCCCGGCACCGCGAGGCGCCGGTCGCCGGTCAGCGCCAGCACCATCCCGCCGCCGATGGCATGGCCGGGCAGCGCCACCACGGTCGGTACCGGCAGCCGGTGCAAGGTGCCAAACGCCGCGCCCGCCGCGGCGCTCAATTGGGCGCGCTTGGCATCGTCATAGCCCGGCACTTCCTTGAGGTCGGCGCCGGCCGAAAACACCCCGTTGGCCCCGGTCAGGATCAAGCCCCGCCGTGGCGGATCGGCCGCCAAGGCCGCCGCCGCATCGGCCAGCGCCTGTAAGAGGTCGAGGTTCATGGCATTCACCGGGGCGCGGTCCAGCGTCAGTACCGCGGCACCGTCGGTCCGCTCTAGGCGTATCGGGGACATTCACACTCCCAGGATTAAATCCGTGTCGCATCAACCTACGGACGCGGCACGGGTCTTTCAACGGCGCACCCCCTGGGCCGATTTTGTTGCACGCAAAGCGCAATCGCCTATCATTCGGGGCAGGCGCGCCGCGCCGCCACGATCCGCGTTCGAAGAGGGCCCCGAACCAATGCCGACGATCAACAGCGACGCACCGGAAACGGTCTACGTCGATACCGAAACCGTGCGCTGCGACGGCGGCGACCTGGGCCACCCGCTCGTCTATCTCAACCTCGGCAAGGACGGCTGGATCGACTGCCCCTACTGCGACAAACGGTTCATCAAAGGCAAACCCCCCGCCGACGCCGCCTA
>CAYGKG010000161.1:1607-5116 GCA_964350495.1 uncultured Alphaproteobacteria bacterium
GCCCCTACTGCGACAAACGGTTCATCAAAGGCAAACCCCCCGCCGACGCCGCCTAAGACTCATCCTGAGGAGCGTCCTTCGGGACGCCGCGCGCCAAGGCGTCCGGCTCCTCAGGATGAGCATTCTCTTTTTCTAGAGCGACGGGCAGTTGACTGAGCCAACACGAAAAGAGCTCATCCTGAGGAGCATCGCGCAGCGATGCGTCCCGAAGGACGCGCCCTGACCCCCAAATCCCCTGTGGATAACCGCCCCGCCGCGGGTGCCGCCACCGGCGCCCGCGTGGCATCATGCGGCCCATGCCCACCGCCGCCCAAAAACCCGTCGTCACATCCGATCCCGCCAACCGCCGCCGCGTCTATTTGATCGACGGCTCGGGCTACATCTTTCGCGCCTACCACGCGCTGCCGCCGCTGACGCGCAAGCGCGACAAGCTGCCGGTCGGCGCGGTGGTGGGCTTTGCCAACATGCTCAACAAGCTGCTCGAGGATCACTTCGTCACCGGCGAGGGCACCCACATCGCGGTGATTTTCGACAAGGGATCGGAGTCCTTCCGCAACGACATTTACGACCAGTACAAAGCCAACCGCGCCGAAACGCCCGAGGACCTCGCCCCCCAATTCGCCTATATCCGCGAGGCGACGCGCGCCTTCAACGTCCCCGTGGTCGAAGAAGCCGGGTTCGAGGCCGACGACATCATCGCCACCTACGTGCGCGTGGCGCGCGAACACGGCGACGAGGTCGTCATCGTGTCGTCGGACAAAGACTTGATGCAGTTGGTCGGCGGCCACATCACCATGTTCGATCCGATGAAGTCGCGCGCCATTGGCCCCGACGAAGTGCAGGAAAAATTCGGCGTCGGCCCCGACCGGGTCATCGACGTGCAGGCCCTGGCCGGCGATTCGGTCGATAACGTGCCGGGCGTGCCGGGCATCGGCATCAAGACCGCGGCGCTGCTCATCAACGAATACGGCGACCTCGATACGCTGTTGGCACGCGCGGGCGAGATCAAGCAGAACAAGCGCCGCGAAAGCCTGATCGAATTCGCCGATCAAGCACGGCTGTCGCGCGACCTCGTCACCCTGCGCGAGGACTGCGCGGTCGATCATGCACTCGACGACTTCATCTTCAAAAAACCCGATGTCGATGCGCTGCTCGCGTTCCTCGACGATATGGAATTCACCGCCATCGCCAAGCGCGTGCGGGTCAAGTTCGGGATGGACGGCGAAATCGCCCCGCCGCCGCCCGTCGCCCAGGCCGCGCCCGACCAATCGACCTATGTCGCCGTCACCGACAAGGATACCTTGCAACAGTGGATTGACCATGCCCGCGCGCGCGGTCGCGTCGCCCTGGTCACCCATACCGCGGCCGACCACCCGGTGCGCGACCCCTTGGTCGGCATCGGCCTCGCGGTCGATCCAGGATCGGCCGCCTGGGTGCCGATGCGCAGCCCCTCGGACCGGCAGCGCGATCTGCTCGACGGTCCGGGCGAAGACGGCCCGGGCCTGCCGCGCGACCAGGTGTTGGCCTTGCTCAAACCGCTGTTGGAAGACGCGTCGGTCCTCAAGATCGGCCACGACATCAAGCGCGCGACCATCGCGCTGGGCCGCTACGGCATTGCGCTCAACCCGATCGACGATACGATGATCCTGTCCTACGACGTCGAAGGCGGCCTGCACGCGCACGACCTCGCCCGCACCGCAGGCGAATATCTGGACCGCCCCGTCACCGAGATGAAGGCCCTGCTCGGCACCGGCAAGGCCGCCGTTACCTTCGCCGATGTCGCGCTCGACCAGGCCACCGCGTTCGCAGGCGAAGAGGCCGACACCGCGCTGCGCCTGCACGGCGTGCTCAAACCCCGCCTCGTGCACAGCAAAGTCGTCGCGGTCTACGAAACCCTCGATCGCCCCATCGTCCCCGTGCTGGCGGCGATGGAGCGCGCCGGCATCAAGGCCGACCCTAAAACCCTGCGCGCGATGTCGAAGGACTTCGAGGGCCGGCTAGCCGATCTTGAGACCGAGATTCACAAGCTCGCGGGCCGCGACTTCAACGTGGGCTCGCCCAAGCAATTGGGTGAAATCCTGTTCGAGGACATGGGCCTCGAGGGCGGCAAAAAGGGCAAGGGCGGCGCCTGGGGCACCGGCGCCGATGTGCTCGAATACCTCGGCGCGCAGGGCATCGAACTCGCCGACAAGGTGCTCGACTGGCGCCAGATTTCCAAACTCAAGAACACCTATACCGACAAACTGCCGGGCGAGATCAATCCCGAGACGGGCCGCATCCACACCACCTACGACATCGCGGTCGCCAATACGGGCCGACTGTCCTCGAACGACCCCAACCTGCAAAACATCCCGGTGCGCACCGAAGAGGGCCGCAAGATCCGCCAGGCCTTCGTCGCCGACAACGGCAACGTGCTGCTCTCGGCCGACTACTCGCAGATCGAACTGCGCCTGCTGGCCCACATGGCCGACATCCCGCAACTCGACAAAGCCTTCAAGGACGGCATCGACATCCACGCGATGACGGCAAGCGAGGTCTTCGGCGTCCCGGTCGAGGGCATGGATGCCTCCGTGCGCCGCCGCGCCAAGGCGATCAACTTCGGCATCATCTACGGCATCAGCGCCTTCGGCCTCGCGCGCCAACTCAAGATCCCGCAAGGCGAAGCCCGCGACTACATCGCCGCCTATTTCGAACGCTTCCCCGGCATCCGTGGCTACATGGACCAGCAAAAAGACCTGTGCCGATCACAGGGTTACGTCACAACCCTGTTCGGCCGCCGCATCCACCTGCCCGGTATCGCCGAGAAAAACCCCGTCCACCGCGCCTTCGCCGAGCGCCAAGCCATCAACGCCCCCCTCCAAGGCGCCGCCGCCGACATTATTAAGCGCGCGATGATCCTTCTGCCGGATGCTTTGGCAGAGGCAAAGCTCAGCGCCAAAATGCTGCTCCAAGTCCACGACGAACTGGTCTTCGAAGTGCCCGCGGCCGAGGCCGACGACACCAAGGCGCTGGTCAAACACGTGATGGAAAACGCCGCAACCGCGGTGCACCTCACGGTACCGCTGGTGGTCGAGGCCGGCACCGGCCAAAACTGGAACGAGGCGCACTAGCTCCGCCGCCCTCTTCAGCGCCACGCACCACCATGTCATCCTGAGCCGCGCGCCGTGAGGCGCGCGTGTCGAAGGGCCTGCCACGCGCGCCGGTAGCGCGCCGGCTCAGGACACGGGTGGAGGTAGCGTGGTTCGGGACGCCGCCTGCGGCGGCTCCTCACCATGATCTTCATCAAACAATAAAGTGCAGCTCATCCTGAGGAGCATGGCGTTAGCCATGCGTCCCGAAGGACGGGGACCGCCAAATGTGATCATGGGGACAGAGACTGTGATTGGAACGCGCACACCCTAGGCGCCATCTCCCTCGGATCATCCATCTAGACCCGAGAGGAAATCCCATGATCGTTTCCGACGCCAAGGCCGCCGCCAACCGGGCCAACGCACAAGCGTCCACCGGCC
>CAYGKG010000162.1:0-5091 GCA_964350495.1 uncultured Alphaproteobacteria bacterium
GGCCGGCGGCATCACGTTGCCTGGTCCGCGGTGACGGCAGCCAACAGGGCCGCCGCGGCGGCCTGTTGGGCGCGGCGTTTGGAGGTGCCTTCGCCGTGCACCGGGGCATGTCCGTCGAGCGAGGCCGCGATCACGAATACCGGGTCGTGGGCCGGGCCGGAACGCTCGACCTCTTCGTACATCGGCGGATGCAGCCCGGCGGCATGGGCCCATTCCTGGAGCGCCGTCTTGGCGTCGCGGGCAGACTGGCCATCGGTCCCGATCAGCGGGTCCCAATGGCGGTGGATGAAGTCGGCCGCGACCTCGAGGCCGCCGTCGATATAGAGCGCGGCGATCACGGCCTCGGTGGCATCGGCGAGCATCGCGGGCTTGTCGCGGCCGCCCGACTCCTCTTCGGCCTTGGACATGCGCAGGAAATCGCCGAGGTCGACCGCACGGGCCACCTCAGCCAGCGTTTCGCGCCGCACCAGGCTGTTGTAGCGGCGGGCCAATGCGCCGGCGGCTTCGGTCTCGAACGTCGTCACCAGATGGTCGGCAACGACCAGACCGAGGACGCGGTCGCCGAGGAACTCGAGCCGGTCGTTATCGGGGCCGTGTTTTTGCTCGCGGCCGCCGTCGAGGCTGGGATGAGTCAGCGCCTCGGTGAGGAGGGCCGGGTCGCGAAAGCGATAGCCGATCAGCGCACAGAACTCCTCCTCGGTGCGCAGCGCCATAGGCGCTCAGTACTCCTGCACGGTCTTGAACAGGCGCTGCCAGCGGATGGCGGTCGGCCATTTCCAGACCTCCCAGAAATGGCCCGTCCCGTTGGTCGAGAAAAACATCACTTCGGCGCGGCCGACCAGATTTTGTTCGGGCACCTGCCCGACTGCGAAGGTGACCCGGCTGTCCTGCGAATCGTCGCGGTTGTCGCCCATCATGAAATAAAAGCCCTCGCGGATCTCATACACCGAGGTGTTGTCGAGGGGACCGTCGGGGGTCTGGTCGAGGGTGCGATAGCGGCGGCCGTTGGGCAGCGTCTCGACATACTGCGGCACCCGCAGCACGGCGCCGTTACCGCGGGTAACGATGAAATCGTCGATCCGCTCGCGCGCGACCGCCTCGCCGTTGATGTGCAGGACGCTGTCGATCATTTGGATGCGGTCGCCCGGCAGCCCGATCACGCGTTTGATGAAATCGGTCGACGGATCGCTCGGCAGCTTGAAGACCGCGACATCGCCGCGCTCGGGGGCTTGGCTGAAGACCCGACCGGGAAAGATATCCATACCGAGCGGCAAGGAATAGCGGCTATAGCCGTAGGAAAACTTCGACACGAACAAATAGTCGCCGACCAGCAATGTCGGAATCATCGAGCCCGAGGGAATGTTGAACGGTTCGAAGGCGACCGTGCGAATCACGACGGCGATCAGGACCGCATAGATCAGGGTGCGGACGGTTTCGCCGATCCCTCCCTTGCCCTTGCGGGCGGCACGCGTGTTCGACAAGGCGGATTCCTTCAGGGGTCAGACGGGGGCCGGGCCGGACGGCACGGCGGTAATCACCACAATAGCCTGGGCCAACGGGTGATCGTCGGTGATGGTCAGATCAATTTGCGCTTTCATGCCCGCCGGAAGCAACTCCTGCAAGCGTTTCAGCGCGCCACCGGTGAGTTCCATCGTCGGTTTGCCCGAGGGCAGGTTCACGACTCCGAGATCGCGCCAGAATACGCCGCGGCGAAAACCGGTACCGAGCGCCTTGGAGCAAGCTTCCTTGGCGGCGAACCGCTTGGCGTAGGAAGCGGCGCGGTTGGCGCGGCGATCTGACTTGCGTTGCTCGATCGGGGTGAAGCAGCGGGCAACGAAGCGCGCGCCGAAGCGATCGAGGGTTTTTTCGACCCGCCGGATATCGATCAGATCGCTGCCAAGGCCGATGATCATGCCGAACGTTGCTCCATCAGGCGCTACGCGCGCCGCCGGCTTCGGCCCGCGCCCGGTCCATGAGCGCGCGCATCCGCTTGATTGCGGAATCGAGGCCGCCAAAGATCGCTTCGCCGATCAGGAAATGCCCGATGTTGAGTTCCACAAGATTGGCGATCTGGGCGACCGGCGCGACGGTATCGTAGGACAGACCGTGGCCGGCATGGCATTCGAGGCCGAGGTCGGCCGCCTGCGCGGCGGACCGTTGGAGGCGGGCAAGTTCTTCGTCGCGCGCGCCACCCTCGGCGTGGCAATAGGCACCGGTGTGCAGTTCGACCACCGGCGCACCGATGCGGACGGCGGCCTCGAGTTGCTCGGGGTCGGGCGCGATGAACAGCGACACGCGAATGCCGGCGTCGCTCAGGCGAGCGACATAGGGCCGTAGGACGTTCTGGGCACGGTACACTTCAAGGCCGCCCTCGGTCGTGCGCTCCTCGCGCCGTTCCGGTACGAGGCAGGCGGCATGCGGCTTGTGGCGCAGGGCGATCGCGAGCATTTCTTCGGTCGCGGCCATTTCGAGATTGAGCGGCAGGACGGTCTCGCGGCCCAACCGTTCGATGTCGTCGTCCGAGATATGACGGCGGTCCTCGCGCAAGTGGGCGGTGATTCCGTCGGCGCCGGCCTCCGCGGCCAAGCGCGCGGCGCGTACCGGATCGGGGTGGGGCCCGCCGCGCGCGTTACGAATGGTGGCGACGTGGTCGATGTTCACGCCGAGACGTAAACGTTTTGTCATTTTACGGGCTCCTTATTCGCTTCGATCACGCCTTTGCGACGGATCGCGCGCTGGCGCACCATGCGCTCCACCCGATGCCGCCGCGCCCGGCGGTAGGAGCGTATCAAGTACTTAAAGGGAAAATAGGACGCGAACCAAACGGCAATCGCCGTCGGGACGCCACCCACCAGCATCGGTAAGAAAATGCCGAGAAAGTTATCGCGGATCACCGTCAGGGTGAATTCCTCGGAGACACCGGCTTCGGCCCCGAGAATCCAGGTACCCAACTTGTAGATCCACAACCAAATCAGGGGAAACGTCCACGGGTTGCCGAACGCCGTGCCGAGCGCGGAGGCAAGGAAATTGCCGCCCATGACCCAGGCAAGCAGCGCGGCAACCAAGAAATGGAACCCCATGAGAGGGGTGAAGGAAACCGCGATCCCGCAGGCGAGGCCGATCGCGATACTTTCCGGCGTGCCTGGCAACCGCCCCACCCGGTGGCGCAAATAGGACAGCGTGCGGCCCCAGCCCGCCCGTGGCCAAACGATATTGCGGACGCGGTAAAGGATCGACCGGGGCTTACGGGGCTTGAACAGCACGGTCTATTTCAAACCCCGGCTGCCGGGTTTGATCGCGGGGATGGCCGCCAATTCCGGCGGCAAATCGTCCGCCGCATAGGCCGGCACCTTGTAGCCCGCCAGCGAGATTAACGGAACGCCGAGGTCGACCGCGCCGTCGCTGCGATCGATCAGGCATGACGCCGCGACGACATTGCCGCCGAAGGATGAAATGCAATCGATGCATTCCAGCGAGCTTTTGCCGGTGGTCACGATGTCCTCGGCCATCAGAATGCGGGCGCCTTTGGCGATATCGAAGCCGCGCCGCAAGGTGAACGCACCATCGACCCGTTCGGTGAAGATCGACGGCACGCCAAGCTGGCGCGCAAGCTCGTAGCCGACCACGACGCCGCCCATCGCCGGCGAAACCACCATGTCGATGGCACCGGCACCAAGCCGGGCAACGACTTTGTCGGCAAGCGCCCGGCACAACCGCGCACCGCGCGCCGCATCCATCATGACCCGCGCGCATTGCAAATAGACCGGACTGTGGAGACCCGAACTGAGGAGGAAGTGGCCGTCGAGCAGCGCACCCGCCGCCCGGAACTGCTCGAGCACCTCGTCGCGGGTCATGCCCGCACCCGATCGACTTTGTGGATGCGTTCTTCGGCGCGTAGCGCCGCAATCATCCCTGTCATGTGTTTCACGTCCCGTACCTCGACATCGACCAGAAACTCGAAGAAATCGTCCGACCGGTTGCTGACCTTAAGATTGGTGATGTTGGCATTGTTCCTAGCGATTACACCCGTTAGCGCGTTGAGCGCACCGGGCTCGTTGGTGAGCGTGACTTTGATCCGACCCAGATGCACGTCGTCGCTGTCGCGCCCGACATCCCAAGATACATCGAGCCAGCTTTCCGGCGAACTGCCAAAGCTGCGCAGGGTCTCGCAATCGATGGTATGGATTCGGACCCCCTTCCCCTCGGTCAGGATTCCGACGATCCGGTCGCCAGGCAACGGATGGCAGCAATCGGCGAAGTGTACCGCGACGCCCTTGATCAGGCCCTTGATGGGGATCGCTTTTTCGACATCGCGGCCCGCGCGGACTCGGCGAATAGCGGCCCGCACGAAACTGGGGATGCGGCGCTCGCCCTCGGCCGGGAACACGATATCGAGGACTTCCTTGCCCGATACGAAGCCTTGACCGACATGCGCGTATAGTTCGTTCGGCGTCTTGAGGCGCAGCACGGTCAGCGCGCGTTCCAACGCCTTTTCGTTGATTTCGTGGCCCGCCTTTTGGAACGCCCGCTCTAGAATCGCCGAACCCAGGTCGACGTATTGTTGGTCCTGCTGGACCCTGACGAAGCGGCGGATCGCGGATCGGGCTTTCCCGGTCGCGACGAAATTGAGCCACGTCGGCGAGGGGGTTTGCGCCGAGGAGCGCATGATCTCCACCTGGTCGCCGTTCTCCAGCACCGTCCGCAACGGCGCGATGCGCCCGTTGACCTTGGCGCCGACGCAGGTATCGCCGATATCGGAATGCACCGCATAGGCGAAATCGACCGGTGTCGCGCCGCGCGGCAGCGCGATCAGATCGCCCTTGGGCGAGAAGCAGAATACTTGGTCTTGGTACATTTCGAGCTTGGTGTGCTCGAGAAACTCCTCGGGCTGGCCGCCGTGCTCAAGGATTTCCAACAACTGACGGATCCAGGAGTATTGCTGCGCGCCTTGCTTGAGCGCCACGCCGTCCTTGTATTGCCAGTGGGCAGCGACGCCATATTCGGCAACCGCGTTCATATCGTGCGTTCGGATCTGAATTTCGATCCGCCGTTTTTGCGGGCCGATCACGGTCGTGTGGATCGAGCGGTAGC
>CAYGKG010000163.1:0-5045 GCA_964350495.1 uncultured Alphaproteobacteria bacterium
GGCCACAGCGACCCTCGGGTCTGTCCTGCACGGAACGCCCGGCCGTAGCCCGGGTCGTAGTCGGGACGGATCTTGCCGTCGTCGTGTCGGCGGCAGGTGCGGCGGGCATAGGTCGTCCAATAGGCGTCGCTGAGATCGGGGGTGGGCGTGTCGTAGCGATCGCGCGCCGCCGCGCCGGCCTCGGCGAAGGTCGCGAACTCGGCATCCAGAACGGTGCGGGCGCGCAGGCGCTGCGACCCCTTCGCGCCGATCTCGGGGCCGATGTCGTTCATGACGACGCCAGCCAAGACCTCCGGGTTCGACAACCCGAGTACCATGCCAATGATGCCGCCGCGCGAGGTCCCGATGATGACGACCTTGGGGATCCCGAGGTGTTGGAGGAGTTCGACGACATCGTCCGCATCCGGCTGGAATCCATAGTGATTCTCGTCCGGGTCCCAGTCGGAGTTCCCGTGACCGCGCCAGTCCATCGTCAGGACCCGGCGGGTCTTGGCGACATGGGGTGCAAGATCGTCGAAGCTGCGCGAATTGGAAGTGGAACCCGCCAAGCATAGCACCGGCACGGGTCCGGCCGGGCCGGTATAGTCGCGGTAGTACAGGCTCAGGCCGTCGCCGGTTGTGAAGTGGGCCTCGAGATAGGTCATGGGTTACCTCAATCGCCTGGGCCGCCGCGTCGGGCCGTGCGGGACTTCAGATAAAACGGAACCGACCCTGCCATTAGTGCCGTGACCATCGCAAACAACATGGCACCGAACAGGGCGGTACCCGACGGGTCGATGACGGATGCGACGCTTTGCGCGAAGATCGCGCCGAAAATGGTTTGAACGAATGCCGCTGCACCCGACGCCGTGCCGGCCAATTCAGGATACACATTGAGCGCACCCGCCTGGCTGTTAGGCATCGCCAAACCGTTGCCGAACGAAATGAAGAACGACGTGCCGAACATCACCGCAACGCCGAGGCCGAAGATCGAGAAGGCGCCAAAGCCCAGGGCTGCGCAGAGCAACGCGGCGCTGCCGCCGATGACGACCATCCGCTCCAACCCGACCCGCGCGGACAACCGGCCGCCAAAGTAGTTGCCGCTCATGAAGACTAGTGTGACCAGCGCGAAGTAGGCACCGAATTCGGTGGCTGGCCGGTTGAGGACCTCGACCATCAAGAAGGGGCCGACCGCCATGAACGAAAAGAACGATCCCGCACCGAATCCGCCCTGGAGAATGAAGCCGACAAAGACCGGCGAGCGAAACAAGCGACCGTAGCCGCGTAGCATATCGGCGACGCTGCTCACGGTGCCTCGACTCGACTCCGCGCCGCGCATGGTGATCCAGGCCAGAATCGCGACCAGGACGCCCAGCGACAGCGACAGGCCAAAAATCCACCGCCATCCGAAGACATCGGTGATCAGGCCGCCGAGCACGATCGAGAGCATCGGCGCGCCGATGGTGGCGACGATCAACGTGCCGATGACGCGAGCCGCGCCTTCGGGCCCATAGATGTCGCGCACGATCGCCCGCGTAATGACCATACCCGCCGCGCCGCCCACAGCCTGGATGATCCGCCCGACGATCAGCATGGTGATCCCCGTGGAGAACAGCGCAACCGTGGTGCCGATCAAAAATAGAACGAGGCCGACATACAGCATCGGTAAGCGGCCGTAGCGATCGGACAACGGGCCGTAGAACAGGGTCGAGATCGCCAGCACGACCATCGCGGCGGAGAAAGCGATCTGCGCAACACCGATCGCGACGTCGAATTCGACGGCAATCGCCGGGACCGAGGGAACAAAGAGTTGTGTTGCCGCCGGCCCGATCGCCGTATTGGCGACGAGGGCAATCATGAACGGCAACGGGATGCGGGGTGCGTCAGTCACAGGACCACGACGGTATCCTAAAACCCGGGGTCTGCACGGCCCGGCGCGCGCGGTGATCGCCGGTCGGGCAGGGCCGCGCTATTTCGACCAGTTGAGCTCGCCGCCGACCCGGATGACCGCGCGGCCCTTGACCTGGCGCGCGGCGAATCGCTGGTGCAGGGCCGGAACGTCGGCAAGACCGACTTCTTCACTGACGGGGACCTTCCAGGTGCCGTCGGTGACCTTGCGCAGAACCTCCTCGCTGTCGCGCGATCCCCGGGCCTCAAGTAACGGCAGGTTGAAACCGCCGACGAAGGCCGACTTGAAGATCAGCGTGGAGACCGGAATCTCCGGCGCGGGGCTGCCCGCCGTCGCGCCGATGTAAATGCAGTGCCCACCCGGCGCAATGACCTCGTAGTTCTTGGGCGCCTCCGGACCTTGGTTGCCATCGACAATGATATCGGCGCCTTGGCCGTCGGTAATTTTCTTCACCTCGGCAACCCAATCGCCCCGGGTGTAATCGATCAAGTGATCGGCGCCGTAGGGGCGGGCGTAGTCGAACTTGCCACCGCTGCACAATCCGATGACCTTGGCGCCCGCGTCCTTGGCGATTTGGGTCAGCATGATACCGATCGGGCCGGCGGCGGAATGGAACAGACACCAGTCCGTGGGCCGGATGCGTGCCGCGGTGTGCAGGGCATGATAGGCGGTATAGGTCATCCCGCCGTAGCAGGTGCCAACCTTCCAATCCAACCCGTCCGGCATGGGGTGGACGTTGGATAGGGGGGAGGTCGAGTATTCGGCGTTGCCGCCGAACATATTGCGCGAGTGGTAGCGTTTTCCGACCATCCCGGGGTCGACACCGTCGCCGACTTTGTCGATCACGCCGGCATGTTCGATGCCGGGGATGAACGGCCATTTGATCGGTAGCCAGCTAACTTTACCTTCGCGGGCGAACACGTCCATCGGGTTCATGCTGCTGTAAGCGACTTTGATACGCACTTCACCGGGCCCGGGTTCTGGGATCGGCACGTCATCAAGGCGCAGGCCCTCCGGGCCACCGGGCGCATCGATCAGTACCGCCTGCATTGTTTTCGTCATGCCCCATACCCCTCGTTGTCGTCCCTATCGTCCAAAATCATGCCCAGCGCGTCACGCACGGTGCCAAGCCGCACGCGATCGCGACCGATATCACCATATTCCATTTGCCGGTGCCGTGTGCGACCGCCACGCCGCGCGAGCGCGATGTGGACAAGCCCGACGGCCTTGGTCGGGGTCGCGCCGCCAGGACCGGCAATCCCGGTGCAGGAAACCGCGACGGCGGCTTGGGAGGCAGCCAACGCCCCCTCGGCCATCGCCCGCGCGACCTCTTCGCTGACCGCGCCGACCGTATCGAGAAGGGATTGGTCCACGCCCAGGACATCGCGCTTGGCGTCGTTGTGATAGGTGACGAAGCCGCGGTCGAGCACCGCCGACGACCCGGCGACCTCGGTCAAACACGCCGCGATCAAACCGCCAGTGCAGGATTCCGCCGTCGCCACCATCTCGCCCCGCGCGGTGCAGTGTTGGATGACGCGTGCGGCAAGCGACTTGAGATCGTCAGAGAACATGCGAACCTTCGATCAGCCACACCAACACCAGAAGAACCGCGCCGCCGTAGAGCCCCGCGAGGATATCGTCGAACATCACACCGAAGCCGCCCTTGATCCGACGGTCGGCCCAGCTCACCGGCCAAGGTTTGGCGATATCGAACAGCCGAAACAGGACGAAGCCGACGGCGAAATACCAAATATCGAGCGGCGCCACCGCGAGAACCAACCATTGGCCGGCGACCTCGTCGATCACGACGGCGCCTGGATCTTCGAAGCCGGTCTTGTCGACGTAAACCGCCGATGCCCACCACCCCACAAGAAAGACCGCCGCCGTCGCCAACAACAGGGCGACCGGCCCCGCCGTCATGTGGATCAGCCACGCCACGGGAACCGCCACCAAGGAGCCCACGGTCCCAGGCGCGATCGGCGACAGGCCCGCGCCGAAGACTGTGGCAGCAAGCGATGCCGGGTGAAAGAAGGCTAGGGGAGTCGTGGGGGAAGTTGTCACTCGGGCACCTGCATCGTGACGGTTGCTTGGGCGGCGATCCCTTCGCGACGACCAGTGAAACCAAGCCCCTCGGTCGTCGTCGCCTTGACGCTGACGCAGCCGACCTCGATCCCCAACATCGCGGCAACGCGAGTCCGCATCGCCATCGTGTGGGGCGCGATCTTCGGCGCCTCGCAGATAATCGTGATATCCGCATGGTCGATGGTTGCTGCCCGCGCGTGCGCGCGACCTACCGCGTGACGGACGAATAGCTCGGAGTTGGCGTTGCGCCACCGTTGGTCGGTTGGCGGAAAATGGTGGCCAATGTCGCCGTCCGCCAGCGCGCCGAGGATCGCGTCGGTGAGCGCATGGAGTGCAACGTCGGAATCGGAATGACCGACGAGGCCACGGGTATGGGGCACCGCGACTCCGCACAGGGTGACGAAAGTCCCATCGCCGAAACGGTGGACGTCGAAACCGCTGCCGATCCGAATGCGTCCGTGGCGGCGCGCAAGGATCGATTCCGCCCGGGCCAGATCGTCGGCGGTCGTTACTTTGAAATTATCCTCCGCCCCTTGAACCAACACGACATCGAGACCCGCACGTTCGGCGACCGCAGCGTCATCGGTCAAGCCGTCTTCGCCCGCGGCGGCGCGGTGGGCTGCGAGGATGGCGTCGAAACGAAACCCTTGGGGAGTCTGGGCCCGCCACAAATCGGCCCGCTCAACCGTCGCCGCGATCAGGCCGTCGCTGTGGGTGCGCTTGAGGGTGTCGACGATCGGCAACCCGGCGATCGCGCCCTGATGGTCGGCCAGCGCAGCCAGGACCCGGTCGATGAGGGCCGCAACGGGAAATGGGCGCGCGCCGTCGTGAATCAAGACGTGTCGCGGCGCGTCGGCGACTAGGCTTTCAAGTCCGCGTCGGACCGATTCCTGGCGCGTGCTGCCGCCGGCGACGGGTTCTAGCACCGGGAGACCCGCGACCGCGGCGCGGTAGTGCGCGTCGCTCGCCGGATCGATCACGACACAAACGCGGTCGATGGCGGGATGGGCAACAAAGGCGGCGACGCAATGGCGAAGCAGGGGACGCCCGCCGAGGGGCAGATATTGCTTGGGGG
>CAYGKG010000164.1:0-4892 GCA_964350495.1 uncultured Alphaproteobacteria bacterium
GTAGAGCAGCGATTCGGGTTTTTGCGTCGCGTGGGCCTTCTCGCCGTTGATCTTGAGCCGTTCGCGTCCGGTACAAATCGGTAGCGACCAATCCGAGCGCATTTGCAGATCGTCGTTGAGCGCTTTCATCGCGCGGTAATTGAAGGTGTAGGTCTTTTGGTCGCGGCTCTTGGCGCACCACAGCAGCGTTTCATGGGCGTTGGTGAAACGGGTGCCCTTGAAATTCGGCATTGGGTTGGTCTTGCGCCAGACGATGTCGTTGAGGAACCAAAAACCCAAGTCCTGCATGGTGGCGCCGAGCCGATAGATGTTGTGGTAGCTGCCGATCACCCAGATGGCGCCGTCGTCCTTGAGGATGCGGCGTGCCGCTTGGAGCCAGGCGCGCGAGAAATCGTCGTAGGCCGCGAACGACTCGAACTGGTCCCACGCGTCGTCGACGCCATCGACCAGGCTGTTGTTGGGCCGATGCAGCGCGCCGTCGAGTTGCAGGTTGTAGGGCGGATCGGCGAAGACGAGGTCGACCGAACCCGCCGGCAGGCCGTTCATGACCGCGATCGAATCGCCCTGGACGATTTTGTTGATCGGTAGATCGGAATCCGGCGCTGTCGCGCGCCCCGGCGATTTCTTGCTGCTGGCCATGACGCGGCATCCTGATCGACGCGAGTCGGGGGGTCAAGCCGCAAGATATAGTTGATTCAGGGGCTTATAGGCGGTTGTTCATGTGTTGTTGGACGTAGGGGCGCGAAGCTGCGGCGGTGATGGGGCGTCGGGCCGAGCAGTGTGAGGGCGAGGCGGTGGTGGGCGGTGCCGTAGCCGCGGTTGTGGTCCCACCCGTAGCCCGCATGGTCCTGGGCGAGGCGCGCCATCAACCGGTCGCGGGTGACTTTGGCAACGATCGATGCGGCTGCGATCGAGACCGACGCCGCGTCGCCGCCGACAATGAGGCGTTCAGCGCAGATCAGTCGCGGTGAGCGGTTGCCGTCGATCAACGCGAGGTCGGGCATCCGCCCGACCTGCCAAGCCAAGGAGCGAACCGCGCGGCGCATCGCGAGTAGAGAAGCCTGAAGAATATTGAGGCGGTCGATCTCCGCTACCGAGCCGATGCCAACGCCGACCGCGGCGGTCTCACAGATCTGCCCGTAGAGAACGTCGCGTCGGGGCTCTTTGACGACCTTCGAATCGTCGATTCCGTCGGGCACCCGGGACCGGTCGAGAATCACCGCCGCCGCCACGACCGGACCGGCGAGGGGGCCGCGACCGGCTTCATCGACACCGGCGACGACCTGGTCGGCGGCTTCTCGTTCGAACTGGAGCGTCGGGCCCGGGCGGCGCGCCCGCGGCCCGGCTGGTGCAATATTCATGGCTTCCGAATCTATCACGACGCGTCGGACTAGGAAGGCGCGCGCGCGGAGTACCGCCGAAATGCTGTGGAAAACTAGGATATTAAGAAATTATATATGTAATACAAAGGTGGTCCCGATTGTCCGTCCCATAGCGCATGTTCGGCGCCAATTACCGTCTTCCGGTTATGTCGATAGCGGGGCGCGTTATAAAATGATAGATATCATGTAATATGCGCTATCGGGCAGAACATAAACCGGCGACAAGGGCGCGCATTCTCGCGGCGGCGATGACCTTACTCACGCAGGAGGGGCCGCACGCCGTAACCGTGCATGGCGTCATGCGGGCGGCGAACCTCAGTCACGGCGGGTTCTACGCCCATTTTGAGTCGCGTGACGCGCTCCTTGGGGCGGCGTTTGCGGCCGCCGCCGAACGGACGCTGGACGCTCTATTCGCAGGATCCGGCGAGGTCGCGACACCGCGCCGCGACCTGATCGGTCGCTATCTCGGGCGCGCCCACCTCGAAGCCGCAGTCGGTTGTCCACTGCCGGCCGCCTGCGGCGGATCACTAGAGGGGGCCGCCGCCGATGCGCGACGGCGCTCGGTGCAACGCTACCGCCAAGCGATGACCGCCGCCGCCGGCGATGACTCCCGCGCGGACGCGTTGTTGGCACTGATGGTGGGCGGGGTCGCGCTCGCGCGGGCGCTCGGCGGCGAAGACGGCGAAGCCGTCCTACGGGCATGCCGGCGGGCGGCCCGTGCACTGGACTAACCACCCCCTAGATCAGAGAAAGCTGAGGATTAGGCGCTTCAGGGCGGCGAAACAAGTCGGTTCGGAGAGGTGGCAGCTTGCCGTCGATGCCGAAACGCCGGGTGGCCTTCTTGAACCGTTGCGCAATCAGGTCGGCATAGGGGCCGGTGCCGCGCATCCGTGTGCCGAAGGTTGCGTCATAATCCTTGCCGCCGCGCGTTCCCTGGACGTGGCCGATCACCTTCGCGGCGCGATCCGGTACATTCTCATGCAGCCATTCGCGGGCGAGGTCTTTGATTTCGTGCGGCAGTCGCAATAGGACGAACCCGGCGGTGCGGGCGCCGGCGTCTGCGGCGGCTTCGAGAATCGGTTCGATCTCGTGGTCGGTCAGCCCCGGAATGATGGGTGCAACCATCACCCCGGTTGGGATCCCGGCGCGGCTGAGCAACCGAATCGCATCAAGCCGGCGCTGCGGGGTCGATGCCCGCGGTTCCATCCTGCGCGCCAGGCGATGGTCGAGCGTCGTCACCGATATCATGACGTGGGCCAGGCCGCGCGCGGCCATGTCGGCCAAGAGATTGACGTCGCGGGTAACGCGCGCGGCCTTAGTCACGATTCCGACGGGATGATGGAATGCGGATAGGACTTTCAGTACGTCTCGGGTAATCGCAAAGCGCTCCTCGATCGGCTGGTAGGGATCGGTGTTGGTGCCCATCGCGATCATCCGGCAGGTGTAGCTCGGCTTGCGGAGTGCGTTCGCGAGCAGCGTCGGTGCGTCGGGCTTGGCAAAGAGCCGGGTTTCGAAGTCAAGCCCCGGCGACAGGCCAAGATAGGCGTGAGTCGGCCGGGCAAAGCAATAGAAGCATCCGTGTTCGCAGCCCCGGTAGGGGTTGATCGAGCGATCGAACCCGATGTCGGGCGATTGGTTGCGGGCGATGATCGTCCGGCTGCTGTCGATCTCGACCGTCGTCCGGGTCGGTTCGGCGGTCTCGGCCCCGCCCCAGCCGTCGTCAAAATCGAAGTCCGCGTCTTTGGTCACCCGGACCTCGGGTTCGAAGCGGCCTGAGATGTTTGTGATGGCGCCACGCCCGCGCCGCGCGTCGGGATGGACGGCGGGGCTGCTCGTCGGGGTTCCGGGGAGATCGAGGGGGCGTGGCGCCATGGTCGGACTCTACGGTCCAATGAGAACAAATCAAGAACAATCCTGCCCGCATTTTGCCAGCCCAGGCGCGACCTTGTCTGGCCGACGACCCCGCGACATAGTCCGGCGCGATGGATGATCCCGCGCGATTTTCGGCGGCGCTGCCGCCCCAGTCCAAGCATACCGGCTTGCCCGACCTCGGGACGTTGACCGTTGTCATGCCGGTTTTGAATGCCGCACAAACTCTGCCTGGGACGTTGGCCGCACTGGAAGGCGTACGGGTGATTGCCGCCGATGGCGGTTCGCGCGATGCGACGGTAGCCGTCGCCACCGCGGCTGGCGCCGTTGTCGTGACGGCCGCGGCGGGGCGCGGGGTCCAACTGGCGGCCGGCGCCGCTGCAGCCACGACCGAATGGTTGTTGTTCCTGCACGGCGACACCTGTCTCGGGCCCGGTTGGCGTGACGAGGTGGCCCTGTTCATGGCCAATCCGCGGTCTTGCTCGACCGCAGCGGTTTTTCGTTTTCGCCTCGATGCAACGGGGTTTTGGCCGGCGCTGTTTGCCGTCGGCGTTGCCACGCGGGGCCGCGTTTGGGGGCTTCCCTACGGCGACCAGGGTTTGCTGATTCACCGGGCGTTGTACGATTCGCTCGGCGGTTACCAGCCAATACCGCTCATGGAGGATGTTGAATTTGTCCGGCGCATTGGCCGCCGCCGGTTGGTTTTTCTGAAGACTCCGGCGGTGACATCGGCGGTGCGTTATCGGCGCGACGGTTATGTACGCCGTGCCCTGCGCAACCTCTTCTGCCTTGGGCTCTTTAGGATGGGCGTCGACCTCGCGCGTATTCGGCGGATCTACGACGCGTGAGAGCCGCGCCTGTTCGTCAGCTGATCGTTTTCGCGCGGGCGCCACAGTACGGCGCGGTCAAGACACGCCTTGCCGCGGAAATCGGCGCGGGCGCCGCGTGGCGGGCGTACAGGGAGATGAGCGTGTGCATTCTGCGTGAGGTCGCCGGGTCACGGCGGTGGGAGACGCGGGTGGCAGTCACGCCGACGGCGTTTGCAGCGCGCGCCCGGTTCTGGCCGCGCAACGTGCGGCGGACGGCGCAAACGTCCGGCGCGTTGGGCCGGCGGATGGCGGCGGTATTGTCCGCCGGGGTCGGCCACGGCCCGGTCGTGATCGTAGGTTCCGACATCCCGGCGATGACGCGGAATCACATCGGCGCCGCGTTCGATCTGCTGACCCGGACCGACCTTGTGTTTGGCCCCGCCGTAGACGGCGGTTACTGGCTCATCGGTGCGCGTCATGGACTACCGGCGGCGGTTCTTGCCCACCTTTTTGATCGGGTGCGATGGTCGACCGGCGATGCGCTTGCCGACACCCTGGGCAACGTACGTCGCGGACTCAAGGTTAGTTTTGCCGCCACCTTGCGCGACGTGGATTCGCCCGCTGACCTCGCGGCGTGGCGCTTCCGCGCCTAAGGAACGCGGGGCCGGTAAACCGAGTCGCGGGCGCGCTGATCGAGGATTTCCATGGCTTTGTTTTCAAAGCATTCTTGGAACTGAGCCGGCCCCTCAGTGAAGCCCTTTTTTTCGCAATGGCGTTTCAGCCAAGCCCGGTCGCGTTCGGTAAGCCGAAAGGTCCTGCCGCGCACGGTCAC
>CAYGKG010000165.1:0-4774 GCA_964350495.1 uncultured Alphaproteobacteria bacterium
CTAGGGCTCGGCGCGCGGGTAGACGTTTTGGTAGAGGGGTGTCGGCCAGAGCAGTGGGATCGCGCGGTGGAGTTCAACCTTGATTTTCATGGTCGGATACCGAATTTCTGTGCCGGTGCTGTTCTTTTGCCCGCACCGGATGCCATATTAGAGGCTCGGTACTAGCACAATTTGGTGGGCGTTTCCGCCTACGCCACCACCAGATGCCCATGAAGGGACCATGATCGTGACGCGTTTTCGTCGATACCTTACGCCTCTTTTCCTAGGTGCCACGGCCCTCGCCGTCGCCGCCTGCGCCGACATTCGGCCCGACAATACGTCGGAGGAATATGTCGAGGTCGCCCGCGGCATCTCGGCGCCAAAAAGTGTGGCCGACGCCAATCGAGGCGGCCGCCTTACCGGCGAGGACGGTCTCCAGATCTTCGGTGGCCGTGGGGACGACAACGGATCGGGCGGCGGCGGCATCGGCGTCAACAGCTTCCTGTGGCGCGCCTCGCTCGACACGATCTCCTTCATGCCGCTGGCGTCGGCCGATCCGTTCGGCGGCGTCATCATCACCGATTGGTTCAGCCCACCGGAGACACCGAACGAGCGGTTCAAGATGACAGTCTATATTCTCGACACGCGGCTGCGGGCCGACGGGATTCGCGTGGCGTTGTTCAAGCAGGAGCGGAACGGCGCCCAGGGTTGGGACGATATCCGGCCCGCCACCGACACCGCCCCCACCCTGGAAAACGCCATCCTGACGCGGGCCCGGGAGCTGCGCATCAATTCGACCTTCGGCAGCCGATGACGGCTGCGCCGCGGGTCGTTTTCGAACGTGGCGACTGCGTCCCGGACTTCCAGCTTCCCGACGTTGCGGGCAACCCCACCGGACTGAGCATCCATTCGCGTGGCAACCCGATGGTGTTCGCGTTTTTCGACGGTCGCGACGATGCGGCCCTCATGCCGTTCGTTGCGGCGCTCGAACGCCTGGACAAGGCCGACGTCTTCATCGTCACGCGGCTATCGTGCGCCGACAACGCGGCGCTGGCGATGCGTCTGACCATCCCCGTCGGTGTCCTCGCCGATACCGAGGGCCGGGTCAGCGGCGTCTACGGCTATGCCGGCGACCGCCCCCCACCACCCATTACGATCTATGTCCTCGACCGCCGCCTGCGGGTGGCCGCCATATCCCGAACCGACGATCCGAGCGCGGCGGTGGCGGCGACCGTCGCCGCCGTCGACGGCCTGGCACACCTGCCAGCCCCTGTGGCCGTCCCGCGGCCCGCCCCGCTGCTGACTGTGCCCGATGTCTTCGATCCGGCCCTGTGCCGCGATCTCGTGCAGCTGTGGCGGACGGCGGGCAACTTTGCGAGCGGCTCGTTCAACCCGCGCGCCAATCGCGACGACGGCGTTGAGAGTCAAACCTCGAAGGCGCGGCGCGATCACATCATCGACGACAAAGACCTGCGCGGCCGAATCGGCAACCTGATCGGCCGTCGCGTCGCGCCAGAAGTGGCCAAGGCCTTCGACTTCCAGGTCGTCGGAACGACCGAGCTAAAGATCGCGCGTTACGGCGCCGACACCGGCGGCTACTTTCGCGCCCACCGCGACAACAACGCGCCCGCGACCGCCTTTCGCCGTTTCGCGATGTCGTTGTTGCTCAACGCGCCGGACGACTATGTCGGCGGCGGGTTGCGCTTCGCCGAATTCGGCCCCGAGGAATATCGTCCCCAGGCGGGCGAAGCCTTGATCTTTAGTTGCTCGCTGTTGCACGAGGTCATGCCGGTCCTCGAAGGCGAGCGTTTTGTGCTGCTGTGCTTCTTTTTTGGCGCGCGCGAACGACAGCAGCTGCAGCAGGGAAACCGCAAGTAGCCTCGCCTTGGACGCGTCGGCGCGCCGCCCGTTGTGAGTTTGCGGCGGGTGGGTTATTGAGGCGGCGGCACAATCAAGGCCCCTAAAGCACATGAGTACACCAGACATCGAGCGCTACAACGCCAAGGAAGCCGAGATCCGTTGGCAAAAGGTTTGGGCCGACCGGAAGGTTTTCGAGGCCGCCGTCGATTCGGCCAAGCCTAAGTATTACGTGCTCGAGATGTTCCCCTATCCGTCGGGCCGGATTCACATGGGGCATGTCCGCAATTACACCCTGGGCGACGTCGTCGCCCGCTACAAACGGGCGCGCGGATTTAACGTGCTGCATCCGATGGGATGGGATGCGTTCGGCCTGCCGGCCGAGAACGCCGCGCGCGACATGGGTGTTCATCCGGCGAAATGGACCTACGACAATATTGCTGCCATGCGCGCCGAATTGAAAAGCATGGGCCTGTCGCTCGACTGGTCGCGCGAGATCGCCACTTGCCACCCCGGCTACTACCGGCACCAGCAGCAGCTTTTCCTTGAGATGCTGGAGGCCGGTTTGGTGTACCGGCGGAACTCCGTCGTGAACTGGGATCCGGTCGATCACACCGTCCTTGCCAACGAACAGGTGATCGACGGGCGTGGCTGGCGTTCCGGTGCTTCGGTTGAAAAACGCGAACTCAGCCAATGGTTCTTCAAGATCACCGATTTCAACGACGACCTGCTGACCTCGCTCAAAACGCTGGAGCGGTGGCCGGAGCGGGTACGGCTGATGCAGGAAAATTGGATCGGCCGCTCCGAAGGGGTCCGGCTCACTTTTGCCCTGCGGGCGCGCGACGAGACGCTGGAGGTTTACACCACCCGGCACGACACACTGTTCGGCGCCACCTTCTGCGCCCTAGCGCCGGGCCATCCCCTGGCCAAGCAGGTCGCCGAGACTAACCCGGAAGCCGCCGCCTTCATCGCCGAGTGCAACCGCATGGGTACCAGCGAAGCTGAGATCGAGCGCGCCGAAAAGAAAGGGTTCGATACAGGATTGCGCGCAGTCCATCCGTTCGACGGGCGCGCGCTGCCGGTATTCATCGCCAACTTTGTGCTGATGGAATACGGCACCGGTGCCATTTTCGGATGCCCGGCCCACGATCAGCGCGACCTCGATTTTGCCCGTAAGTTGGGGCTCGACGTGATTCCGGTCGTGGCCCCCAAGGGCGCCGACCCAGCAGCGTTTGCCGTCGGCGACACCGCGTTCGTCGATGACGGGCGGTTGATCAACTCGGATTTTCTCGACGGCATGACCGTGCCGGAAGCGAAGACGGAAATGGCGAAGCGCCTCGCCGACCTGGGTTGCGGGGTTACCACCGTTAACTTTCGGTTGCGCGATTGGGGCGTCTCGCGGCAGCGCTATTGGGGTTGCCCAGTGCCGGTGATCCATTGCGCGGCGTGCGGGATCGTACCGGTACCCGTCGCCAGTTTACCGGTCGTGTTGCCCGACGATGTCACCTTCGACAAACCGGGCAATCCGCTGGATCACCACCCGACGTGGAAGAACGTGCCGTGCCCGTCCTGCGGCGCACCGGCGCGGCGCGAGACCGACACTCTCGACACGTTCGTCGATTCGTCATGGTATTTCGCACGGTTTTGTTCGGCGCGCGCGGATGTGCCGGTCGAGCGCGATGCGGTGGACTATTGGTTGCCCGTCGATCAATACATCGGCGGCATCGAACATGCGATTCTTCATCTTTTGTATTCGCGCTTTTTTGTCCGCGCGATGCGCCGCTGCGGCCACGTCGGGGTGGACGAGCCGTTCGCCGGATTGTTTACCCAGGGCATGGTGTGCCACGAGACCTACAAGAGTGCGGCGGGCAAATGGCTCTACCCCGAAGACGTCGTCTTCCACCCGGACGGGAGCGCAACCAAAGCCGACGACGGAACGGCGGTGACTATCGGGCGCTCCGAATCGATGTCGAAGTCGAAAAAGAACGTCGTCGACCCCGGTTCCATTATCGATCAATACGGGGCCGATACTGCGCGTTGGTTCATGCTGTCCGACAGCCCGCCGGAGCGCGACCTCGAATGGACCGAATCAGGCGTCCAGGGTGCCTGGCGTTTTACCAATCGACTGTGGCGGCTGGTGCTTGGGTCGCTTGCGAACCTTGAAGCCGGAACTGGCACGGTAGGCGACGGTGCGCCGAGTTCGGCGGTCGTTGCGCTACGGCGGGAGGTGCACAAGGCCATCATCGCGGTGAGCGACGATCTGGAGGCGCTACGGTTCAACCGCGCGGTCGCCCGGATCTACGAATTGACGAATACCTTGGTGGATACCAAGGGAGCGGTAGGGCCCGGCCCGTTGCGCGAGGGCGTCGAGACGTTGGTGCGGTTGGTGGCGCCGATGATGCCGCACTTGGCCGAGGAACTTTGGCAGCGACTCGGCCATACCACGCTGCTCGCCGAGGAGCCCTGGCCGGTGGCGGACCCGCTCTTGGCTGCCGACGATAGTGTAACCATCGCGGTCCAAGTTGGCGGTAAACTGCGCGGGACGTTGGCAGTGGCCAAGGGGACGGACCGCGCGGTGCTCGAAACTGCCGCCCTCGAACTTGAGAATGTGGTCCGTGCGATGGAAGGCAAAAGTCCCCGTAAGGTGATCGTCGTGCCCGATAAGATCGTGAATATCGTTGTTTAGACTCGCCGCAGCGGTGGCGTTGTGCGGCCTATTGCTCGTCGGCTGCGGCTTCCAACCGCTCTACGGGGAACGGGCCGGCGGGGAACAGGTGCGACAAGCGTTCGGCGGCATCGCCGTCGCGCCGATCGCCGATCGCGTCGGACAGTTGGTCCACAATCAGCTCATTGATTCCCTGACGCCGCGCGGCGTACCGCGCTCGCCGGTCTATGAACTGACCGTCGTGCTCGAACAAACCAAAGAAGGCGTTGCCTT
>CAYGKG010000166.1:0-4576 GCA_964350495.1 uncultured Alphaproteobacteria bacterium
GAATTCGGCGTAGGCGTAGGCGAGCTTCACCCCGAACGTCGTCGGCTCGGCGTGAATGCCGTGGCTGCGTCCGACGCACACGCTGTCTTTGTGCTCGATCGCCCGGCGTCGCAGCACCGTCAGCAACCGGTCCAGATCCTCGATCAGGAGGTCGGCAGCGCGGGTGAGTTGAACGGCAAGACAGGTGTCGAGCACGTCCGACGAGGTCATGCCCTGGTGCACGAAGCGGGCGGGTTCGCCCACGTGTTCCGCCAAATTGGTGAGAAAGGCGATCACATCATGGTGCGTTTCGCGCTCGATTTCGTCGATTCGATCGATCTCGAAGCGGCCCTTTTCCCAGACCGCAGCGGCGGCTTCCTTTGGAATCACCCCGATTTCGGCCTGCGCGTCGCACGCATGGGCCTCGATCTCCAGCCAAATCTGGAAACGCGTTTCAGGGGCCCAGATTTGGGCCATTTCGGGTCGGCTATAGCGCGGGATCATTGGACTATTTCTTAAAGGGGCGGATTGCTGAAGTATAGTCGCAGCCGCGGGTGGGGACCATCGTTGGGGCTGCCCGGGAACGGAGAAGGATAGCGTGCGGATACTGACGACGATTGCTGTTTTGGTTGGCTGGTTATTGGCACCGTCGCTCGGTTGGGCACAGGATCGCAAGGTCGACCTCGAACTCGTCCTGGCGCTGGATTCGTCGGGCAGCGTGAACGCGCAGGAGTTCAATCTTCAGCTCCAGGGATACATCGACGCGTTCCGCAATCCGGCAGTGATCGAGTCCATTACCAACGGCGACGAGGGCGCGATCGCCGTCGCGCTCATGATATGGGCAGGCGACCGTAAGGGCGGCACCCGCGTGATCGCCGACTGGACCTTAATCGATAGCGCGGAAAGCGCGGACGCTTTCGTCGAGAAAATTCTCGCCACGCCGCGCTATATCCTGCGCGACGGGACCTCGCTCAGCAACGTCATCGAAACCGGTTCGCGCATGTTTGTCGGCAACGGTTTCGATGGCAGCCGGATGGTCATCGACATTTCGGGCGATGGCACCAACAACATCGGCTATGAGCCCTTCGTCGCCCGCGACCTTGCGGTCAAGGCCGGGGTGACCATCAACGGGTTGGCGATTCTCACCGATTTCCCCGAGTTGGATCTCTACTACGGCGAGAACGTGGTAGGCGGGCCGGGCGCGTTCGTCGTTTCGGCGCAGAACTTCCAGGCGTTCTCGGCGGCCGTTCTGAATAAGCTGATCCGTGAGATCGCCGGCATCGACAGCCAGCTTCACGATGGCCCGCCGCGCCGCGTGGCCCATTTTCCGGCGGACGACGCCGTCGTACTGATCGACTAGAGCGACAGGAGGCCGGCGGCGCGAAAGCTGACGTGTTCCCGACCGCCGATGACGAGGTGGTCGTGGACGGCGACGCCGAGCGCGGCGGCAGCTTGCTCGACCTGCCGGGTCATGTCGATATCGGCCTTCGACGGCGTCGGGTCGCCGCTCGGGTGGTTGTGGACCATGATGATGGCCGACGCCTCGAGTTCCAGCGCCCGGCGCACGATTTCCCGCGGATAGACCGGCGTGTGATCCACGGTCCCGCGGCCCTGCCGTTCGTCCGCGATGAGGCGGTTCTTGCGATCCAAGAACAGCACGCGAAACTCTTCGGTCGTGCGGAAACTCATGGCGGCGCGGCAGTAGCCGAGCAGCGTGTCCCACGATGCGATGATCGGCTGATCGACGGTCTTGCCCCGCGCCATGCGGATGGCGGCAGTCTCGACAACCTTCAGGGCACTCACCACGGCTTCGCCAACGCCGGGTACGCCAAGCAGGCGCGGTACCGGCGCCGCGAGAACCCGTTCGAACGATCCGAAGGTCTGAATCAAGGCCTTGGCGAGCGGCTTGGTGTCGCCGCGGCGGATCGCGCCGAACAGCACCAACTCAAGCAGTTCGTAGTCGGCAACGGCATCGGGCCCGCCGGTGGAAAAGCGCTGCCGGAGGCGTTCGCGGTGTCCCTGGGCCGGCAGTTTGGCGGGAGCGGTGGTGACCGGGTTGTGCGCCTGCGCCATCGCCGGGTGTTAGCTGTAGGGCGGTTTGTGGAGACCTGCGGGCGAGGCGGTAAAAATCTCGAAACCGTCGGCCGTGACCGCGATGGAATGCTCGAACTGCGCCGAGAGCGAGCGGTCCTTGGTGACCGCGGTCCACCCGTCGTGCAGCATTTTGACCTGCCACTTCCCCAGATTGATCATCGGCTCGACCGTAAAAAACATGCCTTCGCGCAATTCGGTGCCGGTGCCGGGCGCGCCATAGTGAAGAATGTTCGGTGCGTCGTGGAACACGCGCCCCAAGCCGTGGCCGCAGAAATCCCGAACCACCGAGCAGCGCTGGGATTCCGCATATTCCTGGATGGCGTGACCGATATCGCCGGTGGTCGCACCGGGCCGCACCGCGTCGATCCCGCGCATCATCGCGTCGTAGGTCACGTCGCACAGCCGGCGCGCCTTCACCCCGACGTCGCCGACGTGATACATGCGGCTCGAATCGCCGTGCCAACCGTCGACGATAACGGTCACATCGATGTTCACGACGTCGCCGTTCTGGAGGACCTTCGACCCTGGAATGCCGTGGCAAACGACATGGTTCACCGACGTACAGATCGATTTCGGAAATCCGCGGTAGTTGAGCGGCGCCGGGATCGCGCCCCGCTCGACGATAAAGGCGTGGGCGAAATCGTCGATCGATTCGGTCGTGGCACCCGGAACGACCAGCGGGCAGATCGCATCGAGCGCTTCCGCGGCGAGGCGGCCGGCGGCGCGCATCCCTGCGAAATCGTCGGGCGCGTGCAGTTTGATGGCCCCAGTGTTGCGCAACGGCGCTTCGGCCGCGAGGGCATAGGTCATGGCGCTTGTCTCCGTTTGGACCCGGCGACATCGATCGTCCGGGCCACCGATATATCGGTCAACTCCACGCGACACGCAAGGCACAGAACCTCGACCCCGGCGGCCAAAGCCTGGTCCAGCGCCGCGCCGTAGGCGGGATCGATATCGGCCGCCACAGCGAATCGGTCGCAATCCTCTCTTTGTACCAAAAAGATCATGAGCGCGCGATAACCGGCCCGTTTGACGGCGGCCAACTCGCCCAGGTGCTTGGTTCCCCGCGCGGTGACGGCATCGGGAAACTCGGCCAGCCCCGGGGTGCGCATCAGGTGGACGTTCTTGACCTCGGCGTAGCAGTCGGGCTGGCCGTTGCCGGTCAGGAGGAAATCCACACGCGACTTCTCGCCATAGGGCACTTCGCGGCGCACCGCGTCATAGCCCGGCGGGCGCGCGACCCCGTTCTCGAACGCCTCGGCAACGATCCGGTTTGCCGCCATCGGATTGATCCCGACGAGCGACGTCGCGCCGGCCGGGCGCACCAGTTCCCAGGTATAGGCGAGTTTGCGCTTGGGATTGTCCGAGCGCGACAGCCAGACCTCGGACCCCGGCTCGGCAACCCCTTCCATCGTGCCGGTATTGGGGCAGTGCGCGGTCATAACGGTGCCGTCGTCCAGCGCCACGTCGGCAAAGAACCGCTTGTAGCGCCGCACCAGGCGCCCGTGGGTGAGAGGGCTAGGCAAGATCATGTTTCAATGATAGCGAACATCGCCAACAGTTGTGACAAGAGGACACCGGCTCCTATGGGATCGCCAGAGCGCGTTTACACGGCTTGCCTGATCATTATCGGCAATGAAATCCTGTCGGGCCGCACCAAGGACGAGAATCTCGCCTTTATCGCCTTACGTTTGAACGACCGTGGCATCCGGCTGCGCGAGGTCCGCGTGATCCCCGACGTGACGGACACGATTGTCGATACCGTCAACGAATGCCGGGCGAATTTCGACTATGTCTTCACGACCGGCGGCATCGGCCCGACCCACGACGACATCACCGCCGACAGCATCGCCAAGGCGTTCGGCGTCGAGAACCGGCTCAACGACGAGGCCTATCAACTTTTGTTGGGCCACTACGGCAGCCGCGAAAAGATCAACGAGGCGCGCATGCGCATGGCCCACACGCCGGTCGGCGCCAGCCTGATTCACAACCCGATCAGCCTCGCGCCGGGCTTTCAGATGGAGAACGTCTTCGTCATGGCCGGCGTGCCCCGCATCATGCAGGTGATGTTCGACGGGCTGGGCGACCGGCTGATCGGCGGCCAGCCGCTGCTATCGCGGGCGATCGACGCTAAACTGCCCGAAGGCGTGATCGCCAACGGCCTGGGCATCGTCCAAACCCGCTATGCCGAGATCGATATCGGCTCGTATCCCTATTTCCGCGACGGTCGGGCCGGCTGCACCCTGGTTCTGCGCGGCGCGGATGAGGCCCAGTTGGATCAAGCCGCCGACGAGGTTCGCGCCCTAGTCCGCGCCGCCGGCGGCGACCCCAGCAACGAGGCCCCCCGCACCTAAATTGCCCCGAACCCGCGCCTTGCCCCGGTTGCAACGCGGCGGATAGGGTTGCCCCAGTGCCCGCTTGGCGGAATCGGTAGACGCAACGGACTTAAAATCCGTTTCCTGGAAACGGGAGTGGGGGTTCAAGTCCCTCAGCGGGCACCACA
>CAYGKG010000167.1:0-4554 GCA_964350495.1 uncultured Alphaproteobacteria bacterium
CCTACCAATAGCCGGGCAGCTGAACACGGATTCAATAACATCTGATCCGGCCAAGACAGTGCCTAGCTGCAGCGACAATAGAGTCACGACTGGAAGTAGCGCGTTCCGGAGGACGTGCTTGAAAGCTACGACGCGCTCCGTAAGGCCCTTTGCTCGTGCCGTTCGAACAAAGTCGAGGGAAAAGACTTCAAGCATCGATGTCCGCATAACTCGAGCGTAGACGGCGGCATAAAACAACCCCAATGCCGTCGCCGGCATAATCAGGTGCCTGACGATGTCGACGGCCTCACCAAGCAGGGAATAGTCGCGGCCAATCGTTTGCATTCCCGCAACGGGCAACCACCCAAGCTTGACGGCGAACGTAACCATCATCATCAGACCAACCCAAAAGCTCGGCGCCGCGAAAAACAAAACAGCGCCGATGGATATCAGGTTGTCCGTGAGCGTGTTGACGCGCAACGAGGCGATGACCCCGAGTGTCACACCGAGCAAAACGGCAATCCCGAGACTTGTGAACATCAAGATGAGCGTCGCCGGCAGGCGGTTCAAGATGATGTCTAGGACCGGCTCGTTGTGTCGGTAGGAGAATCCTAGATCGAACCTCGACATGTCGAGCAGGTAGCTTCCGAGCTGTTCACCGATACTGCGGTTGAGCCCGTAGGTGTCTCGAAGACGATCCAATACCTCGGGATCGGTGATCTGCTGCTCCGCCGCCATTACATCGACGAGGTCGCCTGGAGCCAGGTTCAGGATAGTAAAGTTCAGGATTGCAATACCGATGATCGTTGGCACGGCCTGAAGAAAGCGGCGCAACACCGCGGCGGCACCCCGATTCATTTGATACGCGTCCTATAGAAAATGCCCTCCGACCACATAAGCGAGCGACCGGAGGGCGATATTGAGATCGGGTGTTCTACGCTATTTTTCGACCCACATGTCCTTCCAGGTATCGAACGGAGTTTCCGGACGCGCCGTAACGTTGTGAACGGACTTGTCATAGATCATGACATTTCCTTTCCAGGCCATCGGTAGAATTGGCACATCCTCCGAGACGATCTTTTGAAACTCAGATGCAAGACTACGTCTTTTCGTCGCCTCGGTTTCAAAAAGCATCTGGCGCGAGATTTCGTCCAGTTTCGGATTGCTATACCCAGACGCGTTACGGAAAGCCTGCCCGATATTGTCCGAGGTATAGAGTAGGGTCGACCGCAATACTGGGTCCGAATAAGAAACGTTGTTGCTGATCGAGATGTCGAATTCACGATCGACATAGATTTGTTTGACCGCTGCACTGCGATCTGGCGTCTGAAGATCGACGGCAATCCCGATCCGTTCGAGCTGTTGCTTGATGTAGGCGCCCATCTGCGGGTTCTCTTCGTACCACGGCGTGGCCACGACCCTTACGGTGAAGCGACCGCCGTCCTTCTCGGGGTAACCCGCCTCAGTGAGAAGTTGCCTTGCCTTGTCCAGATCGACCGCGCGGTTGACCTGAGCGGCCGCATCGAAGAACGGTTGCCACGGCGCGATCGGCCCCTGTGCCGCAGTCCCCAAACCTCTCATGAGAGTATCTGCGACGAAGTTCCGGTCCAATGCATGGGCAATTGCTTGGCGCACGCGTTTGTCCGCCAACACCGGGTTAGAAAGGTTCATCTCGACGTTCATGAATTCGGCCAGGGCCCCTTCCTTACTTACCTGGAACCGATCCATCTCGCCGAGCCGGTTAATATCCTGCCTCGACAACGGCGTGCTGATCCCAACCTGAACTTCTCCGGCTTCCATCGCCGCGGCGCGGGCACCGCGATCTTGGATGTAGCGGATCACGAGTTTGTCGAGATAGGGAAGGTCTCCGTCCCAGTAGTTCTCGTTCCGGACAAACTCGACGTGACTTCCTCGGACCCACTCGACGAACTTGAACGGCCCAGTGCCTATCGGTTTGTTGTTGTTGGGATTCTCGGTAAGCGTCGTTCCCTCGTAGAGGTGCCTAGGGATCACCATCCCGCCACTACCCGACAGGGCCGCCAATACCGTGAATTCCGGCGTTGGATCCTTGTAAGAAATCTGCACGCGATGGGAGCCTAGCTTCTGCGAGCTGTCGATCCCTTTCAGCACGGAGTTTGCGCCAAGCGCTTTCCACATGTTGATAGCCGTGAATTCTACGTCGTCGGCGTCGAATGCCTGACCGTCATGCCACGTGACGCCTTCACGAAGGTCGAAGGTATAGGTCCGACCGCCGTTCGAGACTTCCCAAGACGTTGCCAGTTGCGGTGTAAACTCGCCGTTGTGTTCCAAACGAATCAGACGTTCGAGAACCTTGGTCGCCGTGAAGAGCGGGTTGCCACCGCCGCCCGCCGGAGAGAAAATTGTGTTCGTCTCCACGGTAAATACCGCCGTGACAGTTCCGCCGTGCTTGGAACTCTGAGCATCGACGGGCGCCGAAACGATCGCACTTCCGGCGACCAGCAACGCACCGACTAAAACCTTGCCTAGTAAACCGTGCAGCATTCCACCCTCCCTTGTTAGGTCGTTTGTCACAGGACACAACGACGAGAATCTAATCGCGCATTGTCAATATTGAGCAATCAGATTGCCGACTATCTTATCGACAGGAAATTGTAATATCGTGTTTGTACGGTTGGCAAGCACGCATACGCAGGCGGGCGGTGACCTATCGAGCCTTGCTCGACTGGCGCTCGAATTGGCGGACGGCAAACATTGGGAGTGTAAGGAAGATGGTTTCGGTCGACGAGTTGGATCGGAAAATTCTCGCGTCCCTCCAGAACGACGCGCGAAAAAAGAACAGCGAACTTGCCTCTGAAGTCGGCCTGAGCGCCGCCCCATGTTGGCGGCGCGTCCAACGCCTCGACAAGTCTGGCGTGATCCGCAAACGAGTCGCCCTCGTGGATGCCAAGAGCGTCGGACTTGGCTTGACCGTTTTCGTTTCGCTAAAGACTCGCGAGCACACCAAGGCTTGGCTCGATAAATTTGCGGTGCGCGTTCGGCAACTTCCCGAAGTACAGGAAGCCTACCGAATGTCCGGGGAGATCGACTACCTCCTACGCGTCGTTGTTGCTGACGTCGCCGATTACGATCGATTCTACAAAGAGCTGGTGCAAATTGGAGATCTCGCCGATGTCAGCTCGGCCATCGCCATGGAAGAGATCAAATACACGACGGCCTTGCCTCTTTAGGACGGACCATTTCGTTTTTAAGACATTGCCCCAGACAACGGACTATGGAACCATGCCACTTCGTCATATTACCGGGCTCAATCACTCGATCTTCGCTTCGGAGGATCTCGAAGCCGCTCGCCGAACTTTCTCGGAGCTCGGGTTTTGCCTGACACCGCGCGGCGTCCATGCCGAGCGGGGCACCGCCAACTACTGCATTATGTTCGACACCACGAACTATATTGAACTCCTGGGCGTTGCGATGGACGCGGGATCTTCCGAGCCTCTCCTTGTGGAAATGCTCAAACAGTACGGTGAAGGAATTGCTGCAGTTTCCTTCGATAGCGACGACGCCATGGCCCTTTGGAAGGAACTACAGGGACATGGCTTTGAAGTTCAGAAACCCCACGTCGGATCGCGCTCCCTTGACGTCAATGGAGTGGAAAAAGCCGTTCGGTTCGAAATACTCCGGCCACCGGCTGTGCTTACGCCGACTCTGAGGACCTTCGTTTGCCGGCACCTCGACCCCGATATCGTGTATGCAACCGAATTCCGAGCCCACTCCAATTCCGCCAAATCGATCAAATCCATCACCCTTCCCATCGCGAAGGTCCACGACGTCGATGAATCTTTTCGTTTCATTTTCGGAGAACCAACGGCTGGCGACAGTCAATCCGTCGCCTTTGCCACAGGCAACTGCACCCTTCGTTTCGCAACCGCCGATTGGATCGCCCACGACCTCGAAAGTAACGAAGGGGTCGCGCGGGACCCTGCGAAGTTCGTGATCGAACTAAGCGTCGGCGACCTCGACACGGCCACCGACAGGGCTCGATCCTCCGGCCATTCCGTGACGCCACTTGGGGCGCATAGATCGTTGGTTTCGGATTCGATCCGAACCTGCGGCGTTACAATTGTCTATGACGCCACACCGCCTGCCCCATGATCATGAAGCGGCGTTTTGGAACGGCCGCCAGCTACACAGAGCTAGAAAGAACGTTGATTTCGATCGTGGCGCGACAAGGTCTGCGACGTTTGTGAGCGCAGGGATCGTTTTCACCGGAGGATTGGAACGGATCCGATGAAGAATCTGCAAAAAAGCGGCAATACCGGCGACCTTCTTGCCGATGCTGACGGTTCACGCGTCGCTGTCATCGACCTAACCTCGAGCCAAGAGGTTAAGGTCAGTTACGCCGACCTCAACGACCAATGCAACGCCGTAGCCGGCGGCCTCTCGGCGCGAGGCCTAGGCGGCGGCGACTATGTCGCCCTCGCTTCGACAAATACCGCGTCCTTCTATGCGGCTTTCTTCGGCTCGATGCGCGCAGGATGCGTGCCACTGCAAATCAACAGAAAACTCCCCTTGGAAGCCATTCGGGCTCTATTGGCC
>CAYGKG010000168.1:0-4498 GCA_964350495.1 uncultured Alphaproteobacteria bacterium
CAACGGGTCCGCGAGGGGCAGGGTCTTGCAGGTGCCGCATCGGCGCATCCGGCGGTGTTTTCGCCATTCTATTGCGCCACATTGCGGGCGGGGGAAGCGGGCGGTCGTCTGACCGAAGCACTGGAGTCGTTGGCCCGGTACCAAGAGCGAATGGGACGCCTGGTTTCGACCGTTCAGTCTGCGTTGATCTACCCGACATTGCTGGCGTTTGCTGCGTTGATTTCGCTCGTGATTCTGTTGGTCTATGTCGTGCCGCAATTCGACCAGTTGTTCCGTGAAGCGGCTGTGCCGTTGCCGGTGGGTACTCGGGTGGTCGTCGCGGTGTCGAGCTTCGTGGTCGATTACGGGTGGCTAGTGCTTCTGATCGGGTTGGGCGGGTGGTTCTATGTTCGCGTCGGGCGACGGCACCGCGCGTTCGGCCTTCGCGCGGATCGCATGGCGCTGCGAACACCCTTCGTCGGCGAGGTCATTCGCCGCATCGAAACCGAACGCTTCGCGTATGCGCTTGGGGCGCTCCTGAAGAACGGCGTGCTTCTACCCGACGCGCTGCGTCTGGCTGCCGACGCCGCATCAAACGGCGCGGTCGCGGACGCCATCAGGCATGCCATCGAGGCAGTCAAAGGCGGCTCTACGCTAGCCGCCGCGCTCGCGCGGGACGGGATCTTTCCGGCGATCGCGATCGAACTCCTCCGGGTAGGAGAGGAGGGCGGTCGATTGGTCGAGATGCTGGAGCGACTGGCGGCGACCAACGCAGCGGACGCTGAAACCGCGATCAAGCGGTTCGTGGCCATCCTTGAACCGAGCCTCATCGTTGCCATCGGCGTCGTCGTCGGGGCGATCATCTTGTCACTGGTATCAGCTATCGCGGGGATCAATGCGCTTGCCCTCTAGACGCCGCGCCCGGGAGCGTGGGTTTACCCTGATAGAGCTTCTTGTCGTGCTGGCGATCCTCGGTTTGATCATTGGGATTGTTGCACCGCGCGCTGTGAGCTTTCTGTCGCGCGCCAAATCCGATGTCGCCAAGATCCAAATCGAAACTTTGGCGACGGCGTTGGATCTTTTTCAGCTCGATGTCGGGCGCTATCCTGCAACCCAGGAGGGATTGGCGGCCCTGGTGACGCCGCCCGCCGGAACAACGCAGTGGAACGGCCCCTACCTGCGTGGCGACGTCGTACCGCTGGACCCGTGGCAGCGCCCCTACGGCTACGCCGTTCCGGGCGACGGGCGTAAGCCCTACCGGCTGTTTTCGCTCGGCGCGGACGGTCAGCCGGGCGGCGAGGGGGAGAATGCCGACGTCTCGAACTAGGCACGGCCCAATGGCGAATGCTGGGTTTACCCTGATCGAATTGCTGGTGGTCTTGGCTATTCTTGCTTTGGCGGCGGCCGTTGTGGCACCCCCGCTGGGGGCGGCGGTTGGGATGAACCAGTTGGAACGCGAACACCAAGCGGTGGTCTCTGCGCTCCGCGAGGCCCGCGCCGAGGCGATCGGGTCAGGCGGCCGCGTCGACTTTGTTGCCCTTGACCCCTTGGCCTGGCAGTCGGGCGATCGACGCCACTCCCTTGGTGGTAGGGTTACGTTGTCGATGGATGTGCCACCGGCGGGAGTTGGCGATGGCGGAGTGCGCTTGATCCGCTTCTTTGCCGACGGGCGATCGACGGGCGGTCGGGTGCAGCTTCGCCGCGGCGAGGCTGCGCGGACCGTACAGGTCGATTGGATCACGGGACATGTTCACCAAGCGCCCTGAGGCAGGGTTCTCGCTTGTCGAGGTCGTTGTCGCATTCGTGATCACCGGCCTCGTGCTGGTGGCGGCATTGCGCCTATTCGGCGGTGCCTTTGACGGTAGCGCTCGAGCGGAGCGCTTGACGTTGGCGCTTGTCGCGGCGGAGTCGACCCTTGAATCGTTCGGCACGGCGTTGCCCTTGCGCCCCGGCACCCACCGCGGCGATGCGGGTCCGGGGATGTCGTGGCGCGCCGAGGTCGAACGCTATCGGGGACTACCCGACGATTCTATGGCGCGTCTTCCGGTGCAGGGCTACGCCGTTCAAGTCACCGTAGTGTGGGATCGCCACGCTCGCGATTCGGTGACGCTTCGCACACTTAAAGTGGCAAAGCGACCCGGCAATGAGTAGCGCTGCGCAGCGCGGGTTTACGCTCATCGAGTTGCTTGTCGGCTTGACTCTTCTTGGCCTCGTCGTTGTGGCACTGGGGGGTGGGTTGCGGATCGGACTCACCGGCGCCGATCGTGTCACGACCCGCGCCGCCGATCTCGACCAGCTTCGTGGTGTCCATGCTTTTTTGCGCGAACGCATTGCCGCGGCACGCCCGATTCGTTGGCCGGACGACCGCGGCCGGAGTGTGATCGCCTTCGACGGCCGCGCCGATCGATTGGCCTTCGTCACCGATATGCCGGCCTATCCCGATGTTGGCGGTCTCTACAAACTCGTGCTTGAGCGCGCAGGTGCGGATTTGGTGTTGGCAAGGACGCTGACCGAAGGCAGGGTGCCGGGCTTCGACGGCGCGAACTCGGTACGCGATGTAATTGCGCACGATGTTGGCGCGGTGCGCTTTTCCTATTTCGGGTCGATAGGTGTCCGCGGCGAACCGATTTGGCACGATACCTGGACCGCGGCCCAATCGCTGCCCGACCTGGTGCGGATTGAGTTCGGTGACCGCCAAAGCAAAGGCCCCGTTTGGCCGACCATCGTCATCGCGCCGAGACTCGGCGAGCAACCGCGATGATACCGGTGTGTCGGACAGGCAGGGTTCGCCGCGATCGTGGGTCGGCGCTGTTGGTCGTTCTGTGGTCGACCCTCCTTCTGGCCGGCTTGGCAACGGTTGTTGCCGGTACCGTGCGTACGGATCTGTCATCGACCCGTCAGCAGATTCAAGAGGCGCAAGCGCGTTACCTGGCCCAGGCGGGTGTGCTCCACGGTGCGCTGCTCCTCCTCGACGGCACCGATCCGCTTGTCGCCGATGGAGCTGTCGTTGCCTTCGATGGCACGGAGGTTCGCCTAAGCTTCACGGACGAATGCGGCAAGGTCGATCTCAACACAGGTTGGGGCGATCTTTTGCGTCGCCTCGTCGATCTCCACGGCGGGAACGCTGCCGCGGCGATCCTCGACTGGCGCGATCCGGACTCATCGGTCGCGATGGGGGGGGCCGAGGATCCGCAGTATCGCGAGGCCGGCCGCGTCCACGGCGCTCGCAATGGCCCGTTGGATTCGGTCGCGGAGCTGCAACAGATCGTCGGCGTCGATGCCGGTTTAATGCAGGCGCTTCGCCCCCAGGTGACAGTCGATTGTCTCAATGCCGGGATCGACCCGATGGCGGCGTCCGACGGGGTGCTGGCCGCGATACCAGGTGTTGGCAATGAGGCCCGAGCGACGTTCCTGGCGGCGCGCCGCAATTATGTTGCTGACGGCCTGCGCGGCACACCCCCCCAACTGCCAGGCGGCGGCCGCTACGTTGCGGCCTCGCCGAGGCTGGCGGTCGAGATCGCCGCCACGGCTTCACTGGCGGACGGCGCGGTGTCGTGGCGCGCGGTAACTTGGTTGACCGGGGACGGTCGGTTGCCGCTCTTGTTTCGCACCTGGGAGCGCAATGAGCGGTAATTTCCCGGGAATCTGCCAATACGAGGGCGTGAGTTTCGGCGATTCCCTGGTATTCTGCCGGTAGTTCAGGACTAGGGACCGCCGCAAGGCGGGGGAAACAGGGATGATGAGGCCGCTTATCGCCGCCGGCGCGCTGACGCTGGCGCTAGCAGGGTGCTCCTTTGTGGGTGGCCTTCCGGGAATGGACCGGATTGCCGATCTCGTGACCTCTGGTGACAGTGCGCCGCGATTGAACCCGGTGGCGAGCAATGGGAGCCAACCGGTCCCGGCCCCTCTGCACGGCGCGAACCGCGGCGTCGGACCCCTGGCGGCGATCGCCGGGCAACCCGGTTGGATCGTCGATCCGGTTTCGAAATGCGCGACAAGCAATCCCTTCGCGCGCGCCGATGAGGAAATCCGATGGTTCGGCCCGTGCGAGGACGGGCGCTTGACCGGTAAAGGGACGTTGGTCTGGTACATCGAAGGAGTCGAGGCCGAACGCAACGAAGGCACCTTTCGTGCAGGTGAGTTCGATGGCGAGGTCATCACGACATATCCTGACGGCGAGGTGATCGTCGGGACCTATGACGATGGTGTCCGCGACGGCCCCTTCACGATCATCAGTGCAACCGGCTCACACGTGCGCGCGAACTACCGCGCAGGCGACCTCCTTGATGAAGCGGAAATGACCGTTGCCGAGGTCGAGGTTTGGCAGAACCAACGCGCTTCGGCATTTCCAAGTGTCGTTTTGGCGCAGGCGGCAAGCCAGTCGCCACAGGTGACGGCTTCGTCGCCGTCGGCGAACCGTCAAGTGATCGCCGACGCCCCGGCCGCGTCCCGAGAGACCGTCGCGCTTTTGGCCGCCCACGAGGCCCCAGTGTCGCAGGCCCCGGTTGGGCTGCTTGCG
>CAYGKG010000169.1:0-4399 GCA_964350495.1 uncultured Alphaproteobacteria bacterium
GCCCAGCGTGCCGCATCCGGATCCCAGGATGAAATCGCGCAACTTAGAAATACCGCCCAGGCGCTACGGGACGAACTTGACAACCTGCGGATAGAGAATGAAGCCGCCGTCCAGCGTGCCCGAGCGGACGCGTCAGGCGAGATCGCGCAGCTGCGGGCCGCGGCGCAAAGCTTGAGGGATACCGTCGACGAGGTCACGCACGACGCTGAGCGGCGGATTCAGGAGGCCCGAGCGGATTCGGCCAATGAGATCAGGCAACTGAAAAGCGCCGCACAGGCGTTGCGCGACGAGCTTGACAGCCAACGGTTCGAGGCCCAAAGGAACGTCCAGACGGCGGTTGCCGAATCGAAAGGCGAGATCGCGACGCTGCGCGAAGCCGCACAATCCCTCAGAGAGGCCCTGGATAGGACTCGCGGCGAATATGAGGGTAAAATACACGACCAGGAGCGCGCGCACCGAAATGAGGTGACGCATCTCCAGGAGTCCGTTCGCGTCTTGCGCGAACAGTGGGAGAGCCTGCGTGGCAATGCAGTCGGAAGCGGCAGAGAAGGTAAAAGCTAACGGGCGGAAGGGGCGGGCCAAGAAAAAGGCAACGACCGCCCCGGACGGCGCCGGGGACACCGCTGAGCGTCGGCGCGACGTCGAGGCGCGGCTGCGCCATGCCGAAATCCTTCTCAGTGTGTCGAAGCGATGCGCGGCGATCGAATCCCTTGACGATATTCTGGAAACGCTGGTCGAGATGACCTCCTGGGAGCTTGGGTGCGAACGCGGCACCCTGTTCCTCAACGACCCGCAGACCGCCGAACTCTATTCGCGCGTCGCTCAAGGGACCTTCAGGCGCGAGATTCGCATTCTCAATAGCAGCGGTATCGCCGGGCACGTCTTTACCAGCGGCAAGGGCGTCATCATTCAGGACGCCTATAGCGACGAGCGCTTCAACCGGGCAATCGATCAGCAGACCGGTTTCACCACCAAAAGCGTCCTGTGCGTACCGATTCGCACGGTCAAGGGCGAGGTGATCGGCGTCATGCAGTCCCTCAACAAAAACGAGGGCACGTTCTCCGAGGACGATAGGCATTTGCTGGAGCAAATGACGACGCAGGCCGCGGTTGCCCTTCAAAGCACTGTCTTCGTCGAACGGATGAAGGACACGCGCGAAAAGGAGATGGAGTTCCTCGATCTCGTCGCCGATGTCACGTCCGAACTAGAACTTGGGACGTTGCTCCAACGCGTCATGGGCGAAGCGACCCGAATGCTAGGCGCCGAGCGCTCGACCCTCTTCCTCAGCGATGAAAAGAGCGGCGAGCTCTTCTCCCGCGTGGCCCAGGGCGACTCCTCGATCGGCGAAATTCGATTGCCGAATAACGCCGGTATCGCCGGCGCGGTCTTCACCTCCGGGAAGAGCGTCAACATTCCGCATGCCTATGCCGACCTTCGTTTCAATCCAGGGTTCGACAAGCAGACCGGTTTCTTCACCCGGTCGATCCTGTGCGTTCCGGTGACGAACAAAAGCGGCAAGGTGATCGGCGTTACCCAAGTCTTGAACAAACGCGGCGGGCCGTTCACGACAGAAGACGAGAGCAGGCTCAAGGCGTTCACCGCGCAGGTCGCGATCGCGCTCGAAAACGCCAAGCTGTTCGACGATATCCAGCAAATGAAGAACTACAACGAGTCGATGCTGGAAAGCATGTCCAACGGTGTCATCACCTTCGACGACGAAGGCACCATTGTGACCTGCAACAAAGCGGGCCTCCGCATTCTGAAGGCCCGCGCGGCCGATGTTCTCGGCAAAACCGCCGAGACTTTTTTCGTCGACGACAACGCTTGGGTGGTGGACCGCCTGGCCCAAGTCCGCGAGGAGCAAGAACAGGATATCTTCGTCGATGCCGAGTTGAAGTTCGGCGCCGACACGATATCGACGAACCTGACCATCCTTCCCCTCGTGGGGGGCGAGGATGAGAAGCTTGGGTTGATGCTGATGGTCGAAGACATCAGCTCCGAAAAGCGGATGAAGTCGACGATGTCGCGGTATATGGATCCCGGCATCGCCGACAGACTCATGCGCGATGGCGGCGAAGACATCCTGGGCGGGACGAGCCAGAAGGCGACGGTTCTTTTCTCCGATATCCGCGGGTTCACCACGCTGACCGAGGAGTTGGGTGCCCAAGGAACGGTGTCGTTCCTAAACGACTATTTCACGATCATGGTCGATTGCATCACCCGCGAAGAGGGGATGCTCGACAAGTTTATCGGCGATGCGATCATGGCCGCCTTCGGCCTTCCCATCGCCCACGACGACGACGAAGACCGCGCGGTGCGGGCGTCGATCAGCATGATTCGCGACCTTTGGGCATGGAATAAGGAACGCGAAGCGCACGGCATGTTGCCGGTCGATATGGGGATCGGGCTCAACACCGATACCGTTGTCTCGGGCAACATCGGATCGCCCAAGCGGATGGATTACACCTTGATCGGCGACGGGGTGAATCTCGCCTCGCGACTCGAGAGCGCGTGCAAGGCCTATTCAGCACGTATTCTCATCAGCGACCACACCTACAAGAAGCTGCGCGGCACCTACCGCATTCGCGATGTCGATATGGTCGTGGTCAAGGGGAAGACGGAGCCGGTAGGCGTTTACGAAGTACTTGACTACCACTCCGACGAAACGTTTCCCAACCTCATGGATGTCGTCAATTACTTCAACGAGGGCATGAAGCACTACCGGACCGGTTCGTGGGACAAGGCGGTTGACAAGTTTCAAGAGGCGCTCAATCGCAACCCGAGCGACCGTCTGTCGCAAACCTATATCGACCGGTGTCTGCACCTGAAGGAAAGCCCGCCCGGCGACGCTTGGAACGGCGTCTGGGTAATGACCTCGAAATAGCTAGGCGTTGGCCGAACGCTCCAACGCCTCCACGCCGGGAAGCGTCTTGCCCTCGAGCCATTCCAGAAACGCACCGCCAGCCGCCGACACGTAACTGAACTGGGTATCGACTCCGGCCATCGCCAGAGCGGCCATCGTGTCGCCGCCGCCGGCAACGCTGAGCAGCTTGTTGTGCTTGGTCAGCGCCGCCGCGGCGCGGGCTACCGCGAGCGTGCCCGTCTCGAACGGGGGCGTTTCGAAGGCGCCGAGCGGACCGTTCCACACCAAGGTACGGCTGCGATCGAGCACTTCCAATAGCGTCGCAATGGATCGCGGACCGACGTCCAGGATCATCGAGTCCGCAGGCACGTTCGCGATATCGACGGTCTCGGTCGGAACTCCGGCGGTGAGCGCTGCGGCGACGACGGCGTCCACAGGCAGGACGATTTCGCAGCCGCTCCGCGCCGCGGCCGCTTCGACCTCCCGCGCCGTCGCGGCCAGGTCGGGTTCGCACAGGCTTTTGCCGATGCCGACGCCGCGGGCATACAGGAAGGTGTTAGCCATCCCGCCGCCGATTGCCAGGTACTGCACCTTTTCGACGAGGTTCGTTAGGGCGCCCAGCTTGGTGGATACCTTGGACCCACCGACTATTGCCGCTACCGGACGTTCGGGCGCATCGAGGGCTTTGTGCAAGGCATTCAATTCTGCCTGCATGCCGCGACCGGCGGCACTTGGCAGGAAATGCGTGATCCCCTCAATCGACGCATGGGCGCGGTGCGAACAGGAAAATGCTTCGTTGACGTAGAGGTCGCCGAGCGCGGCCAAGGATTTGGCGAGGTCGGTGTCGTTCTTCTCTTCGCCGGCATGGAACCGCAGATTTTCCATCAGAATGATCTCGCCCGGTTCCAACCGTGCGACAGCTTCTTGGGCTGCCAGGCCGATGGAGGTGTCGGAGAACGGGATGGGCGGCCGCCCCAGGGCAGTCCCGAGTACTTCGCGAACGCGGCGCAAGGAAAGCGCCGCTTCGAATTTCCCTTTCGGCCGGCCGAAATGCGACAGCACGACGACCCGAGCACCGTTTGCCAGTAGTTCCCGTAGCGTCGGCACCAGGCGCTCGATCCGGAGGCCGTCGGTCATTGCCAAGTCCTCCATCGGCACGTTGAGGTCGGCGCGGACGAGCACCGTTTTTCCATCGACGTCGATGTCGTCAAGCGTACGAAGGTTTTCCATATCGGTGTTACTTGGTCTCTGAACGGGGCGGCGCGAACCATACCGGCTCGCATCGGGCCCTTCAACGCGCTCCCTACGAAGGCGGTTGGTGACGCAGCGACCCTTGGGGCATTGCCCGGATGACTGGGTCGATATGCGTCAGGTCTTCTAACGGAATATGGCAGGCGATGCGGTGCTCGCTAGCCGTCTCGATCACCGGTGGCAGTTGGGTTTCGCAAATTGTCCCGATCTTGCGGTGGCACCGCGTGTGAAAAGGGCAACCGGACGGCGGTTCGAGCGCGCTCGGCGGGCTGCCTTCTAGGACGA
>CAYGKG010000170.1:0-1383 GCA_964350495.1 uncultured Alphaproteobacteria bacterium
CGACTTAAATGCCATCGGCCGGTCGGTGCTTCGCAGCGCCGGCGCAGGTTTGCGGCAATCGTCGGTCCGAACTTGTTGACCTAGCAACGAACGGCCTCGCGGCTCACCTCGATACCGCGCTTCGCCCTAGGTTCCTAGACGTCCCTAATACTCAGGGTGAAGCGGAAATGCAGCCAGACCGCATGTCTGATCGCATCCGGCGGGAACCTGTGACGCTTGGACGAGATTGGCGGGATAATCTCCTCTGGACCGGGCACAACCTAGGCTACAATCCAGAGACAAGTTAGCGTTAGCCTGTCAGCACCGCCATTCAGGGATAGAAGTGGGCACCACTCCCAATTCGATCTCTTTGGGCTTTGACGCGGCGGAAAGTAGAGCCGTCGTCGATCCGCGTATTTCGATCTCCTGCTCACCAACCTTGACGCTCTCGACCAGTAGGCGGACATAGCCGCGGCGTAGGCCGGAGGATGGCGCATCCAGCTTCGAGCGCAGAGCGTTAGCGAAACGGTCTAGATTTCGTTGGCTGAGTAGGTTGGCGGGCGGGTTCCGGCGACGGCGACCGTAAGCCATCAGACGGACCAGCTCGTCCGTTGACGGTTCTTCGACATTCGATGTCGAAAGGACTCTTCGTTCTCAATGCGTCCCTTCTCAACGGCTTCAAGCAGGCGCTCTATAGCCTTGTCGACCTGTCTCATTTCTCTGGCGAGCTCCTTCTCCCGTTCGGCTTCCTTGCCCTGACCATCAGTCAGTCGCTTGGCGAGTGCCTTCAGCGCTTGTTTCAGATGGGCGGGCGTCAAAAGCCTATCCTTCAGCGCGCCCATGACTATTTCGTCGAGCTGCTCCATGGGGATCGACCGCCCAGGGCAGGCCGTCTTGCCCTTCGTCACTGAGGCGGAACAGGTGTAGTAGCGATAGCGACCACCCTTTCCGGTACGAAGGCTCATCCCGCCGTCGCAGTGAGGGCACCGGGCAATCTGGGTTAGCAGCATGCTTCCATTGGTCTGCCGTGCCGGTGTGACGCTCGGCCTGCGGCTAGCGAGGTGCGAGGTGATCGCTCGACTTACGCGCGAACCGCCGTAGACTTCCACACCAATGTATTAGAACCCCCCGTGTTACTGCTCACGGGGATATCGGCCTACCGGTACAAAGGAATGAAAGGCGGTCTAATGCGCGCTTATTGGGTATGCGATCTCGCCAAGATGGGCTAATAACCCGGGAGATTGAGCGGTGCATGTAGCGGCTCTACAATAGAATCCGTCGATAGGTCCGTTGGTCCGGTATGAAAAAGCCTGTTTGGCTATTCCCCGTCGCTGGCGCGCTCTTGTTCGCGCCTGTCGCGCAAGGCGCGGAGATTCAGGTTGGTGATTGCCTGATCGAGAGTGC
>CAYGKG010000170.1:1483-4350 GCA_964350495.1 uncultured Alphaproteobacteria bacterium
CGCCGTGTCGAGCGGGCGATCCTGCTGCTGAACGACCTGCCCGGGATCAAGGGCTCCGAGAACACGCTCTATCCCGGAGAACGCGAAGGCGAAGCCCTCTTCGAATCCTTCCCAGAAGACTCCAGGCCGATCGAGGGGTCCGCCTATACCGACAACTTCGGTAGCCGCGTCGCCGGCCAATACCGGGCGGGCGCCTTGGTGGACGTCAACAGCCCGTTCAAGCGCGGCGACAAGCTGAGCGTGGCGGCCAGCGTGACGACCGAGAGCACTTATTATGTGTCGCTCGACGCAAGTCTGCCGGTCGCGGGCAACGGCACACGCGCGGGCTTGGTGCTCGATCTGCTCGACTATCGGACGGACGAGTCGCGCAATCCGCGCGGCAATGCCCATGAAGTTCAGGCGTATCTCTACCACCCGTTCCTACGCTCACGGCGGACCAACTTCTTCGGCGAAGCCAAGGCTGGCCGCGAGGACATGCGGGACGAAGACGACGCTTCGCCGATCACCGACCGCTACGTCGAAAGCGCCCAGCTGATCCTTCATGGCAACCATCTCGATGGCGTTCTCGGCGGCGCCAAGAACGAATTCCGCCTCGAAGGTACGTTGGGCTACCTCGACCTGGGCGGGTACGAAACCTACCGGCAGGAAGACGCCCAGTCGGCTCGCACCGACGGAGATTTCGGCCGTCTCGCCTGGCGCGCTTCCCGTCTTCAACATCTCACCGGCCCCTGGCAAGGCTATGTCGAGATCGTGGGACAGATCGCCAGCAAGCGCCTCGACAGCAGCCAGTCAATCAGCTTCGGCGGTCCCTACGATTTCGCCGGCTACCACAGCGGCGAGATTCTCGGCGACGAAGGCCATCGCCTGCACGTCGACCTGCGTTACAACGCGCCTTCGCGACTTTGGAACGGACAGGCGCAGGTCTCGGCCTTCTACACCATCGGCACGATTACGACCCATGCCAAAGAATTCGTCGGCAACACCATCGTGCCGGGTATTGACGATCGCCGCTATACGCTGCAATCGGTCGGCGTCGCCCTGAACTGGTCATGGTCGTCGACCGCGCTCCGCGGTGTCGTCGGCAAGAGTATTGCCAATCAAATTCCGGGCGAACTGTTGGACGAAGACCCGGACGATTACCGGGGCTGGTTCCAGCTCGTCCACACGTTTTGAGGAGATTCGGATGAGGCAAGTCCCTGTCGCGCTATTTCTCCTGGCAGCCGCCTTCCTATGGCCGGGCGAGGCCGCGGCTTGCGTCACCAAGACGGGTAAGGACTGTCCCGTAACCGTCGGCCAGAAGGCCAAGGGCGTCGACAAGCACATCAAGAAAGTCGGCAAGCTTGCGCCGGCGGGGAATGTGGGCCTTGTCACCCACTCGTCCGGCTTCGATCAACTCGGCCTTCCCTCGGCGAACCTGGCCAGCGTTCCGGCGGCGGCGTCACCAACGCCCGCCGACACCTTCGGCAGCAATCCCGCGGGGTGGTTCTATCTGACTCCCACTTCGACAGGCGGCACAGCGGCCAAGCCAGTTCCCTTCAGCCTTCTGTCCCGTGCGCGCATCTTGCTGAACCCCGACGGAACCCTGACCCAACACGCCATCAACTTGGGTTGGGTGCGCCTCCGGGCGCCGGCGCCGTCGCTCGTCGGGGCGCCGACTGCGCAGCAGGTCCTGGCGCCGGGTCTGGCACCGACGCGGGCGCCAGGTCAGGTCCAGTCCGTGGCACCGCCCGTGGTGCAACCGACAGCGCCGGCGCTGCGCCAGCCCGCGCCATCGCAGCAAGCTGCAACGCCACAGCAAGCTGCAACGCCACAGCTGGCCGCACGCTCTACCCCCGCGGGCAACGGCGCCACCGCGGCACCGGCGCAGCCCCTTGTCAGCACCTCGAACCTCGCCGGACACGCCGCGTCGGGCACCGTGAGAGCCCACCCAGATCATCCCGTGGACGTCTATCACCCCGCCAGGGCCGGGCTTTACCGGTATCAGGACGCCCACGGGATCGGCGATTCCGCGTTCCACCTTGTGGTCGTAGGGATCAGAGAGCCCGATAACAAATAGAGACAGCGTCGGGTTTCACCGGACGAAGTCGACCGGACGCAGGTATCTGGCACGATGATCTTGTTGCCAAGTCTACTAGCGGCCTACCGGTCGTGCGATACCGCGAGGAGGACATCGCAAAAGTATTCGACGGTCTTCTTCGGCTAGAAGGCTCAGTTTCAGAAGATCACATCACCCCGTCGGGAGCGCATCAGGCTTTCATGTTCTATCGCGGTTTGTCCTAAACGAAACCGTGTGAACTAGAGTGGCAAGCCGTCAGATATTGGGTTGTCTGCCTTTCGATGGATCAATATGGACAATTATGACCCAGTGCCCAGATTCGTCCCTCTCGGTCCGCCAATTTGCCTGCTCTCTGCCAGCAATCGCAGCGAGGGCGCTGGACCTTGCGGTCCGCGAGCGTTCGGCCCAAAGAGCGACCGCGGAGAGCGACCGGACAGCGGATCTGGCCGAACGCAGTCAGCTTTTCCCCGGCGCGAATTTTTGTCGGCCCCTCTTAAGCGTTCCGAGGTATCTCATTCTACCCGCAAGAAAATCGAATCTCGGGGCCCCGATGTGCGGTTCGCCATTTTCCCAGGGGCCGAAATGATGAGAACAATCCATGCTGGCGTCATAGCTGTTTTGTGCGCGTTGGTGGTCACTCCCAGTGCGGCGCAGACGCTGCGCAATGCTGAAGCCGGCCACGCAATCGCCAAGATGCATTGCGCTCGATGTCACGCGATCGATCAGGGCGGACAGAGCCCGCTGTCAATCGCGCCGACGTTCCGCGATCTCCACAAACGCTACCCGGTCGAAAGCCTCGAAGAAGCCCTCG
>CAYGKG010000171.1:0-4325 GCA_964350495.1 uncultured Alphaproteobacteria bacterium
TGCGCCCTCGCGCGCCATCGCCAGCGCTGCCGCGCGACCCAATCCGCGCGCACCGCCGGTTACCAACGCCGTTTTGCCCGACAACTTCATACCAAACCTCAGATTGATGCACTCAACTACTTGCGTTACTTTGCAAACTATTGCCGAAGAATTACCCGAATAAACGCGGGTTGCGAGCAAAAAAGCGCTAGCCGGGGACGCGACGATGGATTGGACGACGTTCTTTATCTTTCTGCATATCTTGTTGATGGCCTTTTGGCTGGGTGCCGACATGGGCACCTACTACGCGGCTATCTTGATCCTCAATCGCGACTACACCCCGCCGCAGCGCGCGGTTCTGGCGCGGGTTCTCCAGGGCGTCGACATTTTCCCGCGCCTGGCGATGACCCTCATGGTCCCGACCGGCATGACCATCGCCCACAACAACGGGTGGGCGCCCATAGGCGTGCCCTGGCTGGTCTTAATCTGGGTTGTCGGAATCGCCTGGGGCTGGATGGTGTGGAACGTCCACCGGCCGACCGCGCCGGCCTGGGGCAAGAAACTCCAGCGGGTCGAGGATATCTGGAACTATGTGCTGCTCGCCATTGTCGTGCTGGCGCTCATCGTGTCGTTCAGCGCGGGCGATTTGTTCCCCGAGAATTGGTTGCGTCTGAAGGTCGCGCTCTATGGCCTGACCATCGTGATCCTGATCGTCGTAAACTTCATGTTCAAACCGTTCGGGCCGGCCTTCGCCCGTCTTCTGACCGAAGGTTCGTCGCCCGAGGTCGAAGACACCATCGCCAACCTGATCAACCGCGGCAAGCCGTGGATTTGGGCAATCTGGGCAATCGTTGTCGTCAACACCGCGCTTGGGTTGTTTCAACCGGGCTTCTAGTCGCGCGCCGTCGCCTCACGTAACCGGTGCAACCAACGGGCCCAACAGGGTCCACGGTCGGCTTGAAACCACGTCGGTCTTCAAGGTCACCGTCCGGTTGCCTGCCGTCGAGGGATCGACGGTGGCCAGCGTCAGCCCCGGTGCGTTCTGCGCCAGCGTGACGTTGGGATAGTTGATATCGCCGTTGAACGGCCGCGACCATTCGGTCCACAGCGTGAAGTCTTTGTCGGGCGCCACGATCATCGCGACCCCGGCATCGCTGGCCCGGCTGCCCGCAATCACCGTCATGCGGTTTTCGGCGGCCCGTTCGGCGATGCCGAACTCGTTTTCCCAGCGCTCGATGACGGCGGTCGGTGCCGCGACGACCTCGACATCCTGGAGCGTCGCGAGACGAAACGCCTCGGGGTAGATCGTGTCGCCGCCGGTGACGATCGCCAGCCGCCCCCACGGAAGGTCCGCCGTGGCGACGCCATCGCCCAACGACGTGACCCACGGGTGGCGCCCGCAGGCGTGCAGTTGCGGTTGCCGCAGAACGACGCCGGTCGCGCCGACGGCGACGCCGGTATGTCGGTAGTCATCGTCCTGGCGTTCGACGACGCTGGTGACGACCAAGGTGTCGCGGCCCGCGAGCGCGCGTTGCAGGGCCTCGATGGTTTGCCCGCTCTGGCGCGCGGCGGCCGCGGGATCCTCGACCCGGCCCGCCGCAATGTCGAAAAGCTCCGGCAGCACCAGCAGGCCGACTGAAGCATCGAGCGCGCCGATCGCCGCGGCAACCTCGGCGATCGCCGCTGGACCGTCCGCTGCCGGCTGGTACACGCCGACCTGCAAAGCGCTGCTCTTGGCTGTGTAGCTCCGCGCCTTCGGCGCTTCGGCGATCGGTCCGTACAGGTCGGGCCGCCGGTTGCGAAACACATGGGTGCCGTCGGGCCGCAGCTTGAGATCGGCATCGCCGACCTCAATGTCGGCGACCACCACCGCTTCGCCCGATTCGGGCGCCCGCGCCAGCACCGTGCCGTCGGGCGCAACGATTTGGCTCTCGCCCGCCCCGTTCAGTCGCTCGGGCGCGATCTTGAGCTTTGCCGCGACGCCTTCGGCCATCCCCGGCGGGACCAGCGGCCCCACTTTGTTGGCCGCCACGACGAAGGTCCGGTTTTCCGCCGCGCGCACCGGGATGTGCAGCGTCGCCTCGTCGTTGGCAAAGGAATTAAGCGTGTTGCACATGATCTGGGCGCCGCGCAGGGCGACGCAGCGCGGCGTCTCGTTCATCACCCCGTCCATGCATGAAAACATGCCCAGCTTGCCGATCGCCGTATCGGTAATCGGGCCAAGCTCGGTGGCCCGTTCCAGCCAGTTGTTCTCGCCGCCCATCAACACTTGCTTGTCCGATTCGGCAAGCCGCGTCCCCTCGGGGCCAAACAGGATGTTGGTGCTGGTCACGCCGTTGTTGCGCCGCCGCACCGTGCAGTTGATGACGATGTGACACCGATGCTGTTTGGCTTTGGCGGCGATCGCCGCGGTGAACGGTCCGTCCAAAGGCACCGCGACCGCATAGCAATGGTCGTTGTCGTCGTACCACGAGCAATGATTGACGAACTCGGGCAGGACCATCAGGTCCGGCGTGTGGGTGGCGGCCTCGTCGATCATGCGCAGGCAGGCGGCAAGGTTGGCCTCGACATCGATTCCGGCGGCCAACTGGACGGCAGCGACACGAACGGTGTTCTTCATCATTCCTCGACACTATGCGGGCAGGGTAGGGCGCCGCGCCGAGGGTTATCGGGCGGGTGCGACGCTGTTGTCCTTCCAAAGGGGCGATTTCGGTCGGAAAGCCAAGTCCCGCCAGGTCCAGTGCCCACGACGCGAACTGACCGAGTCCGCCAATCGCTCGGTCTGAAAGGCGTAAGTCGCTGAAAACGGCGGTTTCTTATAGAATTTGCAGGCGTGCCGCCTGCAAATAGCCCACGGTCAGTACGCATTCTTACGGATTCCTTGCGATCTGGAACCGATTATTATCCGAACGCTTTTTGGAGCCCGTATAGGGCGCGATTTGGTTCTTGTTGAGGGTCTACGATGAAACTGAAAGTTATTTCTGCCGCCACCGCCGCAGCTGTCTGTGTTTCTGTCCTGAGCGCCGGTGCGCAGGCCCAAAGCGAGAGCGACCGCATCAAGGCGCTCGAAGCGATGATCCAAAAACAGCAAGCCCAAATCGAAACGCAGCAAAAGCTGCTCGACGAGATGCGTTCGACGATAAAAACGGTGCAGGAAAACGGTCAGGGCGACGGTACCGGGCGCAACCGGGTGGTCCTCTCGCGCGACGACAAGGTCAAGCTGTCGATCGAAGGCCAGGTCAACCGCGGCCTGCTGTATTACAACGACGGCAACAAGAGCGCCGTCCGCCACGTCGACAACGGCGCGTCGTCGACTCGTCTTGCGTTCAAGGGCAGCGCCCAGGCCACCGACGATCTCGTACTCGGCGCGACCATCGAGGTCCAGTTCGAATCCAATTCGACCGGTACGGTCAACCAGGTCGACAACACAGCCGTGGGAACCGACAGCTTCACCCAGCGCAAGCTTGAGGTCTACGCCTCGAGCGAGCGTTTCGGCACCGTTATGATGGGGCAGGGCGATACGGCGACGGACGGCATGTCCGAGTCGGACCTGTCGGGGACCGAATTGGTCGGCTACTCGGCGGTTGCCGATGCGGGCGGCGGACTCTCCTTCGCCACCGCGACGACCGGCGCCATCGCCGGCAACCCGACGGTGGGTGGCGTGTTCGACAACCTCAACGGCCTCGGCCGCGACGACCGGCTGCTCTACGAGACGCCTAACTTCCGTGGGCTCACGCTCTCCACGTCGGTGATCGACGGCGGCGAATGGGACGTCGCCGCGACCTACGGCGCCGAATACGACAGCCTTACCGTCAACGCCAAGCTTGGCTACGCCAACCAGTCCGGCACGCAGACCTTCCCCGAGACCATTATCGGCGGGTCGCTGGCTGTTCTCCACAGCAGCGGCTTCAACTTCAGCGCTGGCACCGCCAGCGGCGACGACAGCGACTCGACGCGGGACAACCAAAAATTCGCCTACGGCAAGATCGGTTATATCGCGTCGGATCTTTTCCGCTTCGGCTCTTCGCACTTTTCGATCGACTACGGCCGCTACGACAATGCTGCGGCCAACAACGACGAGGGGACCGCGATGGGGTTCCAGTTCGTTCAGTCGATCAGCGAGTTCGGCACCGAGCTCTATGCCGGCTACCGTCGTTATGAGCTTGATCGGCCCGGCGCCCGGTTCGACGATATCGACGTCGTGCTTACCGGCGCCCGAGTCAAATTCTAATGGCCCACGGCCGGGCATTCATCGTCGCGGTGCTCGCGCTGGTCGCCTTGGCGGCATGCGGCACCCCGACAAAGCCACATGTCGTCGGCGAAATCCCGCCCGGACCTGGGCTGCT
>CAYGKG010000172.1:0-4283 GCA_964350495.1 uncultured Alphaproteobacteria bacterium
AGGTATTTGTGGAAGTTCCATTTTGGCGCGGTGCGCACGCCGAGCGTCTCGCGGGCCCAAACGTAGAAGGGGTGTGCGGCATCGCCTTTGACGACTTCCTTATCTGCCATCGGAAAATCGACCGAGAAGTTGACTTGGCAGAACTTTTGGATGTCCTCGGCCGTGCCAGGTTCTTGCCGCCCGAAGTCGTTCGACGGCACACCGACGACGACCAATCCGCGATCTCGGTATTTCGACCAGACCGCCTGCAAGTCGGCGTACTGACCCGTGTAGCCACAGAAGGACGCGGTATTGACGACCAGCAGGGCTTTCCCGCGATAGGCCGATAACGGCAGCTCGCCGCCGTCGATACCGCGAAACGCGAAGTCGTGGGCGGATCCGGCCAAAACGGTCGAGGGCGCGGCCCACAGAAGGAACGCGAACAGCAGCGGCAGGAAGAGTGTTTTCAGCATGACGGTTATTGTACCCCAAAACGGTTGAATGGGATGCGCCTTTAGCGTTCATAATGCGGCGCCCGCCGCCCTGAACGTGCTGGAGGAACCATGCTGCAAGGCGACATGATGAACCGGCCCTTGTTGGTGTCGTCACTCATCGAATTCGCGACCATGTACCACGGCGAACGGGAGATCGTGTCGCGGACGTCCGACGGTGCCATCCATCGTTACACCTATGCGGCAGCGGGGCGGCGATCGAAACAGCTCGCGAACGCGCTGAAGAAGCTGAATGTGCAGGACGGCGAGCGCATCGGGACTCTCGCGTGGAACACCTATCGACACTTCGAGATCTATTTTGCGGTCTCCGGGATGGGCGGTGTCTGTCACACCATCAACCCTCGGCTGTTCCTCGATCAGATTGTCTACATCGCGAATCACGCCAAGGACGGTATCCTCTTTGTCGATTTGCCGTTCGTTGCTTTGGCCGAACAGTTGGCGCCGCAATTGCCCAACGTGCGGGCCTTCGTCGTCATGTGCGACCGCGGGCAGATGCCGGAAACCTCGCTCCCGGGCGCGCATTGCTATGAGGATCTGATCGCTCCGGAGTCGGAGGTCTTCGTGTGGCCGACGTTCGACGAGAATACTGCCGCGGCGCTTTGCTATACCTCGGGCACGACGGGCGACCCCAAAGGCGTGTTGTACAGCCACCGATCGACGATGCTGCATTCCTTCGCGAGTTGCATGGGAGACGTGCTTGGGGTCCGTGCTCGCGACTCGATTCTGCTGGTGGTGCCGATGTTCCACGTCAACGCGTGGGGGATCCCGTATTGCGCCGCGATGACGGGCGCGAAGCTGGTGTTCCCGGGCGCGGCACTCGACGGTGCAAGCGTGTACGAATTGATGGAGTCCGAGGCAGTAACCCTCAGCGCCGGGGTTCCGACGGTTTGGCTCTTACTGCTTCAGTACTTGCGCGAGACCGGTAAGACGTTGCGGGATCTAGAACGCGTGGTCTGCGGTGGGTCTGCCGCGCCACGGGCAATGATTCAGGAATTTGAGGATGTCCATGACGTGCGCTTGCTCCATGCCTGGGGCATGACCGAAATGAATCCGGTGGGCGTCGTCAATACGCCGAAACCGGAGCTCGAGAACCTGGAAGGTGAAGCGAAACTTGACCGGATGGTAAAGCAGGGCCGCGCGATCTTCGGTGTCGATTTGAAGATCGTCGATGACTCCGGACGGGAACTGCCCCGCGACGGCAAGGCATTCGGCGCTCTGAAAGTTCGGGGCCCGTGGATTGCGCAGCGCTACTTCGAACGGGACGGTGACCCGGCATTCGATGTGGACGGCTGGTTCTCGACCGGCGACGTATGCACCATCGACACCGACGGTTATATCCAAATTGTCGATCGCACAAAGGATGTCATCAAGTCGGGCGGCGAATGGATCAGCTCTATCGAGCTTGAGAACATTGCCGTTGGGCACACCGACGTTGCCGAGGCCTGCGTCATTGGAGTGAGGCACCCGAAATGGGACGAGCGACCGCTCTTGGTTGTCGTTCCGGCTAAGGGCACATCGCCAAGCAAAGAAGACATCATGTCGGTTTTCGACGGCAAGGTGGCCAGCTGGTGGCTGCCGGACGATGTCGTGTTCGTCGACGAACTGCCGCATACGGCGACGGGTAAATTGCTAAAGACCGAACTGCGCCAACGTTACGCCGACTACAAACTCCCGACGGCCTAACGGCTCCGCAGGCGCACGGGCGACAGATCGCCGGACCGCACGCCGGAATCGGCAATCGCCGCCGGGACATCCTTTTCCAATGCGAGGGCCGCTGCGAGCTGGCCGAGGCCGGGCGCCGTTTGAATGCCGTAGCCGCCTTGGCCGACCAACCAAAAGAACCCTGGGCCCTGTGGATCGAAGCCGGCCACCGGAGTCCGGTCGCTTGCGAAGGTTCTGAGGCCCGCCCATTTGTGGGCGACGCGATCGACACGCAGCGAGGTCGCGGACTGGAGCCGGTCGATCGCAAGCGCAATGTCGATTTCTTCGGGTTGGGCGTCGCCCGGGGCTGCCGGCGTTTCGTCGGCCGGTGAGACCATTAGCAGGCCGGACTCGGGCTTGAAGTAGAAGGACTCGCCGATTTCGACGGTGATCGGCCACGTGGAAAAATCCACGTCTGCCGCGGGGCGAAAGGTCAGCGCGGTCCGTCGCATCGGTTGCAGACCGAGCGGTTCGACCCCAGCGAGCGCCGCAACGACATCGCCCCAGGCGCCGGCGGCGTTAACCACGACCGGCGCGCGGTAAGTTTCGTCGGCTGTTTCGATCTCCCAGCGGTCGTTCGCGCGCGCGAGGCCGAGGACTTCGCGTCCCGTGTGAAGCTGGCCGCCATTTTCGCGCAGACCCCGGATGAACCCGTGGTGCAATGCGTGGACATCGATTCCTCTAGCGACAACTTCATGGGCTGCGGCAACCACCTGCTTGCCAAGTGCGGGAACAAGCGCGCGCGCTTCATCGCCGCTAAGGCGGACCAAGCGGGATGGATCGTTTACCTCGTCGAGCAATCCGTCGAGCGCCGGCAGCCCGTGCTGGTCGGCGAAGAAGAGGGCGCCGAGCGGCGTGAGGAGCGGGACGCTAGCGAAGCCAGGCGGCGGATGGTCGTAGAAGCCCCTACTGGCGAGGGTCAGTGCCCGAATGGGCGCGTTCCCATAGACCGTCGTGTACGACGCGGCGGAGCGGCCGGTTGTGTGGTAACCCGGTTGGGATTCGCGTTCCAGCACAACGACACGCGCGTGTTGGGACAGGAAATAAGCGACCGAGCAGCCGGCGATCCCGCCGCCGATCACAAGATAGTCGCAGCGATCCATCGTCCCTCGCCAGGCAGGCCATCCCAAAGTACGGTTGTTCTCTATCATCCCCTTGGAGGCTGAGGCGTGCCAAATGTTTTCTTGATCGCATTGTTTTGCGGCGGGCTCGCGGCGTTCGTCGCGATGGCGCAGCCCGCCCAGGCCGAGTTGCTGGCGATCTGGCCGCAGCTTGACGCGCGCGATTCCGGCGATGTTGTTTCGTTCAAGACGACCAGTCCATTCGCGCTGAGCCACGTTGGTGCCGCGAAGACGCCGGAGACGGCGGCGAAAGCAACCCTGTTCCTCCCCGACGACCTCAGCAAACCGGTGCCGGCGGTCATTCTCCTCCACGGTGCCGGTGGGGTCCTCGCGGCGCGCGAGTTGACCTATGGGCGGCAGTATGCGGCGATGGGCGTGGCGGCGTTGGTCGTCTATGTGTTCGGTGCGCGCGGCGGACGGGGAAGGGGCTTCGCTCGCCGGCTGATCGACGTTACCGAGGCGATGATGCTCGCGGATGCGTTTGCGGGCTTGGAATATTTGGCAGGCCTCGACGAGATCGACGGCAACAGGATTGCGCTAGTCGGATTTTCCTATGGTGGCATGGCAACGACCTACGCCGCGCATGCCCAGGTGAACGAACGCTACGCGCCGGGGGGGCCTCGGTTTGCCGCCCACGTCGCGTTCTACGCGCCTTGCATCGTGCGCTTTGCCGATTCGCGGGCGACCGGCGCACCGATCTTGTTCGTCGACGGCGGCCGGGACGCGATCGTCGACCCCGCTCGGTGCGCGGAGGTCGATGCAGACCTGCGATCGGGCGGTGCGCCGGTGCAGCGGTTGACCTACCCTGAGGGCCATCATCAATGGGATGGCGCGTTCCCCGGCTCGCGTATGATCGGTCGCAATCTTGCCCCCTGCCGATTTCGTGTCGAACCCAGCGGCAGCGTCCAAGACCTCCGCACCGGGTTGATGATGTCCAACCGCTGGTTGCGCATTGCCGCGCTGGCGCTTT
>CAYGKG010000173.1:0-4264 GCA_964350495.1 uncultured Alphaproteobacteria bacterium
TCTTCGCGCCCGAGATTCGAATGGTGCCGTCTAGCCGCCGGCCGCCGCGCACACGGATGCGTTCCATCGCCGTTTCTTTCTTACTTGCTTATCGCGATGGCAGGGTCGCGCGCCCATCGGCGACGGGCGCGGCCCGGTGCGCAACCGCCGCCGGGGCATGGCGGCGGGGGCTAGGCCGGGGCGCCATCAATGCCGGTGAAATGCGGCGACAGCGTGGCGGGGTGACGGGTCATGGCGTGTCCTCCGGGTCGGGCGCGTCGGGGGGCGGGCTGGCCCGGCGCGTCGCCTGCGCCTTGCGCCGTTTCAGGTTGGCGCGCAAGGCTTCGGCCAGGCGCGCCTCGCGCAACGCCCGATTGCGGGCGGTCGCGGGCGTCTCGTTGGGTGCGTCGTCTTCCTGGTGCGCCATCGTGGCTTGAAACCGACCCTCGAATCCTTTTGATTTCAACGCCTTACAGTCCGCCGGGGATGCTTGCCCGGCTGCGGTCACTATGGCATGTTGCGCCCGCCCTGCGAAGCCCACATAGCTCAGGGGTAGAGCACTCCCTTGGTAAGGGAGAGGTCGAAAGTTCGAATCTTTCTGTGGGCACCAGCGCGGATCACGCCGCGCTCTTCCTAGGCTTGGCCCCACGCTCGTCTACTCGACCACCCGCTCGGCTACGCGGCTGCCGTCGTCGAGGTCGGCGGCGGGGTACAGGATCACGCGATCGCCTGCCGCGAGGCCGCTGAGGACCGCGGCCTGGGTGCCGTTGTTGCGCCCGATCTCGACCCGGCGGCGCGTCGCGGTGCCGTCTTCGATGCGGAACACCGCCCAGTCGGCGCCGTCGCGGAACAGGGCGCTTGCGGGCACGATCAGCGCGGCGTCGTCGTGCCACACGACGATTCGGGCTTCGACGCGAAAGCCGTGGCCCAGGCCGGCATGGTGCACCCCCTCGACAAAGCGCACGATCGTGTTGACCCGCTGTTCCTCGACGCCGAGCGCCGAGAACTTGGTGAACCCGACGGGATCGACGCGGGCCACGACGGCGTGCAGCGTCTCTGGGCCGCCCCAGTCGACGATCGTCGCCGGGTCGCCCGGTGCCACCTGGACCGCGTCCGTTGACAGCAGTTCGACCAGCACTTCGAGGTCGCCGTCGATGTTGCCGACCTCGAGGATCGGCGCGCCGGCGGGCAGCGTCGTTTCGCTTTGCTGAATCACCCGCAGCACGCGCCCGGTGGTCGGTGCGCGAATCGGAATCTCGGCCGCCTGGGCGGCGGCACCCGCTGCCGTGCCCGCGCCCCGCGGCGTCTCGAAGCCGAGCAGCTGGGCGCGGGTGTTGTCGAGCTCGGCCTGGCGCATTTCGATCGCCGCTTCGGCGGTGTCGTAGGCGGCGAGGGCCGCCCGTGCCTCGCGCAGCGCGCGGTCGAGGGCGGCTTCGCTCACGGTGTTGTTCGCCCGCAGGGTACGCGTGCGCGCCAATTGGGCGTCCGCCAGCTCCCGGTCGGCGAGCGCGCGGTTGAGTTCGGCGCGGGCCAACCGCACGGCGGCCTCGGCGGCGGCGACGCCGGCGCGCGCTTGCTCGCGGCTGCGCATATCGAGGGCGATGGGGTTGCTGGGCAGCATCGAGGCGACGACGGTTTCAAATCGTTCGACCCGGTCGCCGGGTTCGACATCGACGCGCAGCAGGCGGCCGGCGACCGGCGTCGAGACGACATAGGCGTCGTGCACGCGGGTGCGTCCTTCCTCGTCGATGGTGACGGTCATCGGCCCCATCGTCACCGTGCCGATATCGACCCGCGTCGGCTGCGGCCAGAAGGCGAAGGCTAGGGCGCCGCCCAGCACCACGATGGCGGCGACGGTCAGGTAGGAACGGGATCGTTTACGCGCCATGCGGACCTACTCCCTGGTTTTCAGAGCGGCGACGATATCCGCCCGATCGATGTCCCGTTTCACCAGCCAGCCCGAGACGACAGCGGCGGCGACGACAACCAGAGTCACCACACCGTAGCTCTCCGGCGTAAAGATGGCAGGGATTTGATAAAGGTCGGTGCTGAATCCGGCGGCGATGCCGAAGGACAGGTAGTAGCCGAGGACCGCACCGATCGGCACCGCGATCAGCGTCACCACCGCGAGTTCGCCGAGCAGCACAAACGCCACCTCGCTCCGGGTGAAACCGATGACGCGCAGGCTGGCGAGATCGCGCGCCCGTTCGGCATAGGCGATCCGGGCGGCGTTGTAGATGACGCCGAAGGTAATGATCGCGGCGATGGCGGCCATGACGTAGCGCATCGCCCCGGCGCCGCTGTCCATGATTTTCTGAAACGCGTCGCGCGCGTCGCTCTTGAGGCTGACGCCGGCCACGGTCGGCATGTCCTTGAGCGCCCGGTAGATCGAGTCCTGCCACGCCGCATCGATCCGCAAGTAGGCCCCCGAAACGCGGTCCGGTTCGCGTAGTGCCCGGTTGAGGGCGTCCAACTCCATGTAGGCGGGCGCCCCCAGCAACGTCTCGGCGACGCCGATCACCGGAATATCGAGCACCGGTTGGCGCCCTTCGCGGACCTCGACGCGCAGCGTGTCGCCGGCGGCGACATCGAGGATCCCGGCAAGCGCGGTTGCCAGAACGACACCCTCTGCGCGCATCGGGATTGTCGCCTCGTTCTTGTCCACCGCGCGGTAGAGGCGCGGTTCGTCCACCAGCCCGTTGATCGCCCCGCGGTAGGTCTTCGGTCCATGGCGCAGGATGACCGGAACGACGCGCACCGGTTCCACGGCGATGACCCCAGGCATGCGCTGAAGGTCGTAGATCGTCGTGTTCGACAGCGGTTCGGTGAACGTCACCGTCACATCGCTGCGGTCGATCACGTTGAAGGTGAGCGCCATGGTCTGGTCGAAGCCCACGAGAATCGAGATCATCCCCACCGAAAGCGACATGCCCGCGGCAATGCCGATGACCGCGCCGGCCATCCGTCCGGGCTGCCGCGTCAGGCGGCGCAGCACCATGCGCGAGGGCTGATCGAGAAACCGGTTGAGGGCGTGGCCGAGCCGTCCGGTGCGGCTGTAATCGGGCGGCGTCGGCGGCCGCATGGCGGTTGCCGGGGTCAAGGCGAAGACGCGGCGCAGAACGATCAACCCGCCCGCCGAGGCCGCCAGCACGCTGACCACGAAGCCCGTGACGAATGCCCCCGGGTCGAGTTGGAACACCAGGAAGGGGAATTTGAAATACTCAAGATAGAGCTCGATCATCGCCCGGCCCGCGGCAATCCCCAACAGACACCCCGCGAGGGCCCCGCCTGCGGCGATCGCGACAATCAGTTTGAAGTAGTGCGCGCCTGCCTCGCCATTGGTATAGCCGAAAGCCTTGATCAGGCCGATCTGTTCGCGCTCGGCCTGCACCATCCGCGAGACGACGATGTAGAGCAGGAACGCCGCCACGGCGAGGAAGATCGGCGGCACGCCGGCGCTCATGGCGCGAAGGCCATCGATCTCCTCGGTCACGAATCGATTGGACTGGTGATCCGCCAGCCCGTAGGCGCCGATCCCGCCGTGGCGGCGCAGGATTCGGTCGACCGCGTCGATCACCGCGGCTTCGTCCGCGCCCCGGCCGAGCGCGAGCAGCGCCTCGTTGAAGGCGCCGTCCATGTCGTAGGCGGCGGCCAGCGCCGCCCGTCCCATCCAGATGACGCCAAAGCGGCTATCGTCGGGGGCGAGCTCGCCGGGGGCGGTGGTGTAGAGGAACTCCGGCGACTGCACGAGGCCGACAATCCGGAACGTGCGCCGGGCGCCGTTCATGGTTGCCGATACGGTGTCCCCTGGGTGCAGCCCGTGGGCGTCGGCAAATCCTTTGAGCAAGAGAATCTCGTCCGCGCGGTCGCGGTCCAATCCGCGCCCGGCGCTCAGGTAGACGGCGTTGAACCGTGGGTCGCCGGCGTCGGGCAGTGAGACAGCCTGCGCCCGCAGTGGCAGATCGAGCCCCGGAAGGGTGATCAACGCGCTCCCGGTGACGCGTCCCTCGGCCGCGGATACACCCGGAATAGCGGCAAGGTCTGCGACCAAACGATCGGGCGCCCGGGTCGCCGGGGCGAAGATCTCGGCCAACCGGTAGCGCTCGTAATAGGCGCGCCGGGTTTCATCCAGCGACGTCACCAGGCCACTCATCATCACCAGCATCAACACGCCCACGCCGATCACGGCGCCGATGGCGGCGGCCTGGCCCTTGATCCGCCACAGGTCGCGCAGGAGTTTACGGTCGAGCGGGCTCATGCCGGTGTCACCACTCGATTTCCGCGG
>CAYGKG010000174.1:0-4188 GCA_964350495.1 uncultured Alphaproteobacteria bacterium
GCACCCCGACAAAGCCACATGTCGTCGGCGAAATCCCGCCCGGACCTGGGCTGCTCACTGGAGAAAAAGGCGAAATCGCCGTTCGTCGTAAATAAGACCGCTTGGGCATGGGGGCTCGGTTGCATGGTCTAGGAGACTAGAAATGAGAATACTCGATTCGATCCGCACCAAGCTCGTAGCAATGCTTTTGTTGTTTGGCATTGTCCCGGCGTTGGTTGTCTTCTTCATGTCTTCCCAAATCGACGAGGGGTTCAAGCGAGCAGTCGAGGATGAGTTCGCCGTCGTCGCTGAGGGATTCATCGATCTAGTCGATCGAAACCTTTTTGAGCGATATGGCGACGTCCAGGCCTTCACCAAGAACATTGCAGCACACGACACGGGCAATTGGAGTACCCACGACGAGAGCAACCCGCTCATCAGCGCAATGAACGAGTACACGCGCCTCTATGGCATCTACAAGTTGATGGTCATGGTCGATCTCGCAGGCAACGTCGTTGCGGTCAACTCCAAGGATGCCGGCGGGGCCTCGCTAAACACCAAATTCCTATACGACGAAAATATGTCCGAAGTGGCGTGGTTCCAGAACGTTAAGGCGGAACGCTATCTCATAGGCTCAAACGGCTTCACCGGAACGGTCGTCGAGGCACCTACATTCAACGACTTCATCGCGCGCGTCGATGGCAGTGATGGATATTCGATGGTGTTCGCCACCCAGGTGGTTGATGCTCAGGGCGTGCTTCTCGGCTATTGGGCTAACTATGCGGATTGGGCCCTGGTCGAAGAGATTGCGATGGCCGAGTACGAGGTCATGTCGAAGCATGGCTTTCAACAGGTCGAAGTAACCCTCATCGACGCTGAAGGGTACGCGATCGTTGACTACGACCCGCATAAAAATGGGACGCTAGATCTCGTTCGCGACCCGGCCATCATCGGAAAGCTGAACCTCGCCGAACGGGGACATGAGGCGGCCATTGCGGGGGTCGATGGCGAATCCGGTTATGTGATCGCACATGATTTTCGCAAGGAAGTCGAGCTGGTCGCGGGCTATGCGCACAGCCATGGCGCTTACGACTACCCGGGTTTGGGATGGACCGCGATTGTAAGTAACCCGGTCGACGATACCTTTAAGGTTATCAATTCGACTCGTACCCTCCTCGTGGTTGTCCTGGTCGTCATGGCGATTGTCATTCTCGCCCTGGGCTGGTGGATCGGCACCCTGTTCGCCCGGCCGGCAGTCCGGCTTACCGACGCGATGGGTGTTCTTGCCGGTGGCGATCACAATCTTGAGGTGCCCGAGACGTCCCGGCGGGACGAGTACGGCGCGATGGCGAAGGCCGTTCAAGTCTTCAAAGACAACGCCATCGAGAATGAAAAGCTCCAAAACGAAATCGAAGAGACCCGAAAGGCCGATGAGGCGGCGCGCGAAGCGCGGGCTGCTGAGCAACGCGCCGTCGTGTCGAACCTCGCCGATGGCCTTTCATCCCTGGTGCGCGGCGACCTCACCCACCGGATCGTCGCCGACTTCCCGGGCGACTACGCCAAGCTGAAGGAAGACTTCAATGCGACTGCCGATCGTCTGAGCGAAATCGTGGGCGATATTCGCGCCGCGGCGGATCAGATTGGCAACGCCGCCGGCGAGATTTCGCAAGGCACCGACGATTTGGCGGGGCGGACCGAACAGCAAGCCGCCAACATCGAAGAAACCGCCGCGGCGATGGAAGAAATGACGTCGACGGTGCAGAAGAACGCCGAGAACGCGAGTCAGTCGACAACCTTGGTCGGCGATACCCGCGGCGGTGCCGAATCGGGCGGCGAAATCGTCCGCGAAGCGGTCACCGCGATGAGCGCAATCGAAACTTCCTCGAAGGAAATCGGCGAGATCGTCAATGTCATCGACGACATCGCGTTCCAAACCAACCTGCTGGCGCTCAATGCCGCCGTCGAGGCAGCGCGTGCCGGCGATGCGGGCAAGGGGTTCGCCGTGGTCGCCTCGGAGGTCCGCTCGCTCGCGCAACGTTCGAGCGAAGCCGCTAAGGAAATCAAGGCGTTGATCGACAAGAGCAACACACAAGTCAGCTCCGGTGTCCGCCTCGTCAACCAGACCGGCGATGCGCTCGCCGGAATCATCGAGGGCGTGCAAAAGGTCTCCACGATCATGACCGAAATCGCCCAAGCCAGCAGCGAACAAGCGACGGGTTTGGTCGAGGTCAATTCGGCGATCGGGCAGATGGACGAAATGACGCAACAAAACGCGGCGATGGTCGAAGAGAATACCGCCGCCGCCCGGTCGCTCGCGGGCGAAGCCTCCCAACTCGTCCAACTGATTTCGTTCTTCAAGGTCGCCCAGAGCCCGGCGGCACCGCAAAAGAGGCTGGATGCGCCGCCAAAGAAAGCGGCGCTGCCGCCCGCTGCGGCAAAGCCCGGTCAAAAGCCACAACCGAAGCCACAACCGAAGCCAAAGGCACCTGCCCAAAGTCAAAACCGCGCCGCGATCGCCGACGACAGCCACGACGATTGGTCGGAATTCTAAACCGCCGTCGGTGCCCGCGGGCCGGGTAACGCCGATCCGCCAAGCGACACGCCGGCGTTCTTCGGTCTAAGCTGTTCCCTCTTCATTGATGGGGTGAGGGAACATGAGTCGATTTGGCATGGGGCCGATTCTCGCGGCGACGGTCACCGTCGCGGATCTACCGGCAGCTGTGGCGCGCTACACCAAAACGGTCGGCTATGAGCCCGCCGAGGCCGGCCGGGTCGCGGCAGCACAGGCGGCCTCTTGGGGCGCGCCAGCGATGGCCGAGCGCCCCTATCAGCTCATGCGCCCGGCCAGCGGCGAGCCCGGCTGGATCAGGTTGGTCCAGGGCACCTGCCCGCCAACCTACCGCCCGCTGGCGCACCACGGCTGGGCCGCCATCGAGATTCTGTTGCGCGATACCGATGCCATGCACGAACGCATGAAGGGCAGCGACTTCACGATTATCGGCGAACCGCACCCGCTCAAATCGTCGCCGGAGATCAAAGCGATGCAGGTCGTCGGCCCCGACGGCGAGGCGCTCTACCTCACTAACGTGCCCAAGGGCGCAAGCCCGTTGCACGAACTACCGCAACCCCAAAGCGACATCGACCGTATCTTCATCATGGTGTTGGGCGTGCCCGATTTCGCCGCGACTCACGCCGACTATGCGGCGCGCTTCGGCGTCGCCAAAACCAGCGAGCGCACCCGCGGCATCAACTTCGTCGGCCCCGGTTACGGGCTGGAGGACCTCGGTAAACCCCTGCCGATGTCGACCGTGCAACTCGACGGCCGCTGCGTCATCCAGGTCGACGGGATGCAGCCCACCGCGACGCCACGGCCGTGTACCGACGGCGAACTGCCGCCCGGCATCGCCCTTGTCACGTTCGCACGGGGCGCCGATGCAGCGCTCGCGGCCGACGCGCTAGGGCCGGTCTATACGGGCGATGCGGCTTGGCCCTACAACGGCAGTCGCGCACGCACCGTGCGCGGTGCCGGCGGCGAACTTTACGAGTTCGTCGATACGTCCGGTTGAAAACCCTTACGCCGTCGCGATGGCGTCGCGCCCATGCGGTGCGGTGAAGTCGACAACCGGACCCTTGGGCACGATCCCCAGCGGGTTACGCTCCTTGCTCATCGAATAGTAGCCGGCTTTGTAAATGTCGGTATCGACGGTCTCGGCAACGCCCGGAAGTTGGTAGAGTTCGCGGACATAGCCCGACAGGTTGGGGTAATCGCGAATCATCCGCTTGTTGCACCGAAACGCGCCATAGTAGGCCACGTCGAAACGCACCAGCGTGGGCAGCACGCGAATGTCGGCCTCGGTCAAGGTGGCTCCGGCGATGTAGCGGTTCGTCGCAAGGTGCGCGTCCAGCGCATCCAAGGTCTCGAAGACATCGTCATAGGCCTGTTCGTAGGCGTTTTGCGATCGGGCGAAACCGGCCCGGTACACGCCGTTGTTCAACTTGGCATAGGTCCGCGCGTTCCACGCGTCGATTGCCGGGCGCAGGGTGTGCGGGTAGTAATCGTGCGACGTATCGGCCCACGCGTCGAACGCGCTGTTCAGCATGCGGATGATCTCCGCCGATTCGTTGCTGACGATGGTCCCGCGTCCCGTGTCGAACAGCACCGGCACCGTCACCCGCCCGGTGTAGTCGGGATCGGATAGGGTGTAGATC
>CAYGKG010000175.1:0-4128 GCA_964350495.1 uncultured Alphaproteobacteria bacterium
CGGGGCCGCCGGTTTTGTGAATGCGGATCGCTTTGGTCATGCCTGATCTCCGATGGATGGACGGGTCGTCTGTTGGTAGCAAATAAGCGGGCGCAGCGGCACCCCTACTCGGCAGCGCGCGGCGGTGTCGCCCCTTGCGGCGGTGTTTCGGCGGTGTCGGTGCCGCCGCCTTCATAGGTATCGGGTCCCTCGAGGTATTCGGTCAACCGTTCGCGCCGCAGCCAGGCCCACAGCCAGACCGCGAGGGAGAGTAGCGCGGCGACGTAGAGCGGCGGTTGCAGGCCGCTCCAGGAGGCGACGAGACCCAGGGCGAAGGCGCCGACCGCGGGTCCGGCGTTGAAGATCAAGGTGTTCAGGCTCAGCACCCGGCCGCGCATCGCCGGATCGACCGCGTTTTGGATCAAGGTTTGCGTTGCGGTGCCGCGCAGCGACATGGCGATCCCCAACACGAAGACGAAGCCGGTGCCGACCCAGAAATTGCTGCTGGCGGCGAAACCGGTCAGCGCCACCGCCGCCAGGACGGTGCTCCAGATCGCGATTGGCACCAGTCCCGCGGCGCTACCGCGGTAGGCCAGCCAAATGCCGGCCAGCGTCGCGCCGACGCCGTTGGCCGCCAAGATTAGGCCGAGCGAGTCCGCGCCGCCCTCGAACACCTGGCCGACGAAGGCCGGCAGCATTTCGACCGCGGGACGCACCAACAGCGCCGCCGACAGACTGATCAGCAGGGTCGGCGCAATGCCCTTGTGGGCGAAGGCGTAGCGGTAGCCCGCCATGATATCGCCGACGACGCTGAGCGTTGGTCGCACCCGCGGCGTTTGCGGCGGCAGCCGGATCGCCGCCAGCGCCACCAGCATGACCATGAAGGTCAGCGCGTTGAGGCCGAATGCAATGCCGGCGCCGCCGAAATGGATGACGAACCCGGCGATCGCCGGGCCGATGACCCGCGAGGTGTTGAAAATGACCGACGTGGTCGCCACCGCGGCCGACAGGTCCTCGCGCCGCACCAACAAATAGATCGTCGTCTGACGCACCGGGTGGTTGAACCCCATGATGAGGCCGAGGACGACGGTAAGTCCGGTGAGGAGCTCGACCGTGATCAGGCCGGCGAAGGTCAGCAGCGCGAGCGCCAACGCCTGCAACCCGGCCAGGAGTTGGAGCACCTTCAACATCCGCATCGGGTGGAAACGGTCCGCGAGGACGCCGGCGATCGGGCTCGAGACAATGGTAGGCAGCAGATCGGCGGACACCGCGATGCCGACCCATTTCGGATCGTGGGTCAGTTCCCACGCGAGCCAGCCCACCGCCGCGCGCTGCATCCAGGTGCCGATCAGCGAGGCAGCGGAGCCGTAGGTATAGACGCGGTAGTTGCGATTGGTGAGCGCGCGGCCGATACCGCCGAAGGACGAAAGTTTCATCGTTACAGGTGTCCGAGTTCACCCGGTCGCGGGGACCGCCGAGCGTCCCCATTCTATGGCGCAAGGCGCGGCCGTCGCCAAGCGGCGGCTTGCGTGCACTCGCAGGGCGGGCCGATCTAGGGTTTCAGAACCGTCGAGCCCGTTGTCCGACGCCCCTCGAGCGCAACGTGGGCTTGGCCCGCGTCCTTGAGCGCGAAGGTCTGGCCGATGTTGATGGTAACCGCGCCGCTGGCCACGACATCGAAGAAATCCTGGGCGTTGGCCAACAAATCGGCGCGGGTGGCGTTGTAACCCTGCAAGGTGGTGCGAATGAAGTAGCGATCGACCGGTTGCGCCGCGAGTTGGTCGGCGGTGATCGGGCCCGAGGCCTGGCCGAAGGAGGCCAGCGTGCCGGAGGGCCGGACGCACCGCCACGATTGATCGATGGTTCGGGTGCCGACGCATTCGTACACGGCATCGCAGCCGGTGCCGTTCGTCACGTCCTGCACGACGGGCAGAAAAGCGTCGCGGGAATAAACGACGGCGTGGTCGCAGCCGTTCGCCTTGGCCAGCGCGGCCTTGGCGTCCGATCCCACGGTGCCGATCACGGTCGCGCCGAGGTGTTTGGCCCATTGGCACAGCAGCAATCCGACGCCCCCGGCGGCGGCATGGACGAGAACCGTATCGCCGGCTTTGACGCGGTAGGTATGGCGCAACAGGTATTGCGCGGTCATCCCTTTGAGGATGCCCGCCGCGCCTTGGTCTTCGTCGATGCCGTCCGGCAGCGGGATCAAGGCGTCGGCGTCGATCAGCCGCTGTTCGGCGTAACAGCCGTTGGGCGTGTGGTAGGCGACGCGCATGCCGGGTGAAACCGCGGTGACCCCGGGGCCGACGGACTCGACCACGCCGGCGGCTTCCCAGCCGAGGATCGCGGGCAAGGTCGCCAGGGGAATGGCGCCCGAGCGGAAGGCCGTATCGAGAAAGTTGAGGCCGACGGCGGTGTTGCGCACCCGCGCTTGGCCCGGCCCCGGCTCGCCCACCGCCACGTCTTCCCACTTGAGCGCATCCGGCCCGCCCGGCGCATGCATCACGACAGCCTTGACCATTCGACCCTCGCCCTGTTCGGTTGGTGACGCGCAATTTCCTATCATGGATGATCGGTCATCACGACATCACCCTACACCTTGCGCCGCGGCGCCCCCGCCGATGTACCGACGGCGGTGGCGATCGACGATGCGGCGTTCATGCTTTACCGCGATGTTGGGATTGCGGTGGATTTTGCCGCCGACCATCCGCTTGTCTTGGCCGAGGAAGCCGGGTGGCGGCGCTGCGCCGCCGGCGGCGGATTGTTTTTCGCGATAACCCAAGCGGACGAATCTGTGGGATTTGCCGCGGTCAGCGCCATCGACGGCGCCGCGCATCTCGAACAAATCGCGGTCTTGCCGGCGCACATGCGGCGCGGGATCGGTCGTCTCTTGATGGATAGGGCTGCCGTCATCGCACGCGACCACGGGCACGAGGCGATCCTGCTGACGACCTACGACCATGTGCCGTGGAACCGGCCCTACTACGCGGCCCTCGGGTTTGAGGTTGTGCCCGAGGCGGACTGGGGCCCCGGCATCGCCGCCACCATTGCGCACCAACGCGCCTACCTGCCGATGCCGGCCCGCCGGATCGCGATGCGCATAAGGCTCTAGGGGATCAGGACCAACGATGCGGTGGTCTTGCGCGATTCCAGCAAGCGGTGCGCTTCGGCGGCGTCGGCCAGGGGGAGGGCGTGTTCGATGTGCGGGGTGATGACGCCTTTCTTCAACACGTCGAAAAACGTGGCGGCGCCCTTTTCATAGGTCGGCCGGTCGCGGACGACGGCGGCGACGCTGGCGCGGGTGACAAAGCCTTCGGACGGGATGTCGGCAAAGCCGAGCGGCGGCAGCGGGCCCGACGCCAAGCCGAACGACGCACACACGCCGTAGGGCCGCACGCATTTGAGCGAGTCGAACCAAGTATCGGCGCCGACGCCGTCGTATACCGCTTGGCATAGCTTGCCGTCGGTGATGTCGCGCACCCGCGCGGCGAAGTTTTCCTTGGAATAGAGAATGACGTGATCGCATCCCGCGGCCTTGGCCCGGGCTGCCTTCTCGTCGTTGCTGACGGTGCCGATGACGGTCAGGCCTAAATGCTTGGCCCATTGGCAGGCGATGAGGCCGACGCCACCGGCTGCCGCATGCCACAAGATGAAGTCGCCGGGGGCGAAGGTGGTGAGGTCGTTGAGCATGTGACCGACGGTGAGCCCCTTCATGTAGGTCGCGGCGAGGTCGCGGTCGTCGATCCCGTCGGGGACGCGCATAACCTCGCGCGCCGGGATCAGTCGCGCCGCCGCGTAGCCGCCGGCTGTCAGCGGATAGGCTGCCTTGTCGCCGACCTTGACGTGAGTCACGCCATCGCCGACGGCATCGACAATGCCGACGGCCTCGACACCCGGTGTCGCGGGCGGCACCAGATTGGCAAAGTGATTGCCGGTCCGGTGATAGATGTCGAGGTAGTTGACCCCGGCAGCGGTTTGGTTGAGGCGGACCTCGCCGGGCCCCGGCGCCAAGACATCGACGTCCTCGTAAACAAGAACCTCGGGGCCGCCGAAGGCGTGCAGGCGTATCGCTTTGGTCATGGGTGTGCTCCTAGATCGTGAAGACGGTTGAGCCGGTGGTCTTGCGGCCTTCGAGGTCGGCGTGGGCTT
>CAYGKG010000176.1:0-4110 GCA_964350495.1 uncultured Alphaproteobacteria bacterium
TCTGGGGTTCGAGCTTCCACCAATCGAGGTCGGCGCCGATCAGGGTGCTCTGAGCCGCCGCCGGTGCCGGCAGCGTCCCGACGCCGACGGCAAGAAGGCAGAACAGAAAGGCAGCGAAGAACTGGTGCATCGATCGGCGCGACTTGCGTCCCGGTAGGCCGGGGCAGGGGTTCGATTATAGCAGATACCCGAGCGGGCGCTTTTTGGCTTCCAACGCGGGGCGGCTCAGAAAGAATTCGGCATGGTAGTAGCCGTCTTCTTCCAGATCCGGGGCGATGTTGCGGGCACGGAGCTGTTCGAACACATGGGCGCGTTCGTCGGCGTTCTCGAAACGGCGCTGGCGAAAGGTGATGTCCTGCAGTTTTTCTGTCGCCAAACCATAGTCCGCGAGCGCGTCGGCGATCGGCGCGTAGGGGAACATGCGCAGGACGAAAGAGGCGACGTATGGTGGCGGACCGTCGCCCGCAGCCGCTTCGATGACGCGCCGGAAGGTTTTTTCGGTGACGTAGCCAACGCACCCGGTGGAGATAACGAGCTGGGCGCCGGCAATCAGGTCGCGGTCGCGGTCGTTGAGCGGTTTGTCTTCGAGGTTCTGGCCGATGGTGTCGTCGAGGAGTCCGACGGTCCCGGCGAAGTCGAGGGCGTGTTCCGCGACATCGATGCCGACGATTTCGATCGCCCCGTCGTCGTTGCGGTCGTCGAAGAAAGCCGATTCGCGCTGTAGCATGTCGTGTGCCGGGGCGCCGCGATCGCCCGCCTTGGTATAGCGGTCGAAAAATGCGCCGAGGTTCATGCCGTATTTCAAAAGCGCCGCATTGATTCCGTAGGAACATCCGATATCGACGATGCGTATGGGGTCGTTGCGGTCGGTTTGGAGTGCGTGGATCAGCGACCGGAAAATCGGTTTGGCTTCCGTCGGTATGCGATAGTCGAGTTTGCTCAGCGTGCGGCAGTAGCCACGCGGATCGGGAGCGTTGTAAATCGTATCGAAGTCGGACTTGCCCTCGTTTACTTCGGCGAAGTCGATCTTGTCGACGTTGGGTGTGGGCCCCTCGTTACTGGCGTTCAAAGACATCCGAACCGCCTCCCTTGCGGTTGTTTCGATCAGGCATCGGCATTCGAGCGGCGCATCGTGTGAGCCCAAGACCCACGCGCCTGTCGCCCACCATGCTCGACCTGATACAGGGACTAGGGGCGACGCTGGTAAGACCATAGCGAACAAGTATGCTGGGTCAAGGTAACGATGTGTCGTGTCCATGACGAATTCAAGACAACGCCTCGATGTTTTGTTGGTGGAGCGGGCCCTTGCGCCGAGCCGCGACCGCGCACGCGCGTTGGTGATGGCTGGCGCGGTGTTTGTCGCCGGCAACCGCGTCGACAAACCCGGAACGACGATTCCGCGCGATGCGGCGATCGAGGTGAGGGGAAGCGATCATCCGTGGGTATCGCGCGGCGGCCTGAAACTCGCCCATGCGCTGGAGACGTTTGCGCTGGACGTGACCGGGGCGGTCGCCCTGGACGTCGGGGCCTCGACCGGCGGGTTCACCGACGTCTTGCTCCAGGGCGGCGCGGCGCGGGTCTACGCGGTCGACGTCGGGCATGGCCAGCTTGCCTGGGCCTTGCGCAACGACGCCCGCGTTGTCGTGCTGGAACGGACCAACGCCCGGACCCTGACCGACCGGGAAATTCCCGAGCCCGTCGATGTTATTGTCTGCGATGCGAGCTTTATCGGCTTGCGCACGGTTCTGCCCGCGGCACTTGCGTTGGCGGCGTCCGGTACGCGGCTGGTGGCGTTGATCAAACCGCAGTTCGAGGCGGGCAAGGGGCGGGTCGGCAAGGGCGGCGTTGTGCGCGACCCTGCGGTACACGCAGAGGTCTGCGAGACGATTCGCGAGTGGCTCGAACGCGACTGCGGGTGGACGGTTATGGGGTTGACCGAAAGCCCGGTCACCGGGCCGGCTGGAAACAAGGAGTTTCTGATTGCGGCACGCCGTGACTGAGGCGATCGAGGCCGATGTCGTCGCAATCGGACATGCCGGTGACGGCGTCGTGCGGGTTGACGGCCAGACGCATCATGTCCCAGGGGCCGTGACCGGCGACCGGGTTCGACTCCGTGCATCGGACAAGGTCGGTTTCACCCTGGTCGATATCGTCGCGCAATCGCCGCACCGGATTCCCGCCGTTTGTCAGCACTTCGGCACCTGCGGCGGGTGCGTCGCACAACATTTCGATGCATCGACCTACCAAACGTGGCGTCACGACCAGGTCGCCGCGCCGTTGCTCCAGCGCGGGTTCGCGGCACCGCCCGTCGAGCCGGTTGTCGCGGTTGCCCCCGGCGCGCGGCGCCGTGCGACTTTCGCCTGGCGCGCGCGCCAGGGCGGCGTCGATCTCGGGTTCCGCGAACGCGGCGCGCACCGCATTGTGCCGATGGCGATGTGCCCGGCGTTGCACCCGGGCATCGTGGCGCGTCTAGGCGATGTGCGCGGGTTGGCGCTGCGCCTGGATAACGCGGGGCGGCTCGATGTCACGCATTGCGACAACGGTCTCGATATCACGGTGGAGCAGAAGCGCGAGCCGACGCTGGCCATGCGCGAGGCAATGGGGGCGTTCGTCGAGGCCACCGATGCGGTGCGTCTGTCGTGGCGGGCCGGTCAAGGCGGTCCCGCCGAAACCGTCGTTCAGCGCGGCACGCCGATCGTCACGGTGGCGGGCGTTCCGGTCGCGCTACCGGCGGCGGCGTTCTTGCAGCCGAGCGTCGCCGGCGAAGCGCTCTTGCAACGTCTCGTGCTGGAAATGATCGGCAATGCGCGTCGCGTCGCCGATCTGTTTTGCGGGTGCGGCACGCTGGCGCTTGCTTTGGCGCAGCGCGGCACTGTCGTGGCGGTCGATTCGGATGAATCGGCCATTGCCGCGCTGCGCGCCGCGGGTGGCGCGGCGGGCGGACGCGGCCTGTCGATCGCCTTGCGAGCCGAGGTGCGCGACCTGTTCCGCCGTCCGCTCCAGGGAGCGGAACTCAGCGGGTTCGACGCCGTGGTGTTCGACCCGCCACGCGCCGGGGCGGTCGCCCAAGCCGCCGCGCTGGCCGAGAGCAAGGTCAAGACTGTGGTCGCGGTATCGTGCAATCCAGCGACCTTCGCGCGCGACGCGCGCCTGTTGGTGGACGGCGGATTTACGTTGCGCCGGGTCGTGCCGATCGATCAGTTCGTCTGGTCCCAGCACGTCGAGGTGGTGGCGCAGTTCAGCCGTTAGCCGTCGCGTCGATCTTCGGCGTTACCGCGCGGTCGCGTGGTATTCGGGGTTTGGCATCATGTCGACGCCGGCGGCGACGCGGTTGGTCATGTTGAACAGGCCGACGACATCGCAGATGTCCCATATATCGGCGTCGGCGAAGCCGGCGTCGCGCAGCGCCTGGCGGTCGGAGTCGACGACGGTGTGGGATTCGGTGGTGAGCTTGTAGGCGAAGTCGAGCATGGCGCGCTGGCGCGGTGTCAGGACTGCGCTGCGGTAGTTCATCACCATGAATTCGCCCAGGACCGGGTCCTTCGCGTAGTCGCGCACGGCGGCCCCGTGGGCGACCTGGCAGTAGAAGCAGCGGTTGGCGGCGGACACGACGACCGCGATCATTTCGCGTTCGAGCGGCGTGAGGCCCGATTCGCCCAACATGATTTCGTTGTAGAAGCGGGTGAACCAGCGCAGCTTTTTCTGATTCCACGAATAGGCGCGCAGGACGTTGGGGATGAAGCCGATCTTGTCGTCGCACAGCGCGTAGTATTTCTGCAGGTCTTCGTCGAGGTCGCTGCGCGCGGGTTCTTTGAGATCGAGCGCATGGACGTGGTCGGGTTGGGTCATCGTTTTCTCCCGTTCGGCGGCGCGTCAGTATAGGCCATCGGTGCGCGCGGCGAGCGAAGCCTTGCCGTCGTTGTGGCGATACGGTGACGACGGTGAGAGAACGCGCTGCGGTCGAGGATCGGCGTTTGGTGGCTTAGGGTGCGCTTACCTGGGCGCGGTGGCGCAGCAGGTGGTCGGCGAGGACGCAGGCCATCATGGCCTCGCCGACGGGCACCGCGCGGATGCCGACGCAGGGGTCGTGGCGGCCCTTGGTGACGATCT
>CAYGKG010000177.1:0-3946 GCA_964350495.1 uncultured Alphaproteobacteria bacterium
CTACATCCCCGAGCCGCAGGCTTGGGCGGATATGGGTGAAGCGGCCTATTCTGCGAAGCCCATTGCGACCGGGTCCTACAAGTTCCAGCAGTGGGACGCGGAGAAGGTTGTTCTCGTCGCCAACAACGATTCATGGCGCCCGCCGAAAATCCCCCGCATCGAATTTCTTGGGCTTCCCGAACAGGTGTCGCGTAGTGCGGGTGTGATCTCTGGCCAGGTCGATATCGCGATCAACCTCGGCACCGAAGACATCGACAGACTCAAGGCGGCGGGACAACAGGCAATCGTCAGGCCCGCACCTCAGATCTTTTCGTTGGTGCTGCCGAACAAGGTTCACGAAAAGAGTCCCTTCAACGACGTTCGGGTCAGGCAAGCCGCAAACTATGCGGTCGACAAGCAGTCGATCGCCGACAATCTGTTTGCCAAGCAAAGTCGTCCTGCAGCCGGACAGGGTGCAACAGCGCCGGTATTTGGGTACAACCCGAATATCAAGGCCTACCCCTACGATCCTCAGAAGGCGAAGCAGCTTCTGGCGGAAGCCGGCTATCCCAACGGCTTCAAACTCGTCGCAGAGGTCACCGTCGGGGCCTTTGCGGGCGATTCCGAGATGTACCAGGCGATGGCTGCCGATCTCACCCGCGCGGGAATTGAGACAGAGCTGCGCCAGGTCGTCTTCCCGGACTGGCTAAAGAAGTATCTCAACAACAGCTGGGACGGAGACGCCTTTGGCCTGTCATGGCGTACGGAGCCTTACGTCGATGCGGCTCGCTTCCTTACCTACATCTCTTGCTCGCAAAAGCCCGCTTTCTTTTGCGATGAAGACACCCAGAAGATGATTGACGCTTCTTCGCAGGAGTTCGATTCGGACAAGCGCGAGAAGATGCTCCAGGAGATCGCGGCCCGCTACCACGATCTTGCCCCGGCGATCTGGCTGGTGGAGGCAATCGATATCTTCGGTCTGTCCTCCCGGGTTGTCGGCTACCACGCCGAAAACACCTGGCTGGCCTATCACCAGATGGATCTACGCAACTAGAAGACAGATCCTGTCGACCGCGCCGGCGTTTGCCGGTGCGGTCGCTGGCCGCCATGAACGTCAACAAGATAGAAAACTGCTTTGTTGAGCTGTCCGACGGCTGCCGGATTGCCCTTTCGCTTTGGTTGCCCGAGGGCGATCCCGCACCGGCCATCCTGAACGTCAGTCCCTACGGCAAGAAGGACATGAATGCGGCGGGAGACGAGGCCCTGTTCGGGTACTTTGCCCAGCACGGCTACGCAGGCGTTCGTGCAGATCTCCGTGGCAACGGTGAGTCGACCGGCCAACTTCTCAACATGGGCGCTCAGCCCGAGTGGAATGACGTCTGTGAAATTCTGGCCTGGATCGAGACTCAGCCCTGGTGCGACGGAAATGTCGGCATGTGGGGGTTTTCCTGGGGCGGCATCGAAGCGTTTTCCACCGCAGCATTCAAGCAGCCACTCCAACTGAAGACGATTGTCGCTGGCGGTTTCAGCACCGACAAATATGTAGACGGTCCCTTCTTCATGGGCGGGGTCCTGCTTCGCGATACCTTCGGCTGGCTCACATCCTATCTCGCGATGCGGGCCCGGGCGCCGGATCCGCAGGCGGTTGGCGATAGCTGGTTGGAGGAGTGGAAGCGCCGGATCGACGAGTTGGAGCCGATTTTCGATCGGTTCCTTGCGCATCAGGTTCGCGACGAATTTTGGCGGCGTGACGCGGCATCGGAACGCATCGGTTCCGTCGTCTGCCCCATGCTGCTGTGGAGCGGTTTGCTGGAGCCCGCGATGACGAATTCGGAGGTGGAAATCGCCTCGCAGGCCACGAGCCCGACCCGTCTTGTCGTGGGGCCGTGGGCGCACAAGCGTCCCTACGAGGGACGTCCAGCGCCGGCGATCGGTTTTCTCCAGGAGGCCGTGCGCTGGTACGACTATTGGCTGCGTGGAGCCACGAACAATCAGGCGACCGAGGTTCCGCAGGCGCGCCTGTGGCTTCAGGCGCGTCCGCCCACACAACCTTTTTACAGCGAAGTACCCGGTCGCTGGCTCGCATTCGACTCCTGGCCCCCGCCGACACGCGGGTTGGAACTCCATCTGTCCGAACGCGGTCTTGCCGCCGAGGGCGAGACATCTTTTGAGAGGGATCACCGCTCGGGGCAGGCAGTGGGTCTTGCGGGTGGAGAACGAAACCCCTACCTCGCCTACACGCCGAGCGCCGAACTGCCGGGCGACCAGCGTGTCGATGACGCCCTATCGATGTGTTTCGACGGCGAGGTGCTGGACGCTCCGCTGAACATCATTGGCCGGCCCGTAGTCCACCTCGACGTCGCCGTCGACCGGCCGAAGGCGTTTGTTTGTGTCCGTCTTTGCGACATCGCGCCGGACGGATCCTCGACGCGTATCGGACTCGGGATATTGAATCTTCAACTGCGCGAAGGACTAGCTCAGCCGGTGCCGGTTGTCCCTGGGCGCAGGTACCGCGTAACGATTCCCTGCGATTTTGTTTCCTACGCGATCGCGCCGGGTCACCGGCTTCGTCTCGCTCTCTCCAACACCTACTGGCCGCTCTGCTGGCCCTCGCCCGAGCCGGTCAAGATGACGGTTTCCGGTGCCGACGCGCGCCTGGTCCTTCCGGTTCTGGACAACCTTCCGGATGCAGAAGTCGCCTTCGAGGCTCCGGAGACGGCGCCCGCATTGCAGGTGGAGCGCAAGAGCCCCTCGGGCCGGCGGGACTGGCAGGAACGCCATCTCGACGCCGGGCTCACCGCAGTAATTACGAAAGAGGAAGGCGAGGTTCATCTGCCCGAGCGCGGCCTGACCTTTGGCGGCGAACGCTATCAGCGGCTTTCGATTGTCGACGACCAGCCTCTCTCGGCGAAGCACGAAGTTCGGGTTGTTCGAACAACCCGGCGAGAGGAATCCGGCTGGGACGTGCGGGTCGAGGTAACCGGGTGCATGAGCGCCACGGCCAAAGAATTCTCTATCAGCCTGAATGTTGCAGGTTACCGCGGCAACGAGCGTACGGCAGACAAGTCCTGGCAGCTTGCCATCCCCAGACTGACGTCCTGATGTGCCATCATCCCAAGACCTTCGAAAGGAATCCTCAATGAGTGCGACCGTGCAGCCCCAGGTATCGGAAACCGGTGAAGCTGTCGCCTACGGTCCGCGTCGCGTAGGTCACGTGAACCTGTTCGTCGACGATATGGAGCAGACGTGCGCTTTTCTTTCTGAGGTGTGCGGGCTGGAGCAGACCGGGCGAATAACCAAGTCGCGCTCGGCTTTCTTTTCCAACGGCAACACCCATCACGATATCGGGTTCATCGAGACCGGCGCCTACATCGCCTTCCGCAAACAATACCCCGATCCCGCCGATCCGCCCGAGAGAGGCACGGTTCCCGGCCTGAACCATTTTGGGTGGGAGATGGAGCACGAAAAGGCGCTGGTCGATGCATACAAGCGAGCGCTCAACTCGGGCATGAAGCCGCGGGTCACCAACAACGGGACGTCGCTCAGCAACTACCTGTTCGACCCCGATGGTCTACAGCACCAGCTCTACGCCGACGAGGAACTGGAGTGGCGCCGCGTGTATACCGGCGGCGACGTGGATTTGCATCGGCCGGCATCCTGGGTTCCCGGCAAGAATCCGCCCAGCATCGCGCGCAACTACGATCCTGCGCCCAAGTTGAGGCGTGACCCATCGGCCATCCTGCACCCCATGCGGGTGACCCATGGGACGCTGGTGAGTCCGAACTACCGCCAGATGTTCGACTACTACACCGGCATCCTGGGCCTGGTCCAGGTGGCCGGCGGGCGCGAGCAGGGATACGCCTATCTGAAGGGGAGTTCCTCGGTCTTCGACATCGTCCTGGTCGAGAACGCCGACGGGCCGGGCCGCCTGCACCACGCGTCGCTCGAGGTCTGGCCCGACGAGGAC
>CAYGKG010000178.1:0-3838 GCA_964350495.1 uncultured Alphaproteobacteria bacterium
CCGCCCCCCCCCCGCCCCCCCCCCCCCCACCCCCCCCCCCCCCCGCGCGCGGGGGGTTGGGGCAACCATGATGTCCTCCTGTGGATGGCTGCCTGGTAATTTAGTCATACAACTGTGTAAAGTAATTCCCTACTATTGCACGGTACTTATTCAATAATGAATGGATCGAGATGCCGGACTGGGCGCAAATGCGGGTTTTCATCGAGGTTGCTGCGCAGGGCTCGCTGTCGGCGGCTGGGCGCGCCTTGGGGATGAGCCAGCCCACCGTGGGGCGCTATGTCCGGGCGCTGGAGGACGATCTGGGCGTGCGTCTGTTCCAACGCGGCGCACGCGGTCTGGATCCGACCGAGACCGGCGCCGAGTTGCTGGAGCACGGCCGGGCGATGGCGGCGGCGGCGGACCGCTTTGCGCTGGCGGCGGCCGGTCGGGCCGACGCGCTTGCCGGGACGGTGCGCCTGACGGCGAGCGTGTTCGTCGCCAATTTCACCCTGCCCGAAATGATCGCCGAATTGCGCGCCCGCCATCCCGAAATCGAGATCGAACTGGTGGCGTCGGACGCGACCGAGAACCTGCTGCAACGCGAGGCCGATATCGCGGTGCGGATGTACCGGCCCGAGCAGGCCGATGTCATCACCCGCAAGGTCGGCGACATGGCCCTCGGGCTCTATGCCGCCAGCGCCTATGTCGCGCGCCGGGGCGCGCCGCAAACGATGGACGATTTGCTGGCGCACGATGTCGTCGGTTACGACCGCTCGGACCAAATCCTGCGTGGGTTCCGCGCCGCCGGCGCCCCGGTCGACCGGCATTTCTTTGCCGTGCGCTGCGACGACCAGGTCGCCTATTGGCGCCTCGTGGCGGCGGGCGCCGGGATCGGCTTCAGCCAGGTGCGGGTCGGCGATGCCGAGCCCGCCGTGGTGCGCGTGTTGCCGGACTTCGCGATCCCGCCGCTGCCGGTGTGGCTGACGGCGCATGCGGGCCTGCGCACCAACCCGCGTGTGCGCCGCGTGTACGATTTCCTCGCCGAGCATCTGGGCGCGGCGTTGCGCGGCTGAGTGCGGCGGCGCGCCGTCGTCCGGATGCGGCGAGGTTCGCCCCAGCTTTTGTCGCGGCCAGCAGGCTTTCTGGGATTCGCGCCGAAATTCGCTTGATTTCCGGGGTCCGGCACGACTTTATGGGGCACCCAAGCCCTGGACTGGAGACTTAATGGCTAAGGAAGAAATGCTCGAGATGAACGGCACCGTGGAGGAAATCCTCCCCAACGCCATGTTCCGTGTGAAGCTGGAGAACGACCACGAAGTTCTCGCGCACACCTCGGGGAAAATGCGGAAGAATCGAATTCGCGTGCTTGCCGGCGACAAGGTCTTGGTCGAGATGACCCCCTACGATTTGACCAAGGGCCGCATCACGTTCCGATACAAGTAGGGTCGCTTGCCGTGACCGCGGCTGCGGCAACCCAGCAAGACCCGGCGCCCGCGCTGGTTCTTGCTTCTGCCTCGCCGCGTCGCCGCGACCTTCTTGCGCAAATCGGGCTGATCCCGGATGCCGTTCGGGCGGCCGAGATCGACGAAACCCCGCTCAAGAACGAACTGCCGCGCGACCTCGCGCAGCGCTTGGCCAACGCCAAGGCGCTGGCGGTGGCCGCTGCCGCGGGCGGCGACTTCGTGCTGGCCGCCGATACCGTGGTGGCGCGCGGCCGCCGGATCTTGCCGAAGACCGAAACCGAAGCCGAGGCCCGCGCCTGTTTGACCCTGCTGTCGGGCGCCGCGCATCGCGTGTACACCGCCGTCGTCGCGGTCGCGCCGGGCGGGCGCAGCGCGGCGCGGCTGGTGGAAACGCGGGTCCGCTTCAAACGCCTGAGCCCCCAGGACATTGCGGGCTATCTCGCATCGGGGGAATGGCGCGGCAAGGCCGGCGGCTATGCCGTGCAGGGCCTGGCCGGACGTTTTGTCATTGCTCTCCACGGCAGCTATTCCGCCGTGGTCGGCCTACCGCTTTATGAAACCGCAAGTTTGCTGGAGGGGCTGGGGTACCGGCCGCACAATCATGCCTGAAACAATTCTCGTGAATGTGGGGCTCGGCGAGGTGCGAATCGCCACTGCCGACGCGCGGGGTCTGTCGCATCTGGTCATCGACCGCCGCCAAAGCGGCGACGACACCGGCGTGGGTGCGATCTACCTCGGGCGGGTGACGTCGGTGGTGCCGGGGATGGAAGCGGCCTTTATCGATATTGGCACCGAACGCAGCGGGTTCCTGTCGGCCTGGGACGCGCGCCCGCACGACTGGAGCGACGAGGCCGGCCAGCGCCGCGCCCCGCCGATCGCCGAACTGCTGCACGAGGGACAAGCGATCTTGGTCCAGGCAACCAAGGAGCCGCTGGCCGACAAAGGCGCGCGGCTATCGACCCGGGTGTCGCTGCCCGGACGCTATCTGGTGCTGGTGCCGGGCGCCGACGGCGTCTTCATTTCGCGCAAGATCGAGGACGAGGCCGAGCGCACCCGGCTGACCGATGTCGTCGGCGGCATTGCCGCCGCGCGCAAACTCAAGGCCAGCTTTATCGTGCGCACCGCCGCGCTGGGCGTGGACGCCGAGGATCTCGGCGCCGACATCGCCGGCCTGTGGGATCTGTGGACCGAAGTGGCCGAGGAAGCCAAGCACGCCGAGGCGCCGGCGACGCTCTATACCGACCTCGGGCCGGTCGAGCGGTTCCTGCGCGACCACGTCAATGCGGCGACCCGCGCGGTACTGATCGACGACGATGCCGCCTGCACGGCCGCACGGGCCTTTGTTGCCGACCATCTGCCCGACTTTGCCGGCGCGATCGAGCGCTACACGGACCAGGACGATATCTTCGAGGCGCACGGCATCGCCGAACAGATGGACGCGCTGCTCGAACCCAAGGTTGGGCTGCCGTCGGGCGGCCATGTGGTGATCGAAGGAACCGAAGCGCTGACCTCGGTCGACGTCAATTCGGGCCGCTTTACCCAGGCCGGAACGCACCGCGAAACGGCGCTGGCGACCAACCTCGAGGCCGCCGCCGCGATCGCCCGGCAACTGCGGGTGCGCGATATCGGCGGGCTGATCGTGATCGACTTCATTCATATGGACGATCCGGACGATCAGGCCAAGGTAATCGCGGCCCTGGAAGAGAACCTGGTGGGCGACAAGGCGCCGGTGCGGCTGGGCACGATTTCGGAGTTCGGCTTACTGGAAATGACCCGCAAGCGGACCCGCGATTCGGTGCACAAACGGTTCACCGAAACCTGTCTGGTGTGCGACGGCCTGGCGCGGGTGCCGACGATCGAAACCGTGGCGCACGCGCTGCTGTGGCGGGCCGAGCGCGAAGGCCGTGCGGTGCGCAGCGATGTCGGCAAGCGCCTCGAACTGCACGCCGCCGACGAGGTCATCGACTATCTGGAGGAGGCCGAGCCGTTGTTGCTGGCGCTGGAACAGCGCACCGGCTGCACTGTGGAACTGGTCGGCGCCGACGACTTGGCGCGCGGCGATTACGAGGTCGTGCGGGTCTAAGGTGTGACACCGTCGCGCACAGGAGGGCCTGACGTCGCGCGGACAGAGCCGCTGGTCCGATGACCCCATCGATTGACGACCTGGCCGATCTCGGCTGGGGGCCCTTTTTCGAAACCCAATGTGAGCCCGGTGCGGATGCGGGCACCGTGCCCGCGCGCGTCATGGCGGTGCACCGCGGCGCGTTGCTGGTGACCGGTGTCGGGTTCGACGACCGGTCGATCCTGCCGTTCAGTGCCGACGCGGGCGATGCCACGGCGCAGGCGACGGTGGGCGACTGGCTGTTGCTCGACCGTGCGCAGGGCGAGGCGGTGCG
>CAYGKG010000179.1:0-3731 GCA_964350495.1 uncultured Alphaproteobacteria bacterium
AAACACCGGCATGTCTTCAGACCGTGTGTTGGCGAGCATGCGGTGGGCGTCGATTCAGCGATCGACCGCGGCGTTTGTAAGGACGACCTCAGGGTCGGCAAGATTGGCGGCCGCAGGGCTGAGCGGGGCCGCTACAGTTATGGTCGATCCGATCACGCCGTACCCGCGCGCGGCCGGCGTGCTGTCTAGGTCGTCGGCCATCGCGGGTACGAAAAATAGCACCGGCGTGCTGCGCCGAGTATGGAACGCCTCGGCAGCGGCGACCGCGACATCCGGTTGCGCGCGCGCGCCCTCAAGAGGCGTTACCGAATTCACCCGTCTGCGCTCTCCACCGCCGTGGCGGAACAACCAACCTTCCCAGACGGTTTCGTGCGGCGTCGGCCAACCCCGGCGGCAGGCGATTTCGACCCGCCAGTGCAGCGCTGTGGCCGTTTCGTTCAAGCCGGCGCGGCAATTACGGTGGCGGCGACGGCACCGGGCGGCAGCGTTGCGGGGCTTGCGCCGGTTTGTATGCGCAGGTGGTGGAACCGCGGTTCGCCGCGCACTGGCCGCACCAGGCGCCAACGCTCCGCCGCGGGCGCGGCGGCGACCGGTGTCTCGGCCATCGTCATCACCAGGGTCTCGTGCCGGGCGAGGCCGGCGCCGATTTCGTTCTCGAACAAATAGACGTGGGCGTTGACCGATAGGTCGGCGGCCTCGGGCCCCTGGCCCCACAGCCGCCGCCATTCGGCGGTGAAGTCCTTCACGTCCTGGCGTTGCCACACGTCGGCGGCGGCGGCGACGCTGTCGAGCCCCATCGTATCGAAGTGGGTGAACGCCACCGGCGATCCGGAGCCGGTGATCTTCCAATTGGTGTAGCGGGCGATCCCCGGCACGCCGTTGAAGAACGGATTGTCGACATCGACGAGCCAAGTCTCATAGGCGGCTGTGTCGGTCCCGGCGCGGAGCGTATAACTTAGTAAAATCATGGCGGTGAAGTCGGGTGTCGTCGGCATACCGTCGGTTCCATTCTTGGGAGGAGGAGTGCGCGTGGACGCCATTAAATGGTCAAGGTTCGCTTTGTACAACGTCGCGGATTCGGATTTGGACACCGCGCCTGACAAAACCTTTCCCTTTATCGACGGATCGCGCTACCGCGCCGTCAATACCGGGATCGACGAACCCGCCAGCCAGATCAATTTCGAGGACTTCTATCCTGGTCCCGATATCGTTTGGACCCTAAGCCACGACGAGGTCCACTACGTCACCAAGGGGCGCGCCGAAATCACCTATCACCTGCCGCCGCTGATGAAGGAAACCGGTACGGTGATCGCCGAAACGGGGTCGGTCTATCTGCTACCGCGCGGCTGCCGGGTCGTGTGGCGGGTGCTGGGCGAAGAGCCGTTCCGCCACCTGTGTATATGCGTGCCCAATCCGGGCTACCCCAGCGTGCCGGCGCCCAGCGTCGCGGAGAAAAGGTAAAAAAAGGGGGCGCCCCGAAGGGCGCCCCATCCAAGTCGCAACGAGAAGCGGTCTTACGCCGCCTCGATCTTGTCCCAGGTGCCCGCGCCGAAGACTTCGTCGGCGAGCTGCTTGTTGAGCGGCGCCATCTTGGCCTGCGCCGCCGATGCGTCGAGGGTCAGGACGGTGCCCTTGCCGTTGAGCTCTTCCCACTTGTCGTAGCTCGGCCCGAGTTCCTCGTCGACCCGTTTGGCGTAGAGTTCCGGTTCCAGTTCGTCGAACGTCCCCTGGACGATGTCCTGGTTCTTCTTGCTGAGCTGGCTCCAGATCCGCGAGCTGATGAAGAACTTGTCGAGGCCCAAGCCGAAGTCGTTGCGGACGATGTACTTGGTCACTTCGTAGAACTTCTGCGGGATGTTGAGGGCCGCCAATGTCGCGGCGCCGTCGACGATGCCCTGCTGCAGCGCGCCGTAGAGTTCGTTGAAGGCGATGACCGTTGGCTCGGCGCCGAGATGGTTCAGGCCCTTCACTTGGCCTTCGATCGACGACGCACGGATTTTCTTGCCTTTGAGATCGTCGAAGCCGTCGATCTTTTCGCGCAAGTAGAGGTTCCACGGTCCGGCGCGGCCGACGCCGAGGAAGTGCACGTTGTAGCGGTCGAGCAAGACCTTCGTGGTCTGCGGGCGCAGGAAACCGTTGGCGACGCGGAAGGCATGTTCGCTGTCGCGGAAGAAGTAGGGCGCATAGAAAATGTCGAACTCGCGGGTGCCGGTATAGGCGGTGCCCGATCCGTCGACCGTGCCGATCGAGGCGCCCTCGATCAATTCCTTCTCGCCGACGCCGAGATTGCCGGCAAAGACCTCGAATTCGACTTCGCCGTTGGTCCGTTCGGCGACGGCCTTGAACAGATCGGTTGCGGCGCGCGCGGAAATCGACGACGGCGCGGCCGCTGTGCCGTACTTGAATTTCGCGGCCTGCACGACGCTCGGAATACCGGCGATCGTGCCCGCTGCGACAACGCCGGCAGCGCCCTTCAAGGCGGTGCGGCGGGTAATCGTGAAGTCAGTCATCTCATAGTCCTCCCGGGGTGATTGGCCGGTGGTTCGGCCTTGTGACGATTATTTTACAGGAATTACCAAGTCTGCAAGGAACAGTGTGAGTTGCGGTACGTAGGTGATCAGCATCAGCACGCCGAGCAACGTGAAGAAATACGGCACGGCGTAGCGGAAAATCTCGATCACGCCGACTTTCGAGATCGCCGAAAGAACGAACAAATTGAGCCCGAGCGGCGGCTTAATCATCCCGCTCATCAGGTTGAGGACCATCACGACCCCCAAATGAACGTCGCTTACCCCCATCCCGGTAAACAGCGGGAACAAGATGGGGGCGAGGATCAGCATGATCGGCAGAATTTCCATGAACATGCCGAGGAACAGCATCAGGATATTCGCCATCAGCAGCAGGACATAGATGTTGTCCGACACGCTCAGCATCGCGCTGGTCAGGATTTCGCCCAGCTTTTCGCGGACTGCCAGGAAGGCGAAGATTTGCGACGTCGCGACGGTCAGCATGATGACCGACGACGAAATCGCCGCCAGTCCGGCGGTCTCCAGGATGTCCCGCCACGACAGGTTGCGGTACACGAAGACACCCAGGATCAGCGTATAGAACACCGCGATGGCGGCGGCCTCGGTCGGCGTTGCAATGCCGCCGACGATGCTGCCGACGACAAAGATCGGCGCCAGGAGCGGCAGGAACCCGCGGGCGAATGCATTGCCTTGCTGGACGAGGGTTGCCTTTTCCTCGACCGGGTAGTTGTTCTTTTTGCTGATCCAATAGGTCAGGGCGAACATCGCCACGAACATGATGAAGCCGGGGACGACGCCGCCCATGAACAACCGGCCGACCGAGACCTCGACGATCGCGCCCAACAACACGAACGAGATCGACGGCGGAATGATCGGGCCGACCGTTGCGGCGGAGGAGATCACGGCACTGGAAAAGGCGGGCGGAAAGCCGCGTTTTTTCATCTCGGGCACCAGCACGGTGCCGGTCGCGGCGGCGTCGGCCAAGGCCGACCCCGAAATTCCCGACATGATGAAGTTCGCGACAACGCCGACATTGGCGAGGCCGCCGCGGATGTGCCCGACCAACGCCCCGGCGAAATCGATGATGCGGTGGGTTACCCCGGACCGGTTCATCAATTCGCCCATGAAGATGAACAGCGGGATCGCCACCAGAATGAAGTGGTCGAGCCCGGCGACCATCATCTGCGAGAACAGGATCATCGG
>CAYGKG010000180.1:0-3727 GCA_964350495.1 uncultured Alphaproteobacteria bacterium
GGTTGTGGCTGGGCTGGCAAATCGTGGTGTCGAACGTTGCGGTAGCGCGGGCCATCCTGGCGCCGCGCCTGTCCATCGATCCACGCATGGTCGAGATCGACGCGCCCCAGAGCCATGACCTCGGCCGCGTGACCTTTGCCAACGCCATTACGCTGACCCCCGGCACCGTATCGGTTCGCGTCCTTGAGAACCGACGCATTCTCGTTCACGCGCTCACCGCCGAAACGGCCGACGATCTGGCCAGCGGCGATATGGCTCGGCGCACCACGCGGATGACCGGCTGATGTTTTTTGCCGCCGCAGTCGGAATCGTCGCCACGATGACTCTCGCGCTCATCCGCGCGCTAGAGGGGCCCACCGCGTTCGACCGCATCCTCGCTCTGAACATGGTTGGGACGAAAACGACGCTGCTGATCACCGTGCTCGGGTTCTTGACCGGTCGCCCCGACTTCCTCGACATCGCTCTGATCTATGCGTTGATGAATTTTATCGGCGCGATAGCGGTCCTGCGTTACACCAAGTACGGCGACTTCGCCTCCGAACGGAACGAAGACTCATGATCGCCGCCATCGTCGACATTCTGAGCTGGATACTCATCTTGGGCGGCGTCGCCTTCAGCCTTGTCGGCGCCATCGGATTGCTGCGGTTTCCCGATTTCTACACCCGCCTCCATGCCGCCGGCATTACCGATACGCTGGGGGCCTGGATGATCTTGGCAGGCGTGATTTTACAGACCGATAGCTGGTTCGTCGCGGTCAAGATCGTGTTCATCGCGATCTTTCTGTTCTTCACTAGCCCAACGGCTACCCACGCCCTGGCACGCGCAGCGTTGGCGAGCGGCCTTAAGCCGTGGTCTCGCGTGAAGGAGAAACAAGAGCCGTGATCCTCGGCATCGACATTGCCCTCTTGTTGCTCCTGGCCATCGTCGGGATCGCGATCATCCGTCTGCGCAATCTGTTTGCCGTGACCATGTTATCGGGTATCTACAGCCTGTTGCTTGCCTGCGTGTTCGTTCTGCTCGATGCCGTCGATGTGGCGTTCACCGAAGCGGCCGTCGGCGCCGGCATTTCGACCGTTTTGATGCTAAGCGTTCTGGCGCAGACCAAGAGCCGGGAGAAAATCCCGGTAACCACCCCACTGCTACCGCTGATCACGGTCCTGCTTACCGGGGGCCTTTTGATCTATGGGACTTGGGATCTGCCCGCCTTTGGCGACCCCAACGCCCCGGTGCACCAGCATGTCGCACCGGCCTACCTCGCCGAGGCCGAACACCAAACCGGCGTCCCGAACGTGGTGACCGCGGTGCTCGCGAGTTATCGCGGCTACGACACGCTGGGCGAAGTGACCGTCATCTTTACGGCCGGAATCGGCGTCCTGCTGCTCTTGTCCGGTGGCATCGGTCGGCGGCGCAAAGAGGATGGAACCGACAGCGGGGACGCCCCGTGAAAAATAATGTCATCGCGCGGGTTGTCGCCAAACTGACCATTCCCGGCATTCTGCTATTCGCACTATACGTTCAGTTCCACGGCGACTATGGCCCCGGCGGCGGTTTCCAGGCCGGGGTTATCTTCGGCGCCGGGTTCATTCTGTACGGGATGGTCTTCGGGCTGGAGAATCTTCGCAAGGTCGTACCGCCGCAGGTCACGACGATGTTCGTCGCTGTCGGCGTCCTGCTCTATGGCGGAGTAGGCATCCTGTCCGAACTTCTCGGGGCGAACTACCTCGACTATAGCGCCCTCGCCGCCGACCCCCACGCCGGCCAGCACATCGGCATTATCGTCGTCGAAATCGGCGTTGGAATTACCGTTGCCGCCGTCATGATGACGATCTTCACGACCTTCGCCGGGCGGCAGCGTTAGGTCATGGAACTCCTCGGACACTTCAACTATTGGATCGTCGTCGTGCTGATGATGATCGGTTTCTACGCACTGATCGCCCGCGGCAATCTGATCAAAAAGATCGTAGGCTTGAACATCTTCCAAGCCTCCGTCTTCCTGCTCTACATCAGTTTGGGCAAGGTTACTGGCGGGACCGCGCCGATCATTGCCAAGGGCGTGACCATCTATTCCAACCCTTTGCCCCACGTCTTGATCCTCACCGCGATCGTTGTCGGCATTGCAACGACCGCGCTCGGTCTCGCGCTTGTCGTGCGCATCCACGAGAGCTACGGCACGATTGAAGAGAACGAAATCGCCCGCATGGACAGCGAAGAATGATCGGGCAGTTTCCGGCGCTTCAGGTCGTTATTCCACTCCTCGGCGCACCGCTGTGCATTATTTTGCGGCGCGGTGCGCTGCCGTGGGTTGTCGCGGTTCTCGTGAGTTGGACGGCGTTGTTCATGGCCGCGGCGTTGCTGCACCAGGTGGGCGATGGCGAGATTATTTCCTACGCGATCGGCGGGTGGCTGGCGCCGCTCGGAATCGAGTACCGCGTCGATACACTCAATGCGTTCATGCTGTTGCTGGTATCGGGCACAGCGAGCGTCGTCTTGCCGTTTGCCTACAAGAGCGTCGCCAAGGAAATTCCGGAAGACCGCCACTACCTGTGCTATCGCGGTTACTTGCTGAGGGTGACCGGACCGCTGCGGGAGGCGATTACCGGCGACGCGTTCTATGTTTTCGTGTTCATCGAGATCTCTTCGTTGTCCTCTTACGCGATGATCGCGATGGGCCGCGACCGCAGGGCACTGTCGGCTGCCTTCACGTATTTGGTATTGGGCACCGTCGGCGCGACATTCTTCCTGATCGGGGTCGGCCTGATCTACGCCGTCACCGGCACGCTGAACATGGCGGACTTGGCCGAACGTCTGCCGCCGCTCTACGAGAGTCGGACGGTGCTGGCCGCCTTCGCTTTCCTGTCGGTCGGTATCTTGCTCAAGCTCGCGCTGTTTCCGCTGCATCTGTGGCTGCCGAACGCCTACACCTATGCGCCGTCGGTGGTGACGGCGTTCCTCGCCGCGACCGCGACCAAGGTTGCGATCTACCTGCTCCTGCGCTTTGGCTACACGGTGTTCGGCGCCGAGTTCGTGTTCAACATCATTCCCGCGTCGGAGGTTCTTCTTGCCTTGGCGCTCACCGGCGTGGTCGTGGCGTCTTTCGTCGCGATCTTCCAAACGGACGTGAAGCGACTGCTGGCCTATTCCAGCGTCGCCCAGGTCGGTTACATCATCTTGGGAATCAGCTACGCCAACGTCACCGGCCTTACGGCAGCAATCGCCCACATCTTCAACCATGCGGTGACTAAGGGCGCGCTATTCCTGGCGATGGGGTGCGTCGCCTATGCCGCCGGCAGTTGCCGCCTCGACAGCTTCGCCGGGCTTGGCAAACGCATGCCGCTGACGATGGCGGCCTTCGTGATCGCAGGCTTGAGTTTGATCGGCGTGCCGTTGACGGCAGGCTTCGTCAGCAAATGGTTTCTCGTACTGGGCGCGATGGAGAAAGGCTGGTGGCCGGTCGTTGTCGTCATCCTGGTCACCTCGCTCCTGGCGGCAGTCTATGTCTGGCGGGTGGTCGAGGTGGCCTATTTCCGCGACCCGCCCGCGGATTCACCGCCCCTTGGCGATCCGCCCTTGGCCCTCCTCGTCCCGACCTGGCTGCTCACCGCGGCATGCGTCTATTTCGGCGTCGAAACCTCGCTGACCGTCGGCTTCGCCGAAGGGGCCGCGATCCAATTGCTGGGCGGGCGCTGAGATGACGCCTGAAACCTTGATGGTCTTGACGCGCGCGGTA
>CAYGKG010000181.1:0-3678 GCA_964350495.1 uncultured Alphaproteobacteria bacterium
GTGTTAGGCCTGCCGCCAGCGTTCGTTCTGAGCCAGGATCAAACTCTCAAGTTGAGTTGACCTATGCACAAACGCGTCTTCCCAATCCGCCGAAGCGGATTAGAACAGACCTACGTTTGCGACAGTAGTTTTATGACAACCACCGCCGCCTACGCATCTCTTCCCGATTTACAATGTCAAAGAGCGAAACACCGGCGCCCGAGACGAACGTCTCAGCCGCCGGTGAGGCGCGGTTTATAGGGCGCGCCCCAATCTGTGTCAAAAGGTTTTCGAGGCTTTTTTCGACTGCCTCGCGTCGATTTATCGAATATGAGCCTCCTGCCCCTCTCATGCAAGGGTAAAAGCCCGGAAATGTGCCAATTCCAGCTAGGATAGACGGGCCAATGCTTTTGCCGATTCCTGCGCTTTATCGAGGCACCGTCCCAGGAGAACCATGATTTCAATGTTATTGCGGAGCACAACGGCAGCATCGGGACGCCGGTCTTCCAGAATGTGAGCACATCGCTGCATCAGATCGCCCCTCAGCACGTCCAGGGCGGCTTCCAGCTTGAGTCCCTGGGGGTGGTCGGGGCTGACAAGGATCTTTGTCATACTACGCGGTCTCCTGTGAACGTTGGTCAAGAATAGAAGATATGGAATGGGCCCCGCCAGCGTCCGCGTCAGCTTTGGTGGCCGCAATCTCGCCCCATTGCCCGGCGACGATCGACTGGGGCGGGACGACAGGCCCGAGTTGGGAGGCTTGGGTGGGGCGGCGTTTCGGCGCCGCCCCGCTTTTCTAGCCTAACCCCAACGCGCCAGGGTTCATTCGATCGTGCGGATCGAGCGCATGCTTCAACCGCATGACGAGGGCGTCCGTGTCATCGGTCAGGCCATCTCGGTAAGCATAAAACTTACCGATCTGGAGGTGCGCCGCCGCTGCGCCGCGAAACACGTCCCGCAAGCCGCGCCTGAGATGGAGGACTGCCGCCCCGGCCACCGGATCCGTATTGCCGGACCAGGATTCCGCAGCGCCGCCAAGCCCGCCGAGGTGGATGGCGCGTGGCCGATCCGACCAGCGAAGAACCGGTTCTACGAGCAAACCGCGACCGACCGCCGCAACGGTTATCGTCACGTCGATCCCGCTGCCCTCGAGTCGAGACGCCTCCGAGTTGAAATACGCGATCACAGCGCCAAGAACATGGAGCGCCCTTGAGTACGGAACAATCCCGTGGGTCCAGGCTTGTAGCCGCCCGTCTTCGGCGAGAAGGCTGGTCACAAAATCGAACGGTTGCGCCCTTAGAAATGCCGGCACAGCGGGGTCGATCTCGGTGCCCTGCTGAGCCGCGATCTGACGCACCTGGGCAAGCCTAAACGCAACGTCGGCGGACGAATGCCCTTCAACGGCGATATGGATTGCCGGGTCGGGGTGGCCCACCGTGCGACGGCCAGGCGCATAGGATCCGACGCCCATAACGTCGGCGGCGGCACGGCCGCGGCCGATCTCGCACACAGCCTCGACCATAGCCTCGACGGTGGGTAATGAAAACGACAGGAAGTCGATCGAAGCCGGGCGGGGCAGCAACTGCATGGTCGCGGCGAGTTTGACGCCGAGGGCGCCGCAATCGCCGAGGAACAGACCGGCAAGATCGGGGCCATGATAGCGGAAGAAGGGCGAACCGCCACCGATCGCGCCCGAACCGGTTTGGATCCGCGATCCGTCGGCCAAGGCCACCTCCAGGCCCAGGACGTGATCCGCCGCCGTACCATGCTGGGCGGACCCGAACAGGACTGTGTTTTGCGACAGACCGCCGCCAATGGTGGAAACCCGCCCCGTCGCCGGGCCGAAATGCGGGATGCGCAGGCCATGCGGTGCGACCACGTCGTCAATCGTTTGCCAAGTGACACCCGATTCAGCGGTGACGAATTGGTCCTCTTCGTTGATCTCGATGATGCGCGTCAGACGGGTCGTGTCGAGCACGATACTGCGGCCGTCCTGGGGAACATAGCCGGCGGTGTACGACAGTCCGCCGCCGCGGGGCACGATTGAAACTCCCTCTTGCGCGGCAATGCGCACAACATGCGCAGTCTCGTCGCGCGTCCCCGGCGCAACTACCGCTAAGGGCAGAACGGCCGCCTCGAAGAAAAGGTCGCTGGAAAAGTCGCGACAGATATCGGCGTCTCGCCGGACGTGCGCCGCGCCGACGACCGCAGCCATCTCGTTGAGCGCGTGGTTTTGCATTTCTTCAGTCACGGCGAGTGCCCTCCGCTCTTTCCTTCCGGCCGGCGCTGAGTTTAACTCAAACAACAAGCCGCATCGGAGACATCATGAAGGTTGCCCGCTACGCCGACTACGGCGATCCAGCAAAGGTTCTCGAGATCCGCGAGGAGGAGTGCCCCCCGATGGGCGAAGGCGACGTGACGATCCGCGTTGAGGCAGCTCCGGTCCATATTGCGGATCTCAAGTGCATAACCGGGGAGCCCAACTTTCGCATGTTTCCCCTGCCGGCCATTCCGGGATTCGAAGGCATCGGGCGGATTACCGATCTGGGGCCGGGCACGTCGGCGTTCTCCGTCGGGGATCGCGTGTTCCTACCAATGGCCTGCGGCGCGTGGCGCGAAGAACTGGTGGCGAAAGAGAGTCTCCTGATGCCCGCGCCCGCGGGCGACGCCGTACAGCTTTCGCTCTTGCCGATCAATCCGCCGACGTCGTACCTGATGCTCACCGACTACGGCGACTTGAAACCCGGCGACTGGGTCATTCAGAACGCGGCCAACTCGAGCTGCGGCGTTTATTTAATCAAGCTCGCGCACATGCGCGGGATCAAGACCGTCAATATCGTCCGGCGCGAGTCCCTCGCTACATCCCTTCGCGATGCCGGCGCAGATGTCGTCCTGGTCGATGGCCCCAACTTGGCGAATCGTGTCCGTGCAGCAACGGGCGGCGCATCGATCAGACTAGCGATTGACGCCATTGCCGGTGACGCAACCACCCGCCTGGGCGAATGCTTGGCCGATGGCGGCACAGTCCTGTCCTACGGCATGTTGTCGGGCGAGCCGTGCAAACTCCCCCCCGACATGGTGTTCCTGCGCGACATCCGGCTGCGCGGCTTCTACACCGTGCGCGAGTTCACACGCCACGCGCCATCGGAGATCGCGGCTATGTACCGCGACCTCGCAAACCTGATTGCGGACGGGACCCTTTGCGCCCAAATCGCCGGTGTCTTTTCTCTGGATCAGGCCGTGGAAGCCTGCGCGCTGGCAGCGAAGGTCGGCGAGGAACGTCCAGGAAAAGTCGTGATTACAATGGCTTAGACCGAACCTAGACCGCCATGTAGCCGCCATCGACGACGATATCTGTGCCGGTCACGTGCGCCGACTCGTCGGACGCAAGGAACACCACGATCCCAGCGATATCCTCCGGCGCACCCACCATTTTCAATGGCGTGCGTCCGACAATCATCTCGCGAAATTTCGCGGCCCCCTCCTCGCCCATACTGTCGACGACTCCCTCGCCCCAAATCAAACCGGGATGCACCGAATTAACGCGCACGCGTTCATGCTTGCCCTCAAGGGCGGCGGCCTTGGTGAACATCGTCATCCCTGCTTTGCTGGCGCCGTAGGCGCTCCCGTTTGCACCGCCCTTTAGGCCCGCGACCGACGACATGTTGACGATCGATCCGCCCCCCTTTGCACCCATCG
>CAYGKG010000182.1:0-3653 GCA_964350495.1 uncultured Alphaproteobacteria bacterium
CCTGAGCCGTCGAACGCACCGATAATGGTACCGCGCCTGCCGAACACCGCCCGGTCCAGGAATGCCGGGTGGTGGACGATCTCCGCCTTGTAGAACGACGGGCACAGCACGGCGGCATGGGCGACCTCGCCGCAGACCCCGCATCCGACGCAATTGTTGTCGACGTGGGCGACCGGGTCGTCGCGCAACGGATCGGGGTTGGGTTTGATCGTCAGGGAGGGGCAGCCCGACAGCCGGATACACGAATGATCGCCCGTGCACACTTCGTCGTCGACGCCAAAGCGGGGCTGCACCACCCGTTCGCCGCGCTCGATCTTGTCGCGGTTTACCGGACGCAACCGCCGTTGTACCGCCAACATGCACTCGCCCGCGGCGACAATAACCTTGAGGCCCTTTTCCTTGGTCGTGATCGCTTCCTTCAGCGTATCCATCATCTTTTCGACGCCGTAGGTTCGTACCGTGCGAACCCATTTGACGCCAAAGCCGCGCAAGGTGTCCTCGATCGACACCCGCTCATGGCCCTCGTCGCGCTCTGCCGCGCGACTCGACGGGATATGCTGCGCGCCGGTGGCCGAGGTGTAGCCGTTGTCCATCACGATCAACACGCCGTCGCTCTTGTTGAATACGGCTTCCGCGACGCCGGAGGTCAGGCCGTTATGCCATAGGCCGCCGTCGCCCATCACGCTGACGACGCGCTTGTCGAAATTGGGACCGACTGCCGTCGATGACGCCAAGGAAAGGCCGTAGCCCAGGACCGTGTTGCCGATATTGAACGGCGCCAGGGTCGAGAAGGTGTGGCAACCGATATCCGAGGCGACGTGGAACTCGCCCAGTTCCTTCTTCGCCAGTTTCATCGCCGAAAAAACGGGCCGCTCGGGACATCCGACGCAAAACCCTGGCGGCCGGGTGGGAACGGCCTGCCCCAAGATCTCGCGTGCGCGCCGCTTGGTTCGATCCAGACGTTCGATGGTCGCACCGGTTTCCTTGAACGCCGCGGTCGCGTGGCCGACAACGTCGGCGAACTTGGCGATCCCGCGCAGCATCACTTCGCCGGTGTATTCGCCCGCCATCGGCAGCACGTCTTTGCCGTGCAGCGTGGTATTGACGTCGGCGCGCCGCAGCACGGCATGGATCGCCTGCTCAAGATAATCCGGCTGTCCCTCTTCGACGATTAGGACCGCGCGTTTGCCGGCGCAAAACTGCGAAACCTCGTCCGGCACCAGCGGGTACGTGACGTTGAGGACATAGAGCGGAATGCGCGACGCGCCGAACGCGTCGGCGAGGCCGAGCTGCGCCAGCGAGCGCATGACCGAATTGTACATACCGCCCTGCATGACGATCCCGAGGTCTTGCAGATCGCCGTGGAACACCTCGTTCAGCTTTTGCTCACGGACATACGCAATCGCGGCAGGCATCCGGACGTCGATCTTCAGGCGTTCCTGGACGTAGGTGGAGGGCGGCAGGCAAATGCGGTCGAAATCGAAGTCCGCGCTTTCCATCAGGTGCTTGCGCGAAATCGCCGGCGAGACGTTGTCGCGGGTTTCGAAACTACCGTGCACGTGGCAAGCGCGTATGCGCAATTCCAGCATCACGGGCGTGCTGCTCGCTTCGCTCAGCTCGAAACCCTTTTCGACCATGCGGGTGATGGTCGGCAGGTTGGGGCGGGGGTCGAGCAACCACATTTGCGATTTCATCGCGAACGCATGGGTGCGTTCCTGGATGATACTGGCGCCGTCGCCGTAGTCCTCGCCCAGGATGATCATGGCGCCGCCCTTGACACCCGCCGAGGCGAGGTTCGACAGCGCGTCCGAGGCGACGTTGGTGCCGACGGTCGATTTCCACGTCACCGCGCCGCGCATCGGATAGTTGATCGACGCGCCCAGCATCGCGGCAGCCGCCGCTTCGCTAGCATTGCCCTCATAGTGCACGCCGAGTTCGTCGAGGATCGGTTGGGCGTCCTCAAGCACATCCATCATGTGCGATACCGGCGCGCCCTGATAGCCGCCGACATACGAGACCCCGGCCTCCAGCAACGCCTTGGTCACGGCCAGAATACCCTCGCCGTGAAAGGTGTCGCCCGCACCCAGGCGCAGCGCTTCGACTTCCTTCTTGAACGACCGTTCGGCCATCGGCTCGGTTTCCTCGTTAACGCGTATCGCTCGCGCGGCGATGATATATGATCCGACCCCGAAGGCCACAACCGCCGCACGGAGAGTGATCATGGGCGCACGACCCGAACTGTTTTCCCCCGAGTTAATGCGCGAGATCCGGAGCAAGTTTCACCACACAGACTATTGCCCGATCGTCAAGGCGCCCCGGGTCTTCTTCGAAAATGGTGGCGGCTCGCTCAAGCTCAAGGAGGCGATCGCCGCCAACGCCGAGATAGAGGCCTTGCCCGACCAGGAGGGGCGCAAGAACCCGGCGTCCGCGTATTTGACCGAGATTCTCGACGCCGGTCGCGAAGACCTGCATCTCCTGTTCGGTTCGGCGGCGCTGCGCGGCGGTCGTGGCCAGGTGATCTCGGGCGAGACCGGCACGCGGCTCCTTTATCGCCTCATCCGCTCGATCGCGCTGGGCGCACCGCCGGGCCCGGTAATTTCGAGTACGTTGGAGCATCCGGCCAGCCTCGATTCGGCCAAACAGTGGGCCAAGAATACCGGTCGCGACTGGATCGAGGTGCCCTTCGACCCCGTCAGCGGGACGGTCAGCGCGGCGGATTATGCCGCTGCCGTAACGCCCGACACCCGCATCGCGACCGTCATCCACACCAGCATGCTGACAGGCTTCACCGTCGACCTCGCGGCGGTGTCCAAAGCCATCCGCGCGGTCGCGCCTGACTGCTACATCGTCGTCGATGGGATTCAGCATGCGCCCCACGGCACGATGGATGTCGCGACCTACGGCGCCGACGCTTACGTCTTTTCGCCCTACAAAGCGTTCTCGCGGCTATCCCTTGGCTTTGCCTGGATCAACGATCGCATCCACCAAGTGCCGCACGAGCATATGCTCGGCAAATCAAACGAAGATTGGGAGCTCGGGTCGCGCGATCCGGCCTTTTATGCGGCCCAGTCGAAGGTGGTGGACTATTTCTGCTGGCTCGGCAGTCACTTCACCAACGACACCGACCGCAATGCCGCAATGCGTGCCGGTACCGGCGCGATGGAGCGTCACGAAGCCGCCCTGATCGACCTCCTCATCAACGGCGACGCCAAGACGCCGGGGCTCGCGTCGTTTGACGATGTCAAGATCATCGGCCCGCTCTCGCTCAAGGGCCGCGAGGGCATCGTCTCCTTCAACTTTGAGGGCATGACCTCGCCCGACCTAGTCCAGGAATTCGCCAAGCGCGGCATCCGCGTGCACGCGCGCGTTTCGGACGGCTACTCCGGCCATATCCTCGGCGCTCTCGGCATCGAAGATTGCCTCCGCGTTTCCATGTGCCACTACAACGCGCCCGACGAGGTGCGCCAGTTCCTGGATGCGCTGAAGGAAATTCGCGCCGCGCGCTGAGCAGGGCTTTGCCCAGGGTCACGTTCCCGGTCCCCGGCGATCACAATCGCTGTCCCGCGCTTGGCCACCCACGGCCGGCATCCCATTTGCCTCCGAAAGACCGGTAACGCAGAGAGCACGCGCACCGATCAGGAATCGTGGAATTC
>CAYGKG010000183.1:0-3636 GCA_964350495.1 uncultured Alphaproteobacteria bacterium
CGCACCGGCTGCAAAAGTGGTAATGGCCGCTCTTGGTGGCGAACTGGTAACCGCTCAGAGCGGCATCGCCCGCAAGCAACCGAAAGGCCATCGGCTTGAGAGTGACAGCCCAATTCCGAATTTTGGTGCAGATCGAGCAGTTACATTTGCCGGTGCCGGCGGCGAGGTCGATGTCGGCCTCATAGCGCACGGTGCCGCAGTGACAGCTTCCATGGTAGGTCTTCAACATGAGCGCTCCTGACGTTTGGCGACCCGCAAGGGACCGAAGGAGCTCATCCTAGCGCCCCCCTCCTGACACCCTCCTGTCAGGAGACTTCGCCGTTCCAGCATTTTCCCGAACGGTTCCGGGCGCGTTGCCTCGGGCCGACCCGGCGCAAACGCATCGCAACCGCACCGCATTCACTCTACGGCCAGAGCCGCAGCGGTTCCTTTCAACGGGTGAGGCGCATCATGGTATAGTGAGACACGTCATCAGCGCCCTCAGAAGACCGCCGAGGAGGCCCCCATGTCCAATTTGCCCAACATCGACGATATGGTCGAACCGACCCATGACGAACTTGCGCGCCAGGGTTACGTGTCCACGCTGCGCAAGCGGATCCTGCTCGACTACGCCAAGGACATGAAGACGGTCTACGACCACGCCGTCGAGCCGCGCTTCGAGAAAAAGAACGGTCGCAAGCCCAAGACCGGTAACGAGATTCGCAAGGAAATGCTCGGCGAACCGATTTTCCAGGAGTGGAGCGCGCTACGCCATAATGCCCAGCTCATGACCTGGTGGAGCGTTCAGCCCTCGGTCGAGCGCAAGCTCCCCGACCTGATCCAAACCGCCAAGGACGCCGCCGCCTCTACGCCGTCGGGCGGATCGCTGCGCCTCAACCCCAATGTCAATATTCCAAAAACCGTGAGCGAACTCGACGTTCATCTCATGCCGGGCTGCTTCCATGAGGAGCACACCAAGGACGACGTCGCCCAAGGTGCCGTTCTGCACCACGGCGTCGGCGTCTTCTCCGGCGGCCTTGCCCACCGTTCCAAGGGAGGCTGGGGCGCGACGGCGGCCCGTGCGCTGCGCATCAAGTATCCCGACTTCCATCCGAAGACGTATCTCGATCTCGGCTGTTCGACCGGCGGCCAGCTGTTTTCGGTGATGGACGTCTACCCGGAGGCCGAAGCCCATGCGATCGACGTCGGCGCGCCGATGGTGCGCTATGGCCATGCGCGCGCCGAGGCGACGGGACGCAAGGTGCACTTCAGCCAGCAGAATGCCGAGACGCTCGACTTCCCGGACAACACCTTCGACCTCGTGACCTCGAGCTTCTTCTTCCACGAGATCAGTGTGAAATCGTCCAGGAACATCCTCAAGGAGACCCTGCGCGTTCTCAAACCGGGCGGCCTGATGATCAACCAGGAACTGCCGCCGGTCTCGGAGGTCAGCGGTCCCTACGAGGACTTCGTGGTCGACTGGGACGCCTACTACAACAACGAGCCCTACTACTGGCAGTTCCGCCACCAGAACCTCGAAAAGCTGTTCACCGATTGCGGCTTCAAGAAAGGCAACTACATCCAGTTCCGCGCCCCGAACTACGGCACCTGGCCGGACGCGCTGTTCGAGGCCTGCGTGCGCGGCGACACGGTCCCGCCGGAGGTATCGAACGGCCAGGCCTGGTTCTCCTTCGGTGCCTGGAAATAGACGCACGTTCCTGAACGACCGGGCGGGCCGGCCCAGCGCCGGCGCGCCCGCCCTGACGCCACCCGCTTGCCACAAGGACCCATGACATGGCTGATCCGGTCAAATTGCCGCGCCGGTCGCGCGGACCAAAACCGCAGTTTTTCAGCGACCCCGCCATCGACCATTTGATGGCGATGATCATCGCACTGACCGGCGAACTGTCCGTCGCGATCGAACGCCACGATACGCTTGAGCGCTTGCTCGACGAAGCGGGCCTGGTCGCGCGCAAGAAGGTCGAAGCCTACCGCGCCAGCGATGAGGTCGCTGCCGAGCGCGTTGCCCGGCGCGACGACCTCATCGCGCGCGTCTTCCAAATCCTGGAGGAGCAAGCCCAGCTCGCGGAGACGATGGGCAAGTCGACGCGGGCGGACAGCGTTTCCTACGTCGCCGACGACCGCGGTGCCATCCTCGGCGCCACCGACGATCCCGCGATGCGGAAGTACATCCGAGGCCCGGCGAAGAAGGCCACGAAAAAGGCCGCCAAGGCCAAACGCACGCCGGCGAAGAAGCCCGTCCGTACGACGGCGGCGAAGAAGGCTCAGCCGAAGCGCGCCGCCAAGAAAAAGCCCGCCGCGAAGAGCCGCGCGCGGACGAAGGCGCGGCGCTAGCGATCGAAACCGAACATAAGATCGCGCGCAGTTCGCCGCGCACCCAATGTGCCCCCATCGGCGTTCTCTTGCTAAGCGCTGCGCTGCGCCGTTTGCGAACCTCGAAACCGTGTTCTTAGGCGAGAGCGGCCACTATGTCGCCGACGATTTCCCCCACGAAATCGGCGAAAAAGTGACCGCCTGGATCAAGACCTTCGCCTGACCGGCGAACCGGAGGATACCGCGTTCAAAGTGATGCCCGACCCGCGCCGCCGTTGTATCGTGGGCCGCCGCTGCGTGGAGGGAACACCCTGGTTATGTTGAGCGATTGGGAACCGCCGAAATCGTTCTCGGCCTTCGAGCACATTCAGGTCAAACGGATCGCCGGGGCGCTGGGCGCCGAGATTGCCGGCGTCGATCTCTCGACCGACGTCTCCGATGCGGTGATCGCCGACCTGACCGGTGCGTTGAACGAGCACCACGTCCTCTTTTTCCGCGATCAGGATCTGACGCCGCAACGTCAGGCGGCCTTCGCCGCGCGGTTCGGGCCGCTGATCCCCTATCCGATGGTGAAGGGGCTGGGCGGCACCGATGCAGTGGTGCCGGTCATCAAAAAGGCGGACGAGCGGGCCAACTTCGGCGGGCTCTGGCACGCCGACACGACCTATCTCGAAGAACCGCCCATGGGCGCCCTGCTCTATGCCGTCGCGCTGCCACCCTACGGCGGCGACACGCTCTTCGCCAACATGCACCTCGCCTATGAGACGCTATCGCCCAGCCTGCAAGCCTATCTGGAAACACTGACCGTGATTCAGAACTCGGCCAAGGCCGAGGTGGCGAAGACCCGCGAAGACCGCATCAAGGACGACGGCGGCAAGCGCGTTCAGTTTGTCGCCGAGCATCCGGCCGTCATCACCCATCCCCGCACCGGGCGCAAGGCGCTGTTCGTCAACTCGGCGCACACCGAGCGGTTCAAGGAACTGACGCCCGAGGAAAGCGAACCGATCCTACGGTTCCTGTTCCAGCACCTGACGCGGCCCGAGTTCACCTGCCGCTTCGTCTGGACGCCGGGCGCTCTCGCCTTCTGGGACAACTATGCGACCCAGCATAACCCGATCAACGACTACCACGGGTTCCAGCGCGTCATGCACCGGGTCACGATCGGTGGGGGACAGCCCGTTCTTCAAAGCCGCACGATCAATAGCTGAGTCTGTTTTCTGTCCGCGAAAGCAGCCTCCGGATGTTCTCCCTGTGTCTGAAAACAACCATCGTTGCCAGGAGAACCGCAAAAACTTGAAAGTAAGCGGTATGCCCAAACGCGGG
>CAYGKG010000184.1:0-3621 GCA_964350495.1 uncultured Alphaproteobacteria bacterium
CGCGCTACGCCGCCTTGAAACTACCGTGGAGCCCGAGTGGCAGCGCATAGGGCAGGGTGGCAACGGCGATCGGGCCGGCCGCTAGGTTGCGGGCCTCGAATATATGCAGCCGCGTGTTTTTCCTGACGATGTCGAGAGTGGTGCCGATGAGCCAGCCGTCGGCCTCCGAAGTCGCGCCCGGACGCGGGACGAAGAGGTGCTCTTCGGCGATCTGGGATGGGCCATAGTCGTACCCGTCGCCCGCGCCCGGTCCGTCATCGCGTTGTATCGCCGTGAACAACGGGTGCGCGCGTAGGCTTCGTTCGCTCTCGCCGCCAAGCCCAAACAACGTGCTGTGGCGCAGGCCCGACACCCTGGGATCGACGCGCGGAAACTCCATCGCGGTGGCGGTCGGTTCGATTCCCACACGCCCATCCGGGTGCAGCGTGAAGACCGTGAGGATGGGGCGGTCGATCTTGGTATCCAAGCCCTCCATGACCCGCCCCAACGACCGCAAGATCGGTCGTGCATCGCCGTAGAGACAGGCGTCGAACCGGATGGTGCCGTCGGCTTCCTCCCACCCGTTGCCGAAGTGAAAGATGAACCCAGGCGGCAGATCGTAGCGGCGCACGATGTCGAAGCGGTCCTTGTCGACGACGAGGGCGACCATCGGTTGATCCGATTTGTAACGATGGCGGTCGAGGAAACTCCCCGTTGTGCCCTCAAGCACGAAGGGTGGCAGAACGGCAACGATATGTCGCGCGGTGACGACGAAGTCGTGGACCATCGAGGGCAGCGGCATGTCGATCAATCCGGTCTTCACCGTCTGCCCGCCCGCGCCAACGCGGTACAGAATCATCTTGCCAGCCCACTGAGCGGCGCCGAAATTCCACAGCGTTCCCTTGGTGTCGATCCGCGGATGGGCGCTAAAGGGGGCGCCGGCGGTTTCCGCCGCGAGGGTATGAACTCCGCGCGTGGTAAGATCGGCAGGGTCGATCGCGACGGGTTCGCCACCCTCCCAAAGCGCGAGAAGGTTGCCGCCGTGATGGACGATATTGATGTTCGCGGCATTCATCGCATTCGGCGAATCGGCGGCGATCATCCCGTCGCGCTGAGTCCCGAATGCGGGATAGAGAAATCGCCCGGCGGCTTCCTCCGCGAGGTATTTCGGCGTCCGCACCATGCGCGCGCGGTGACGGATCCGGCCCCCTTCGATGCGCCAATCCTGGACCATCCCGTCGCCGTCGAACCAGTGCCGATAGCGCACACCGCAGCGTTCGTGCTGTGCCGGGCCGATTCGATAGAGCGTCCCGGCGAGGCCGCGCGGAATCCGTCCTTCGATCGTTGCCTCGGCTGTAAGGTCGCTGGCAGGCGGATTCTGAAAGCCGATGAGCCACGGCGGGTCGCTCGCCGCGGCGACGGTAACGCGAGGCAACGCGCCACACGCGGCCAGCGCCGCGCCCGTCCTGAGAACGCTGCGCCGGGAGATTGTCATCAGCGCACCGTGATATCGGTACGGGCGCCGGCGGCGGGGAGGTCGACCGCGGCATCCTCGAACGTCGCCGGGCCGAACGATCCCCGGGCGTTGTTGCCGAATCCGATGGGTTCGGTCGGGAAACGGACGATATTGGTGTCGAGCGTCCCGTTCCCGTTCTCGTCGTGGAATACAGCGACGGCGTAGCGCCCCGTGGGGAGATCGACGGTGACGCTGACCGTGCGCGACTCGGTCACCGCCATCTTCACATTCGCGATGCCGACCCCGTTGTCCATCTCGGCCTGGTTGGCATAGACAGCGATCATCGCGTAGCCTGTCGGCTGTTCCAGTCCCCGAACCGTGATCGCGAGTTCCGCCGCAAACGCCGGGGCCGCCAACAGGGTTGTGGCCAATGCCGCACCGAATCGAATCATCGCAAATCACTCCTGTGTTGAACGTTGTCCCGGTGCGACTTTGGGGGTTCGGACGCAACTGTCGACACGCGTTTCGCGAACGGTTCGGATTCTTCGGGAAATGGTAGAACGCCCGCCCACGCAGCGTGAACCGACCGGCCTGGATTGGCCCCGCGGGCGGCGTGATCTCGTCCGCAGCGCCCTGGTCACCCTTGCAATCGGCCTCGTCGCCGCGGTCTCGGGCCCGTTCGGCACGTTCTACGATCTCGGTTTAGCCGCCCGGATGGCCTATTGGTTGACCGCATTCGCCGCCGGTTGGGCAATCATCGTCATCGCAATCGTGACGGTTCTGCCGCGACTCGTTGATCTGGGGCTCGCGCCAATCGCGGCGGGCGCGGTCGTTGGTGTCCTCGGTGCCCTGCCGCTGGCGTTGGTAGTCTTCGGTGTTGAAGCGGTGTTTCGCCCCTCCATCGACCTGCCCGGTATGCCGGTGTTCTACCTGTATGTGGCGTTGTTCGGGGTGCCGGTTACCGCCGGCATGACCTGGGCGAACTGGCGCACGTCGCTCCATATCGCACCGGCCGAGCCGAAGGATACTGTCGCCGCGCCCCCGGCATTCTTCGCCCGCCTACCGGCAAAGCTCGGCGTCGACCTCGTCGCGATCAAGGCCGAAGATCATTATCTGCGCATCTATACCGCCGCCGGTAACGACTTGCTGCTCATGCGCCTCGCCGACGCGGTCGATGAACTAGAAGGCTACGACGGCCTGCGGGTGCACCGGTCTTACTGGGTGGCCCGCGCGGCAATTGAGCGGGCCGAAAGAACCGGCCGACGCTCTACGCTACACCTCGTCAACGGTCTGACCGTGCCGGTCAGCCGCAGCTATGTCGCCGACCTCAAAGCGCGGGGCTGGTTACGCGCGTGAGGTGCCCGTGACGGCGAGTCGGCAATCGCGGTGCCCGCCCGCCCGCGCGAATCGACAACAGCCGTCAATCGGCGTAAGGGCACGAGATGAAAGCCTTTATCGTCGATACGACGGCAACGGTCGTCTTTTTCACCGGTGTGGCGGCGTTTGCGGAACTGGCGGTTGCCGGCATGGAGCCGCGTCAGGTTCTCATTGCCCGGCTCATCACGGTGCCCGTGATGGTGGCAACCGGGCGGCCCTAAGGCCTGTGGCGCGATTAGTTATTCGCGCGGACCAGGCCGCAAGGCCGGTTCACGCGCACGGCCGTGGACATCCTCGCGTTCACGCTCTTCCAAATTCCGGTTTATTTAGCGACGCTTGCGCTCGTCGGCACGACCGCGACGGAAATGGCTGCAGCGGCGGGCACCGCTGTCGTCGGGATGGCGATCCTCAGCCGCCCCTTGGTCTGTTCCTCGATCTCGTGCGCAGAAGAACCGGCGTCACGGTCCTGGCCGACGGTTAGCCGGTGCGCGAATCCCACCTGCGCGGAATTTCTGGAGAGCGCCGGCGGCAGGATTAGGTCGGGTCTTCGGTGGCCGCTTACTTTTTCTTCTTTTTCCCGAACACCTGATCCCAGTTGTTGCGGTACCGCGGCGACACGGTTTTTTGCCCTTCGCCTCGGCTGTAGCCGGCCGCGGGGTCCTTGGCGTCGGCGGACTTCTCGGTCGCCGAAGCGGCGGGTTCGGTGGTGCTTTTGTCCGTTTTGTCGGTCTTAGTTTCGCTCATATCTTTCTTTGCGGCGGGTTTATCCTTCGGCCCGACCGCGTCGCTCTTTGTTGCAGGTTTGCTCT
>CAYGKG010000185.1:0-479 GCA_964350495.1 uncultured Alphaproteobacteria bacterium
ATCGGAAGATCTCTTGTTATCGCATTGGCGGCTGGCGTCTTCGTCGCCGGGGCTGCCGAAGCTCGCGACCAAATCCGGATCGTCGGTTCCTCGACGGTTTTCCCTTACACACAGGCGGTCGCTGAAGAGTTCAGCAACAAGACCGGCAAGCCCGCACCGGTCGTCGAGTCAACCGGTACTGGCGGCGGCATGAAGATCTTCTGTGGCGGCGTTGGGGAAGGCCACCCGGACATCACGGGCGCCTCGCGCGCGATGAAGAAGTCGGAATACGATCTCTGCAAGGCCAATGGCGTCGCATCGATCACCGAAGTACTAGTCGGGTTTGACGGTCTCTCGATCGCGGTTTCGCGCAAAGGCGAAGCGCTAAACTTGACCAAAGCGCAAATCTGGAAAGCGCTGGCGGCCGAGGTTCCCGATGCCGGTGGCAAGATCGTCAAGAACCCCTACAAGCGTTGGCGACAGATCGACGCGAGCCTGCC
>CAYGKG010000185.1:489-1723 GCA_964350495.1 uncultured Alphaproteobacteria bacterium
AGATTCAGGTGTTCGGCCCGCCTCCGACGTCCGGTACCCGCGACGCGTTCGTTGAACTTGTCATGGAAGAAGGTTGTGCGGAATTCGAAGCGGTTGAGGCGCTCGACAAGGACCGCAAGAAAGCTGTCTGCAGCCGGATGCGCCAGGATGGCATGTTTATCGAGGCCGGCGAGAACGACAATCTGATCGTTCAGCGTCTCGAGTCCGATCCCACCGCCTACGGCATCTTTGGTTACTCGTTTCTGTACGAGAACGAGGACAAGCTTATGGCTGTAAAAGTTGGCGGCGTCGCTCCGTCCTTTGACACGATCGCTGATGCCTCTTACAGCGTGTCGCGTCCACTGTTTTTCTACATCAAGAATGCCCACCGGAACGTTATTCAAGGCCTTGACGACTTCATCACGGAGTATGTCAGCGAGGCCTCGATGGGTCCGGGCGGCTACCTAAGCGAGCGCGGTTTGGTTCCGCTTCCCGATAGCCGTCGCAAGGCCGTGCAAGAAGGCGCCCGTTCCGCTTCCATGCTGACGATGTAGGCTTGCCTACCATCGTTAGATAACTTCGAGAGGGCCCGGCGCTCCAACCACCCTGCGCCGGGCCCTATCGTTTCGGAAGTCGCGGTACCGCCCTCCTAGGATGCACCCGGAAAACCCATGCTGACGCTCGCGCTCCTCCTTATTGCTGGACTTACCATCCTCGCCTACGTCGGCTCGCGCCGGCGCGCTATCGGAGCCGGACGCCGCAACCTCCACTCTTTGCCCTACTATCACGGCTTCTACGTCGCGCTCTGGGTTGGGATCCCGTCGTTGGTCGTCGTTGTGGCTTGGCTGGCACTCCAGGGGACCGTGATAGACAGCCTCCTGTTAGCCTCGCTCCCGTTGGAGGCCATAGCAGGTAAGGATGCGGGGCAGATCGATCTGCTACTAGGCGAGATCAAGAACGTCGCCGCCGGGCTGATTTTTCAAGAACCTAGCGCTTCGGTGCAAGCCGCCGCCGAGCGCTACGCGTCATGGGAGGCCATTGCACGCGGTTCTATGGTCGCCGTAGCGGTCGCCATTTGTCTCATTGCCGGTATTCTCGCGGCACGCCGCCTGAGCCCCCAGTTCCGTGCCCGCCAATCGGTCGAGCAGATCGTCGGTTGGCTCATGCTCCTTTCGTCGATCATCGCTGTCATGACCACAGCAGGGATCGTTCTGTCGCTGGTGTTTGAGGCCTTGCGTTTCTTCGCCCGTGTCCC
>CAYGKG010000185.1:1733-3526 GCA_964350495.1 uncultured Alphaproteobacteria bacterium
GCCTGGGAGCCGCAGAGCGCTCTTCGCGAAGATCAGATCGCTGGCGCCGGCGCTTTCGGTGCGATACCTGTTTTCACCGGCACCTTGCTGATCGCCTTTATTGCAATGCTGATCGCCGGGCCAATTGGGCTCTTGGCGGCGATCTACAATGCAGAATACGCTCACCCCCGTTTTCGGGCAGTGGCAAAGCCAATGCTCGAGATTCTCGCAGGCGTGCCAACCGTCGTCTATGGGTTCTTCGCCGTTCTGACAGTGGCGCCGGCGCTGCGCGAGTTTGGTGCTGCGTTAGGGCTTTCGGTAGCGCCTAACAGCGCTATGGCGGCAGGCGCCGTAATGGGAATCATGATCATCCCGTTTATCTCGTCGCTTTCGGACGACGCGCTAAGCGCGGTGCCTCAATCGATGCGCGATGGATCCTACGCTCTCGGCTCGACACAGGCCGAGACCATCAGGCAGGTTTTGTTGCCTGCAGCGCTACCTGGCATCGTTGGTGGATTTCTTCTCGCGATAAGTCGAGCGATCGGCGAAACGATGATCGTCGTAATGGCGGCGGGGTTGATTGCATCGCTCACTGCGAACCCGTTCTCGGGGGTAACGACGGTTACTGTCCAAATTGTGACCCTATTGATTGGCGACACGGAGTTCGACAGTCCAAAGACACTCGCTGCGTTTGCGCTTGGCCTAGTGCTTTTCGTCGTCACATTGGGTCTTAATGTGCTTGCGCTGCGTATCGTGCAGAAATATCCGGAAAAGTATGAATAGCGCAGTCACTCGTTCACAAACAGCTCATAGGTCATCGACCGACGAGAGTACGAGGCGTTCTAAGCGTCGGCAGGCTGCTGACCGCCGCATACGCCTTTACGGGGTTGGTGCAATTGGATTGGCGTTGGGGTTGCTCGCAATACTTCTAGTGTCACTGATATCAACCGGTGCATCGTCTTTCGTGCAAACCCATGTGCGATTCGAAGTGACAATCGATCCGTCGCGAGTTGATTCCGAGGCGCTGAACGAGGGCAACTACAGGGCGATCATTCGCGACGGTTTCGCCGCTATGTTTCCCGAAGTACAGAGTCGTGCCGACCAGCGCGACTTGTTTCAGATCATGACTAGTGGCGCCCAGTTCATACTGCGCGACAAGGTTGTCTCCAATCCTGATTTGATCGGTCAGACGTTCGAAATCAAAGTTCCGACGTCGGACCCTTTCGACCAGTTTGAGAAAGGCGTGATCCCGCGAGACGTCCCAGAGGAGCAACGCCGTGTTAGCGACAAACAAATCGTCTGGTTTGACCAACTCGCAGCGGAGGGGCGCGTCAGCACACCGTTCAACTGGGCCCTGTTTTTCAACAGTGATAGCCGCTTTCCTGAACTCGCCGGTCTGAGGGGGGCGATTGTCGGTTCGTTCTTCGCGTTGCTGGTTTGCTTCGCCATCAGCTTCCCGATGGGTATTGCCGCGGCGATCTATCTGGAGGAGTTCGCTCCGAAGAATCGCTTTGTGGACATCGTTGAGGTGAACATCAACAATCTGGCAGCTGTGCCGTCGGTCATTTTCGGACTTCTCGGTCTTGCTGTTTTCTTGAATTTCCTAGGCATGCCCCGTTCTGCGCCATTGGTCGGTGGCATGGTGCTGTCGCTCATGACATTGCCAACCATCATTATCGCGACGCGAGCAGCTCTAAAAGCCGTACCCCCCTCGATCAGGGAGGCGGCGTTGGGCGTTGGCGCATCGCACCAGCAAGCTGTTTTCCAGCACGTGTTGCCTCTATCGATGCCGGGGATATTGACCGGTACGATCA
>CAYGKG010000186.1:0-3473 GCA_964350495.1 uncultured Alphaproteobacteria bacterium
TTGCGGGTATAGATCGCGCAGCGCTTGAGCTTCGTCATGGGCTGTTCCGCAGGCCGAAGAAGCGCGGCCCGTTCCAGCGGGTGCCGGCGATGGCCGTCGCCGCTGCCGACAGACTCGGGTAGAGCGTGCCCTGCCATCGGAATCCCTCAGCCTCGATCTCGACCTCAACGAGGCGCCCCTGCCACTCGCGGCGCAGGCGGGCGCCGATCCCGAGGGCGAGGCCTTCGGCCGTTGCGCGCGGGCGTCTCAGCTGGCGGCGTGTCTCGCCATCAAGACCGCCGAGGGCCTCCGCCTGTAGACGCCAGGCCAGCATGAGACGAAAGAGTTCGACCGAGCGCAGCGGCGGTGGTGGGCCGTAGTGGCGCTGCCAGACCGCGCGTAAGCCGTCGAGATCGAGTCCGGCGAGGGCCTCGATCTCCTGCTGGGTGTTCTCTCTCATCGGGAAGGACCGCTGCGATGGCGACGGACGCCGTCGATCTTCTCGGAGGCAATCTCATGGCCTCGGCGCTTGAGCGCGCTGGACAATGCGCCGCGTACCGAGTGCGCCTGCCATCCGGTGGCGGCGACCATCTCGGCGAGGCTGGCGCCTCTGGGTCGGGCGAGCAGGGCGGTGAGCTGGTCGAGCTTGGTCTTACCCGGCGTGCGCGAGCGGCTAGCGCGCGTCGGGGTGCGGGGCTTCTTTATCCGTGTCGTCATGGTCATCTCCGGGTGGCGTGGCGGCCAAAATGCTGCCACTACCACCGCAAGCCCGGACGGCCGGGCATGGACCAACTGACGCTCTGTTATCCCCGGAAGTCCAGTCGGCGCCGCTTGATGTTCATGCTATGTTCTGATAGCATTCGGTCATGGAATTGGACTTGCCGGTCGCTTCGGATCGGCCGCTAGCCGTCACCTACCGAGCCACCGACTCGCTGATCCCGGACCCGCGCAACGCGCGGACCCACCCCAAGCGCCAGATCGACCAGATCGTTGCCTCGATCCGCAGCTTCGGCTTCACCAACCCGATCCTGATTGACCCGGAAGACCGAATCATTGCCGGGCACGGTCGCCTGCGTGCCGCCAAGGCCCTCGATCTGGCCGAGGTCCCAACCGTTGCGCTGGCGGGCCTGAGCGACACCCAGAAGCGGGCGCTTCGTCTTGCCGACAACAAAATCGCTCTTGGTGCCGGCTGGGATATTGATCTGCTGAAGGTCGAACTCGCCGAACTGGCGGTGCTCGACGTTGACCTCTCCGTCACGGGCTTCTCGACGGGCGAGATCGATGTCGTTCTGGAGGACGCGCCCGATCCCGACGACGAAGTGATCCCCGCTCTGCCGAACGCGCCGCGCACACAGCCGGGCGACATCTGGATCCTGGGCGAGCACAGGGTTGGCTGCGGCGATGGGCGTGACCTCGCGTTCCTGCGCAGTGTCATTGGCGCCGAGCCGATCGATGCCGCGTTCCTCGATCCGCCTTACAACGTGCGCATCAACGGTCATGCCAACGCCAAGGGACGGCACCGGGAGTTTGCCATGGCGTCCGGCGAGATGACCGACGCCGACTTCCAGACCTTCCTTCGCGAGACCCTCGGTGCCTGTACGGCCGTCTCGCGCGACGGCGCGGTGCACTTCGTCTGCATGGACTGGCGCCACATGGCGCCGGTGATGGCGGTAGGAGAGGAGATCTACGGCAACCTTCTGAACCTGTGCGTCTGGAACAAGTCCAACGCAGGCATGGGCTCGCTCTATCGCTCGAAGCACGAACTGGTGTTCGTCTACAAGGTCGGGAGCGCCCCGCATGTCAACGCCGTCGAACTCGGCAAACATGGCCGCAACCGCACCAATGTCTGGGACTATGCCTCGGTCAACTCGCTGGCCGGCAGCCGGCGTGAGGACCTGGCCCTGCATCCGACGGTCAAGCCGACGGCATTGGTTGCCGATGCGATCCAGGACGTCACGGCCCGCGGCGCCCTCATTCTCGACACCTTCCTCGGGTCGGGCACCACCCTGATTGCGGCCGAGCGGACCGGGCGACGGTTCCGTGGGCTCGATATCGATCCCGCTTACGTGGACGTCGCAGTCGAGCGATGGGCGGTGATGACGGGTGGCAAGCCACGGCTGAGGCGCAGCAACGCATGACCGAAACAGGACCGGAATCGACCCGCTTCCGCAAAGGACAGAGCGGCAATCCCAAAGGCCGACCGAGGAAAGAAAAAACCAGCCGGAAGTCTGCCTTCGATGTCATCATCGATCGAACGCTGACCATTACGCAGAACGGCCGGTCGCGTGAGGCCAGCGTCGACGAGGCGCTGCAGCACAAGACCTACCTCGATGCTCTCGCCGGTAACCGTGCTGCCTGTCGTCAGGTTCTCAAGATGATCGCGAAGCGGGAAAAGGCGATTGCCGCGAAGGCGCAAACTGCGTCGGCGGCAACAAGGATTATGGAGCCCAAAGACCCGAGGAACGCCGACGAGGCGCTCTTGATCCTCGGGGTCGCCTCTCGCGACACGAAGTGGGGCAGTTCCCCGGACGATGAACCCGAACGGCTGTTGTTGGAACCCTGGGCGGTAGAGGCGGCGCTCGCCCGACGCGGCGCGCGCCGGCTGTCGGCACGGGACATCGAAGAGGCGTGGCGGTCCACGCGCGATGCGAATAGCCTGTCCTGGCCCCCGCCGGTCGAAGAATGACAGAAGAACTGAACCCCGATCGGAGCACGGGAGAGGACACTCCAGACGCTATCGGCTATCGCCACCCGCCCACATCAACGCGCTTCAAAAAGGGCCACAGCGGTAACCCAAAGGGAAGACCCAAGGGCCGCAAAAACGGGCTGCCCTACGATGCCGTGCTCGGGCAGAAGGTGACGATCCGCGAGGACGGCGTCGAACGTCAGGTCGGTGCTGCCGAAGCATTCCTCTTGTACATCACCAAGCGGGGTCTCGAAGGTGACGGCCCTGCCGCCCGCGCGACCATGGCTGCCATCGAAGAGGCTCGTGCCGCGCGGGGTGGCGTCAGCGACGCCCTGACCATTATCGTCAGAATCGTATCTCCGGGCAGTATTAGTGGGGGGCTCACCGCGCTCCGCATGGCGGTGAAGCAAGATCGCTACCGGCCGACGGCCCGGATCGCGCTCCAGCCATGGTTGGTGGAAAAGGCGCTCGAACGACTCGGTGATCGCCGACTGTCGCGCGAGGAGCAGTCGAAGGTATGGAAGGCAACACGGACGCCGAAGAAAGTGAAGTGGCCCGACTGGTGGAAAATTTGAGAATGACGGATCGGCAGGTTTAAGGCTCATAACTGACACGTGAACCCGGTTTAGTGCGAGGAGACCCCTGTCGCTTCGCTGATTCAAGCGGCAACCGGAGTGGCTTCCCACGCCGGTCGGATTGAAACGGACAGCGGTTACAACAAGGTCGCCAACCAAGTTTCCAAGTGGTTGCGGCCTTCGGACTCCTGAAAACTTGTAACCCTTAGATATTCGCTTAGGGAATAGGCGAT
>CAYGKG010000187.1:0-3456 GCA_964350495.1 uncultured Alphaproteobacteria bacterium
GCCCGCTGTCAATCGCGCCGCCGTTCCGCGATCTCCACAATCTCTACCCGGTCGAAACCCTCGAAGAAGCCCTCGCCGAAGGGATCGTGACGGGCCACGCGGACATGCCGGAATTCCGCTTTGAGCCGGATGAGGTCGAAAGCCTCATCATCTTTCTCAAGTCGCTTGAGTAGCAGAATTTCACAGGTCGATACCAACGCCGACCACCTGCAATCGCAAAGTCGTCGGCAGAGAACCAGTTCAAGCGCAGTCGGCCAATTCCCACACGCGCCTGCCGATTGAGGCCGTACAAACCCGTGTCGCGATCGCGCCCGATCCCTTGCGCAGAAGTTAGTGCGGGCCACCGACAGTTTGACGGGCGAGGGCGGTCCGCGCGCCGGTGCGATGTTCCGCCCCTACCGCCAACTCCCAAAAAAACTTCCCTGTCACCGACGCGCGCATAGAAATAGGCGCCGACCGTCCCCATATCGGGGGCGGCATTAGACCGAGGTTGGGGAGAACCGCGCGATGAAGAACCTGCTGATGGCGACAGACCTTTCCGCGCGCGCCGATCGGGCCTTGGAGCGCGCCGTGCGGATCGCCGATGCGCGCGGCGCGGCATTGACCGTAATCCATGTCCTTGACGACGGGTTGCGTCTTGCCGAGGCCGACACGCGGCGGGCGGCCGCGGAGAAGGCCATTCGAGATCACGTCGGGTCACTCGCGGCAACCGGCGGCCCGCGCATCGCCATCGAGATCGTTGGCGGTAAGAAAGATGCCGCCGTCCTCGACCTTGCCGCCAAAATCGATCCGGACCTGGTCGTGCTCGGCGTCCACCGCGAGGACGCGCTGAAGGACATGTTCCGAGGCAAAACCGTCGAGCGAGTCATCCGGTCGATCAATGCGCCGGTCCTGGTGGTGCGCGATCGCGTTGCCGGGCCCTACAAACGCGCCATGGTCCCCGTCGATTTTTCGGCCTTCGCCAAGCGCGCCGTCGAGTATGCCGCCGCGTTCGTCGAGGGCGGCGCCTTCCATTTGGTGCACGCCTACCACATTCCCTTCAAGGGACTTGCGGACAACCGCATTGCGGCCGCCACCCAGCACGACAAGCAGTACCGCGCCGCGGCCGAGGCCGAGATGGCGGCGTTCCTCGCTGGGCTGGACGTGCCTGGCACCGACTTCGACGTGACCCTGAGGCAGGGACCGGTGCGCCAGGTCATCGACCAGGAATTCGCCCGGATCAACCCGGATCTTCTCGTCATCGGCACCCACGGCCGCACCGGGATGACCCACGCGTTCCTCGGCAGCGTCGCCGAAGATCTGCTGTGTCATCCGCCCGCGGACGTCCTCGCCGTCAAGGCACGCTGAGCGCAAATACGCGACCAGCCCGAGCGGCGGCAGCTAGGGCTGGACCAGAACGAATCGTCCGACGAAATCCCGCCGGGCCATCGCAATATGGGCCTTCGCCGCATCCTTGAGGGGAAAGCGCGCGGCGATCGTCGCCGCGGGCAGTCCTGCGCCGAGCATCGCGAAAACCCGGGCGAGGATCGCGGGGGTGTAACGCCCGCAGCCGTGGATTGCGATGTGACGGCGGAACAGGTCGACGAAGTCGATCGTCACATCTTCGCCGCCATGCGCACCGACAACCGCGATCCGACCGCCGTGCCGGGTCGCGCGGATAGCGCGCCGCAAGGTTTCGCCGCCCGCGACATCGAAGACGATGTCGACGCCGACGCCCCGGGTGAGGCGCAGCACGGCCGCGGCGAGGTCTTCCTGGGTGTAGTCGATGCAGTGGGCGGCGCCTAAACCCATCACGTAATCGGTCTTTTTGGCTGATCCGGCGGCCCCGATGACCGTCGCCCCCAAGTGGACCGCGAGCCGCGCCGCGGCGGATCCGACGCCCCCCGCCGCGCCGATCACGAGGACCGTTTCGCCGGGCTGCAGCCGCACGGTGTCGATCAACGCCTCCCAGGCCGTCGCATACTTGTAAGAGGCGATGGCCAACTCCTCGTCGAGCCCATCGGGGATGGCCACGAGTTGGCTCCGATGGACGGCAATGTGGGTCGCGTAGGTACCCCAGCGGTCGCCGCCGAGGGTGCGGATTACGGTGCACATGTTGATGCGGCCCGCCCGACAATTGACGCAGACGCCGCAGGTATGGAACGCGTAGGTGCCGACGCGCTGGCCGATCCGCCAACCCGAAACTTGGTCGCCCAGATGCGCGATCTCGCCGACGCCTTCGGTGCCGAGGATGTGCGGGCATGCAACGGGCATCCCCGATACGCCGCTGCGGATATCCAAGTCCAAGTGGTTGACGGCGGCGCGGCGCAATCGAACCAAGACTTCGTCCGGCGCCAATGTCGGCGGCGGGACCTCGCGGTAGGCGAGGACGTCGGGGTCGCCGAAGGTATCGAAGACCACCGCGTGCATGATCAACCTTGGCCCGTAACCATGCGGGCCGCAACGCGCGCGGCGGCCCGTGTCCGGATCGCGACGACGCGCATCCCGCGGTCGGGCGTCGGGCCGCGCTAGCCGCGCCCGGCGCGGACCAGCTTGCCGGGCAGGGCGCCCGTATGGTGCCCGTTCTCGAAGACCGGTTCGCCCGCGACGATGGTCATCGAATAGCCGTCGACCTTCTGGATCAAACGTCGACCGCCGGCGGGCAGGTCGTAGGCCAACTCGGGCGGCCGAATGCGCAGCGCCGCGTGATCGACGATGTTGATGTCCGCGCGCAGGCCCGGCGCGAGCCGGCCGCGGTCGGCGAAGCCGAAGAACGCGGCATTGTCCGAGGTTTGGCGTTTGACGACCCATTCGAGCGGTAGTTTCTCGCCACGCGTCCGGTCGCGGGCCCAGTGGGTGAGCAGATACGTCGGCATGCTGGCATCGCAAATAATTCCGCAATGCGCGCCGCCGTCGCTCAGGCCGATCACCGTGCCGGGCTCCGTCATCATCGCGCGGATCGGTTCGTGATCGCCCGTGACATAGTTGGTGACCGGGAAGAACAACGTGCGTTGGCCGTCGCCTTCGGTGAGATAGTCGTAGGCAAATGCGGCCGGCGAACAGCCCGCCGCAGCCGCCATATATTCGACGCTGCGCTCGGGGCCGGGTTCGTAGTCCGGCGGGTCGCCCAGAATGTACAGACGGTCCCACCGGGTCATGGCGTAGCGGTGTGGTGGCGACAGCGGCTCCAATAACTCCGGCGCGGATTCTTCGCCCAGGATCGCATCGCGCACGGCCCGGTCCTTGAGACGCGCAAGCCGTTCGGCCGGATCGAGCCGGGCCAGCGAGGCAAAGGTCGGGCGCGCGCTGAATGGCGTCATCGAGGTGAGAAGGCCGAGAATCAGACCCACGGGCCGGCACGCGACCTGTGCCGCGACCGACAAGCCCTCGTCGCGCGCGGCGCGGACGCCCCCCATCAATCGTTTCCAGCGCGCGGGATCGTGCAGCCGGTCGGTCAGCAGGAACCAGATCGGGCGG
>CAYGKG010000188.1:0-3450 GCA_964350495.1 uncultured Alphaproteobacteria bacterium
CCCCCGCGCCCCGACTATTGGCGACTTTCCGGCGCGCTACCGCGATCTGATGGACCAGCTTGCCGTCGGCGAGGTCGGTGCGCCATGAACCGGGTCGTCCGCACAGTCGTTACGGTGGCCGGCCTGATCGCGCTGTGGCAGGCGATCGTGTGGATTTCGGGTGCGCCGCCTTACTTGCTGCCGAGCCCGCTGGAGACTGCCATTGCGTTGACCACACGGTCCGGTTTGATCGCCGGACACGCGCTGGTCACGCTTTCCGAGATACTGGCTGGGCTGGTGCTCGGCACCGCCCTGGGCGTCCTTAGTGCCGTGGTCATTGCGTTGTTTCGACCGGCGCGCCGCTGGCTGATGCCCCTCCTCGTGACCAGCCAGGCCATTCCGGTCTTCGCGATCGCCCCGCTCTTGGTGCTTTGGCTCGGCTACGGGATGGCCTCGAAGGTCGGGATGGCGACCCTCATCATCTACTTTCCGGTGGCGTCGAGTTTTCTGGATGGGCTGCGGCGGACCGAGACTCGGTGGATCGACCTCGCCCATACGATGACCGGTGGGCCCCACGCTCGGCCATTCGCGGTATTGCTCCATGTGCGCCTGCCGGCCGCGCTGCCGGCATTTGCTTCGGGCCTGCGCGTGGCAACCGCGGTGGCACCAATCGGCGCCGTCGTCGGCGAATGGGTCGGATCGGGCGCAGGGCTTGGCTACCTGATGCTGCAGGCCAACGCCCGCGTTCAGATCGACCTGATGTTCGCGGCATTGCTGACCCTCGCGGCCCTAGCGGTCACGCTCTATTTCCTTGTCGACATTGCCCTCCGCAAAGCCATTCCCTGGCAGCCCGACACGCTGCCCGAACCCGACCCCTAAGGAATCTCGCTATGAAAACGCTTCGCCTCCTCGCTATCGTTCTTGCCGCTACGATCGTTGCGCCCACCGTTCAAGCCGCCGACCGGCTGACCGTGATGCTCGACTGGTTCATCAACCCCGACCACGCGCCGCTTTTTGTGGCGCTGGAACGCGGCTACTTCGCCGATCAGGGGCTCGCCGTCGAGTTCGTTCAGCCCTCGGACCCAAACGATCCGCCGAAGCTGGTGGCGGCGGGCCGCGCCGATATCGCGGTTTCGTATCAGCCGCAGTTGCATCTGCAAGTCGCCCAAGGACTGCCGTTGCGGCGGATTGCGACCTTGGTCGCCACCCCGCTTAATTCGCTGGTCGTCCTTGCCGACGGTCCGATTCAATCGATTGCCGACCTCAAAGGAAAGAAAGTCGGCTTTTCGGTGGGCGGCTTCGAAGATGCGCTATTGGGCGCGATGCTGGAACGCCACGGCCTGTCCTTGGAGGACGTGACGCTTATCAACGTCAACTTCTCGCTGTCGCCGTCGCTGATCAGCGGTCAGGTCGACGCGGTGATCGGGGCGTTTCGGAATTTCGAAGTGAATCAGATGGACATTTTGCAGCGTCCGGGCCGTGCGTTCTTCGTCGAAGAGGAGGGCGTCCCGGCCTACGACGAGTTGATCCTGGTGGCGAGCGCGGAGCGTTTGGACGATCCGCGCCTCACGCGGTTCATCGCCGCCCTCGAACAGGGCGTACAATACCTGATCAACCATCCCGACGAGAGCTGGCAGCTGTTCATCAAGGGGCGCGGCGACCTCGACGACGAACTCAATCGGCGCGCTTGGGCCGATACCTTACCGAGATTCGCCCTGCGGCCGGCGGCCCTGGATGCCGGGCGCTATGCGCGGTTCGCCGAATTCTTGAAATCGCGGGGAATGCTGGATGAAGTGCTGCCGACGGAACGCTATGCCGTCGAGCTCGTGCGCTAGCCTTCGATCAGATCGATCTCGGCCACCTGCGGCCCCTTGGGTCCCTGCCCGATCCGCACCCGCACGGACTGGCCCGGCAAGAGCTGCTCGACGCCGACACGGCGGAGGGTCTTGATGTGAACGAACACGTCCTCGGAGTCCTCGCCCTGGGTTATGAAACCGTAACCCTTTTCCGGGTTGAACCATTTCACGGTGGCGACGAACGCGTCGCCTTCAGGTTCGATGGCGGGCGGACCGCCCGACTTCGACGGTACGGCCGTGGAGCGATCCACTTCGACCACTTCGATCGCCTGGCGGCCCTTGGGACCGTCGACGACACGGCAGGTCAGGGTGACGCCTTCCTCGACGATATCGAAGCCGCCTTGCCGCAACGCAGAGAGGTGAACGAAGACATCGCCACCGCCATCAAGCGGCGTTACAAATCCAAACCCCTTGGAAATGTTGAACCACTTAACGGTGCCGCGGATTTCGTCACCGTTGCCACGCCCCGAATCGGGGGAGCCGTCGACCATCACTAAGGCCCCGTCAAAATAAAACCAAAACCGAGCACCGAGTGCGCCCCTCACGTCTGCGGTATTCTAGCCGGAATTCACGAGTCTTCGAAAGAACGACCGACGCTCCCTGTTGAAACCTGATTTATTCAATTGTTTCCATTACTTGTGGAGATAACCTAAACTCAACCGGTCAACCGGTCGGCGACCGGGGGCTGGCTCTTGGCGCCACCCGGTGCCGATCGGCAAACATGTGCATCGACCGTCGGGCCGACGGTCGAGGGGGATCAGGCGTGATTCGGGCGTTCAGTCTAGGAATCTTTCTCGCGGCGATTTGGTTGCTCCTGTCGGGGCATTACACCCCCTTGATTCTTGCCTTTGGGGCAGTCTCCGTCGTCTTTGTCGTGTGGTTGGCCCGGCGGATGGACGTCGTCGATCGCGAAGGCCACCCGATGCACCTGACCTGGGGAGCGCCCCTGTACTGGTCGTGGCTGGGATGGCAGATCGTTCTGTCGAACATCGCAGTCGCGCGCGCCATCTTGGCGCCGCGCCTTTCCATCGACCCGCGAATGATCGAAGTCGAGGCAACCCAGGGCGACGATCTCGGCCGCGTGACTTTTGCGAACGCTATTACGTTGACACCCGGCACCGTAACGGTGCGCATGCTGGACAATCGGCGCATCCTCGTTCACGCGCTTACTTCCGAAACCGCCAACGACCTGGCGGCCGGCGACTTGGCACGGCGCACCACCCGGATGACAGGCTGATGTTCTTCATCGCCGCCGCCGGGATTGTTGCGACCATGACCCTTGCCTTGCTGCGGGCCGTGCAGGGCCCCACGACGTTCGACCGCATCCTCGCGCTCAACATGGTCGGCACGAAGACGACACTGCTGATCGCGGCCCTCGGATTCTTGACCGGGCGTCCGGACTTCCTCGACCTCGCCCTGATCTATGCATTGATAAACTTCATCGGTGCAATTGCTGTCTTGCGATACACGAAGTACGGGGACTTTGCCGCCGAACGGAGCGAAGACCCGTGATTGCCACTCTCCTCGACGCCCTCAGCTGGATCCTGATCGTCGGCGGCGTCGCGTTCAGCGTGATTGGTGCCGTCGGGTTGCTGCGGTTTCCCGATTTCTATAC
>CAYGKG010000189.1:0-3439 GCA_964350495.1 uncultured Alphaproteobacteria bacterium
GGCCAACGCACAAGCGTCCACCGGCCCCCGCACGGTCGAAGGCAAGGCCACCGTCTCGCGCAACGCCCAGGTCCACGGGCTGTACGGCGCGGGCGCGCCCGATGCGGGCGAGGACCGCGCCGCCTTCAACAAGCTCTACGACGACCTGCGCACCCGCTTCGTCCCCGACGGCATCGCCGAGACCGCGCTGGTGGCGCGGCTCGCGTCGATCCTGTGGCGGCTATCCCGCGTCTCGGCCGCCGAGCACGCGGTCTATGCCGAACACGAACAGGACTTCGTCCCCGCCAACGACGACGGGCCGATCGACGTCGCGGTCGATCTGCCCCAACTGTGGGGCCGCGCCCATGCGGCCGGCCATTTCGATTCCGCCATCGGCCGCATCAACCGCCACGAAGCGCACCTCCAGCGCATGGCCCAACGCACGCTCGATATGTTGATGGCGTTGCAGGGCCTGCGCGACGGCGTCGACCCGGTCGCCGCAACCAAGGCCAACGCCCGCGCCCAAGCGCAGGCCCACCAGGCCCAGACCAAACCGGCGGCGCTCGAAGCGGCCGTCCAGAACGCTATGAGGGCCAAAGAACAGGCGCTCGAGGACGAATTAGGGGCGCTCAGTCCGAGCGAGTTCGGCGACCGTCTCAACGGTTTGTTCGACGAGTTGCGCGACCTCACCGGCGGCGAGCGGGACTACCGCCTGACCGCCGCCGCCCCGGCGACGGACTCGGGCGCGGACGACCCCGGCCAAGACACCGGGTCCGGTTCGGCCCAATCTTAGGCAAACCGCGCCTGTTGGCTTTGTTTCGGCAAAAAAGGGGGTTAGCAACCGGGGAAAATCGAGAAACAAAACAGCGCAAGCGCGCTGCGTGCGCCGTCAGGCCGCGCCCAACCGCTCGCCCAAGATCCGGCCGAAGGTCACCGTCGGACCCACGCCCATACCCGAGACGTAGGCGTTGCCCATCAGCCGCGTGTTGCCGATCATTTCGCCGGCGGCGAACAGGTTTGTCACCGCGCGCCCGTCGGTGTCCAGCGCGCGCAGGGTGTCGTCCACCGCGACGCCGGCCGGGCTCGGCATCGCGAAGGCGACCGATTGGATCGCGTAGTAGGGCGGGGTGTCGATGGCGCGCGGCAGGCTTTCGCGGCCGAAGGCCATGTCTTCGCCCATCGCCACCACCGCGTTGTAGTGCCCGATGGTGTTGGCCAGGCGGTCGGCGGGGACGCCGATCTGGCTGGCCAAGGCGTCGATCGTGTCGCCGCGGGCGTAGGCCGGGTTGCTCGCGATCAGTTGTTTCAGGGCGGCGTCCTTGGCCATCGTGATCGGCGGCGCGTTCTGGCGGATGCCCTCGTCGAAGACGATAAAGAAGGTCAGTCCGTCCTGCGCGTTGACGGCATGTTCGCGCCGCGTCGCGCTGGGATGATCCTCGCGGGTGAAGCGTTCGCCCGAGCGATTGACCCAGACCTCCCACGGCGGGCGGTCCTGCGGCACGGTGTTGAGCGCGAAGGTCACCGACAGCGGATCGTTGGGATCGGCCAGCACGCCGCCCAACATGCCCATGTACAGGTTGCCGCCGTCGATCCGCAAACCGGCGTCGCGCGCCACCCGCAACGCCTTGCCGGTGGAGATCGGAATCTTCGCGGCATAGACCGGCTTGTTCGGCGTCAGGCTGCGAAACAGTTCGGGGTCGTTGGTATAGCCGCCCGCGCACAGCACATAGGCGTCGGCGGTGAGGGCGGTTTCGCCACCGTCGTCGCGCACCGTCATCCCGGTCACCGCGCCGTCGGGCCCGCGCGCGATCACGGTCATCTCGGTGTTCAGCCGCAGATCGATCCGGCCTGCGGTGACATGCGCGTCGAGCAGCGGCAGCAACGCATCCAGAATCGACTGGCCCTTGTTCACCGGCCATTGATAGCGCCGCGTGCGGTAGACGTCGTGGTTGTAGCTGATCACCGGATGGTCGGCCGGGAACGGCACGCCGATGTCCTGCAACCAGTCGACGGTGCCCGCGGCGTGGTCCACGGCGACGCGGACGGTCGTCGCATCGGCGGTATCGTGGGAAATGCGCATGACGTCGGCGAAGTGTTCGTCGGGGCTATCGGCGATGCCCTTCTCGGCCTGCAGCCGGGTGCCCGCCGCCGAGATTTGCCCCGACGAGCGCGGCAGCTTGCCGCCCACCGTGGCCGCATCCTCGATCAGGGTGACGTGCGCGCCCGCATCGGCCGCGCGAATCGCGCACGGCAGCCCGGCCATGCCGGCGCCGATAATCAGAATCTCATTCATAGGATGGTGCCCCGGTTCGCGTCGCGGTCTTGGTACCGGTCCACTGCGGCAAGACTGTGGCGCTCAAATGCCGACGATGGTGTTGCCGCCGTTGGGGCTGATGGTTTGCCCCGAAATAAAGTCGCTCTCGGGCCCGGCCAGAAACGCGACCACGCCCGCGACCTCGTCGGGCAACGCCAAGCGGCCGAACGGTGCGGCCTTGCCTTGGGCTTCCAAGAAGTCGTCGCCGACGCTGGCGCGGGTCAATTCGCTTTCCATCAGGCTCGGCGCCACCGCGTTGACCCGGATGCCGAAGGGCGCGAGCTCCCGCGCCCACGATTTGGTCAGGCCCAGCAACGCCGATTTCGCGGCCGTGTAGTGCGACGCCGACGGGCTGCCGTAGAGGCAGAACTCGGACGCGATATTGACGATCTTGCCGTAGCCCTTGGTCTTCATCGCGGGCACCACCGCCTGGGTAATGAAGAACGATCCCTTCACATGCACGTTCATCATGCGATCGAAGAAATCGTGGTCGATCTGTTCCAACGGGGTCGACAGCCCGCTGATCCCGGCGTGGTTCACCAGGATGTCGATCCCGCCGGTCGACGAAATCGCTTCGGTCAGCCGCAGCAGGAAGTCGTCGAGCTGGGTGATGTCGCCGGCCATCGCTTCGGCCGAACCGCCGTGGCCGTGGATATCGGCGACGACAGCCGCGGCATAATCCTCACGCAGGTCCTGCACGATGACGTGGGCGCCCTTGGCCGCCAACGCGCGGCAGTGCGCGCTCCCCATTGCCGGCCCGCCGCCGCCGGTGACCAACGCCGTCTTGCCGTCCAGGGGTTTACTCATGTCATCGCTCGAATCGTTCCAGGAAGAAACGAATATGGCCGGACAAGACCCGGCCACATTCTAGGTCGACAGGGTGGGCGGTTACTCCGCGGCGGCGCGTGCGCCCTCCCACGTCAACAGGTCCTCGCCCAGCAGGCGACCGAAGGTCAGCGCCGGCATCAACGACATACCGTTGACGAACGCCTTGCCCGACAGGCGGCCGAAGCCCAGCACTTCGCCCGCCGCATACAGGTTCGGGATCGGCGTGCCGTCGGCCTTCAACACCTGAAGCCCGGCATTGGTCTTCAGCCCCGCGGGGCTGACCACGGTGATCCCACCTGCGTGAATCGCATAGAACGG
>CAYGKG010000190.1:0-3438 GCA_964350495.1 uncultured Alphaproteobacteria bacterium
CCGGTGCCGGCGGGGGTGGAAATGGCGGTCGTCGCCGGTTAGGCGCTCGGCGGTGCTTTCGGTCCTAACCCGCTGCGGTGCCGCCGACGGTGAGACCGTCGACGCGGATCGTCGGCAGGCCGACGCCGACCGGGACGCCTTGGCCGTTCTTGCCGCAGGTGCCGACGCCGGGGTCGAGCGCCATGTCGGTGCCGATGCCGCTGATCTTGGTCAGCACGTCGGGGCCGTTGCCGATCAGGGTCGCGCCCTTGACCGGCGCGCCGACCTTGCCGTTTTCGACCATGTAGGCCTCGGTGCACGAAAAGACGAACTTGCCCGAGGTGATATCGACCTGGCCGCCGCCGAAGTTGACGGCGTAGAGACCGTTCTTGACGCCTTGCAGAATTTCGCCCGGATCGCGGTCGCCCGACAGCATCAGCGTGTTGGTCATGCGCGGCATCGGCATATGGGCGTAGGACTGGCGCCGGCCGTTGCCGGTGGGGGTCATGTTCATCAGGCGGGCGTTAAGCCGGTCGTGCAGGTAGCCCTTGAGGATACCGTCCTCGATCAACACCGTGCGGCTGGTGGGCGTGCCTTCGTCGTCGACCGTGAGCGAGCCGCGGCGGTCGGGGATGGTGCCGTCGTCGACCACGGTGACCCCCGGCGCGGCAACCCGCTGGCCCATGAGTCCGGCGAAGGCCGAGGTTTTTTTGCGGTTGAAGTCGCCCTCAAGGCCGTGGCCGATGGCTTCGTGCAGCAAGATGCCGGGCCAGCCGGGACCCAGGACGACGGTCATTTCGCCGGCCGGGGCATCGACCGACTCGAGATTGACCAGGGCCTGGCGCAGGGCCTCGTCGACCTGGCCCTGCCACGCCTGCGGATCGATGTAGCCGAGATAGCCGGTGCGTCCGCCGGTGCCATGCGAGCCGGTTTCCTGGCGGTCGCCGTCGCCGACCACGACCGACACGTTGAGCCGGACCATCGGGCGGATGTCGCCGACCGCGTGGCCGTCGGCGCGGATCAGATGGACGACCTGCCACGATCCGGCGAGCGAGGCCGAGACCTGGCGCACGCGCGGGTCTTTGGCGCGGGCGTAGGCGTCGATGTCCTGCATCAGCTTGATCTTGTCTTCGAACGGCACTTCGTTGAGCGGGTTGTCGTCGACGTAGAGCGTATTGTTGGTGCGCGCCGGTCCTGCGGCGATGGTCCCACCGGTCCCGGTGCGCACGGCCTGGACCGTCGTGACGGCGCGTTTGATCGCTTCTTCCGAGAGTTCGGCGGCATGGGCGTAGCCGGTCGATTCCTCGGACACCGCGCGCAGGCCGAAGCCCTGGTCGGTGTCGTAGCTGGCCGATTTGAGGCGGCCGTCATCGAAGGAGAAACTTTCGGACTGGCGGTATTCGAGGAAGATCTCGCCGTCGTCCATGCCGTGTAGCGCCTCGCCGACGAGCCGTTCGACCCGCTTTTCGTCGAGGCCGGTGCGGGTAAAGAAGAGTTCCTGTGGCGATGGTTGGCTCATGCAAGCTCCCGGTTGGGGTGTGGCCCGGAATATAGGGATTCCCGAGGCCGGGTGCGAACCGCCTGGGGGGATCCCCGCGACATAATGACGCGGAAGGGGCGCGGCGGTCGGCCGCAGGGCCGGAGAACGGCGTGCGATCTACATAGTATTGTTATATTTCAACGTGTTAGGAGAAGCTTCTCGGTGAGATGGACTGGCCGGGCGCGGGTGGGCCACGGCTGCGGCGATTAGTCCCTGGCGGCGGCGCTGGCGCCGGGACCGTGGGATTAGTAATACTGCCGCGAGCGAGTCGGCGCTGCAGGGCGCTTTGGCGCGCCTTTTTTGGGAACGACCAGGAAACGGGTCTATCGGCATGTGGAATTCACGGATCTTTTTGGTGGCGGTCGCGGCGTTCGCCTCGGTCATGGCGCTCGCAGGGTATGCCGACGCGCAGGGTTTTGTCGGTTCTTCTCATCCGTGGGAAATGGGTCTACGCGAAGCGGCCTCGCCGACGATGGACCGGATTAACGGGTTCCACAATTTCCTGTTGGTGGTCATTACCGTGATCACCATCATCGTGATGGTGTTAATGGCGTACATCATGATTCGGTTCAGGGCGTCGCGAAATCCGAACCCCAGCCAGAACACACACAACACGGTACTCGAGGTGCTGTGGACGGTCGTGCCGATCGTGATCCTCGTTGTTGTTGCGGTGCCGTCGTTCCGGCTGTTGTATTTTGTCGATCGCACGGCCGAGGCCGAACTGACGGTGAAGGCGATCGGCAACCAATGGTTCTGGAGCTACGAGTACCCTGACCATGACAACCTGACCTTCGATGCAGTCATCATTCCCGATGAGGATATTCAGGAGGGGCAGGTTCGCCTGCTGTCGACAGACAACGACGTCGTGCTGCCGGTCGATACCAACATCCGGATCCTGACCACCGCGACCGACGTCATCCACTCCTTCGCTATGCCCAATCTCGGCCTCAAGCTCGATGCCGTGCCGGGCCGGATCAACGAAACCTGGGTCCGCATCGATCACGAAGGCGTCTATTACGGAATGTGCTCCGAGCTCTGCGGCAGCGGTCACGGCTTCATGCCGATCATGGTCCGCGCCGTCAGCAAAGAGGCGTATGCCCGCTGGGTGGAGGAAGCCAAGGAGCGCTTTGCCTACGACGGCAAACCCGGCGCGCCAACCGATGCCGTCGCGGCACGGGCGGAGAAGGCCCGCCAGATCGCGGCGCACTATGAAGAAATCGCCGCGACCGACGACAAGGCCGCCGCCAACTAACACAGTCCGCGCAAACCGCGACAACACGCACGAAGAGGTCGAGTTATGAGTTACGGATCCGCCGCTGCCCACGATGACCACACGCCGCGAGGCTGGCGCCGTTGGGCCTATTCGACCAACCATAAAGACATCGGCACGATGTACCTGATCTACGCCATCTTCTTCGGCGTTGTTGGCGGTGTTCTGTCGCTGTTGATGCGGATGGAACTGGCCGCGCCGGGGATGCAGATCTTCGGCACCGACTATCAGTTCTTTAACGCGGTGGTCTCGGCGCACGGTCTGATCATGGTGTTTTTCATGATCATGCCGGCGTTTATCGGTGGGTTCGGTAACTGGTTCGTGCCCCTGATGATCGGCGCGCCGGACATGGCCTTTCCGCGCCTCAATAACATCTCGTTCTGGCTGCTGATCCCGGCCGGCATTTTGATCGTCGCCTCGCTGTTCGTTGGCGAAGGGCCGGGCACGGGCTGGACGGTCTACGCGCCGTTGTCGACCACTGGTCATCCCAGCGCGTCGGTCGACCTGGTGATCTTTGCGCTCCATCTTGCCGGCGCATCGTCGATCCTGGGCGCCGTCAACTTCATCACCACCATCTTCAACATGCGCGCGCCAGGCATGACCCTGCACAAGATGCCGTTGTTCGTGTGGTCGGTGCTGGTCACCGCCT
>CAYGKG010000191.1:0-3323 GCA_964350495.1 uncultured Alphaproteobacteria bacterium
GAGGGCCTACGCGCGTACCAGGACAAGGACTACACCACCGCGCTGCGCACCTGGCTGCCGCTCGCCGAATCCGGCAACCGCGACGCCCAGTTTTTCGTGGGCGGTCTTTATATGGACGGCGCCGGCGTGCCCGAGGACCGGGTCCGCGCCCATGCGTGGTGGCGCCTCGCGGCGGATCAAGGACACCCCCGCGCCACCGAGTTCCTTGAACTCATCGTCGCCGTCATGTCGCCCGACCAACTGACCCAGGCGCGCGACCTTGCCGAGACATTCCGCGCCGCGATTCGCTGAGGCCGGTTAACCGTCCCTTAACCCTGTTTGCGTTAACCTTTGGACCGGTTGGCAGATGATCGGTTCCTATGAACGACCCCTACAAAACCCTGGGCATTCCGCGAAAGGCGCCGCAGGACGCCGTTAAGCAGGCCTACCGTCGCCTGGCGATGGAACTGCACCCCGATCGCAATCCCGAGAACCCGCGGATCGCCGAAAAATTCAAGGACGTCAGCGCCGCCTACGCCATTATCGGCGACGCCGAAAAGCGCGGCCGGTTCGACCGCGGCGAGATCGATGCGTGGGGCCGGCGGCGGCCACGGCGGCCGACGCCGCAGCCTTCGGCGAGCGCTGAACCGACCGATCCACCGAATGCGCGAAAATCCAAGGACGGCCCGGCACCCGGCACCAACCGCCAGAAGGAATCAAGCACCGCCGAAAAGGCGACCCGAAACGACCAACCTAAGACTGCATCGGCAAACCCGAATGCCCAGGCCGCCCCGCCGCCCCGCGCCGTTAAAAAGCCGCGCACCGTCGGAAAACCCGGCTGGCTCGCGGGCGGCATCAAGGCCGAGGACATCTTCGGGCCGCTCTTTCCCACCAAGGCTGCGCGCGCCCAGCCGGCCGCGGCGACCGCCCCCGAACCGACCCACCGGTTGCGCGTCAGTTTCATCGAAGCGGCAACCGGCACCGCGAAGCGTTTAACCGCCGGTCGCGGCCGCGCCCTGGAGGTCGCCGTCCCACCGGGGATTCGCGACGGTCAAATCATTCGCCTCAAGGGTCAGGGCGAAACCGGCGCGCTCGGTCGGCGCGGCGACGCCCTCGTCAAGATCGACGTGACCCCGCATAAGCTGTTTCGCGCCGAAGGCGACGACGTCCATCTCGAAGTTCCGATCTCGCTCGAAGAAGCCGTCCTCGGCGCACGCATCCGCGTCCCCACCGTCACCGGTTCGGTCGAGGTAGCCGTCCCGCGCGGCGCCAACTCGGGCGCGCAACTTCGTCTGCGCGGCAAGGGACTGCGCCGCCCCGGCGGCAAGACCTCGGGAGACCAAGTCATTCGCTTGGTCATCACCTTGCCGCAGGGCACAGACCCCGACCTCGAAGCATTCGTGCGGCAACGGCAGGGGCGCTCGACCTTCGATCCCCGCGAGAACATCGCCGCCGCCTAGCGACCGAATTTGACGCCGAATCCGGTTGGTGTAGGATGCCACAAATCCCGCCATCGGGCCGTTTTGCGCCCCCGAACACCACGGAGACCTGTGCCAATGAGTGCTCCAGCGAGCCTTATGGAGGGCAAACGCGGTTTGATCATGGGCGTCGCCAATGATCGCTCGTTAGCCTGGGGCATTGCACGCAAAGTCGCCGAGCACGGCGCCGAAGTCGCGTTCACCTACCAAGGTGAAGCACTGGAGAAACGCGTCCGCCCGCTGGCCGACTCGATCGGCTCCACCATCGTGCTCCCCTGCGACGTCACCGACGATGCGAGCATGGACGCCGTCTTCGACACCCTCGCCAAAACGTGGGGCAAGCTGGACTTTCTCGTCCACGCCATTTCGTTCTCCGACAAGACCCAGCTCCGCGGGCGCTACGTCGACACCACGGCCGACAACTTCCGCATGACGATGGATATTTCGTGCTTTTCGCTGACCGCGCTGTCCAAGCGCGCCGAGCCGCTGATGACCGACGGTGGGTCCATCGTCACATTGACCTACTACGGCGCCGAAAAGGTCATGCCGCACTACAACGTCATGGGCGTCGCCAAGGCGGCGCTCGAAGCCAGCGTCCGCTACCTCGCGATGGACCTCGGCAAAAACAAGATCCGGGTCAACGCGATTTCGGCGGGCCCGGTCAAAACCCTCGCAGCCAGCGGCATCGGCGACTTTCGCTACATTCTGAAATGGAACGAATACAATTCGCCGCTCCGCCGGACGACCACGATTGACGATGTCGGCGGCGCCGCGCTCTACCTCATGAGCGAACTCGGCCAAGGCGTCACCGGCGAAGTCCATCACGTCGATAGCGGCTACCACGTCGTCGGCATGAAGGCCGCCGACGCACCCGACATTGCGGTTATCGCTGCCGAGAAGGACTGACCGGCCCTCGGGCTGGTCGCGGCGATGTCGCACAACACTTTCGGTCATCTTTTTCGCGTCACCACCTGGGGCGAGAGCCACGGCCCGGCAATCGGGGGCATCGTCGACGGCGTACCGCCGTTGATTGACCTTGGCGAGACGGACATACAGCCGTGGCTCGATCGGCGGCGGCCGGGCCAAAGCCGTTTCACGACCCAGCGCAAGGAACCGGACACCGTCGAAATTCTCTCCGGCGTGTTTGAGGGCAAGACAACCGGCACGCCGATCTCGCTGTTGATCCGCAACCAGGATGCGCGCTCCAAGGACTACGGCGAGATCAAGGACACCTACCGTCCGGGGCATGCCGATTACACCTACGACGCCAAATACGGCATCCGCGACTACCGCGGCGGCGGTCGCCAGTCCGCGCGCGAGACCGCCGTGCGCGTGGCGGCGGGGGCGATCGCCCGCAAAATCCTCGGCGCCACGATCGCGGTGCGCGGCGCGCTGATCCAGGTAGGCGCCGATACCGTCGACCGGGCCCAGTGGGACTGGGACGAAGTCGCCCGCAATCCTTTCTTTAGCCCCGATCCGTCGGCGGCCGAACGCTGGACGACCCAGCTCGACAAAGTTCGCAAAGATGGCTCTTCGGTTGGCGCCGTGATCGAGGTCGTCGCCAGCGGCGTGCCGGCCGGATGGGGCGCCCCGCTCTACGGCAAGCTCGACGCCGACCTCGCCGGCGCGATGATGAGCATCAATGCCGTCAAGGGCGTGGAGATCGGCGCGGGCTTCGCCGCCGCCGCCCTCACCGGCGCCGAAAACGCCGACGAAATGCGCATGGACGGGAAACGCGTGGCGTTCCAGTCCAACCACGCCGGCGGCATCCTGGGCGGCATCTCCACCGGCCAGGACATCGTCGTGCGTTTCGCGGTCAAACCGACTTCGTCCATTCTACAGCCCCGCGCGGATGCCGACGCAGGG
>CAYGKG010000192.1:0-3296 GCA_964350495.1 uncultured Alphaproteobacteria bacterium
ATACCGCGCCGTCGGCCGCAAACTGGGCGGCCGATCCGGCGGCGACGATTTGAGGCGCGCCGCCGGAGAGCGGGGTTACTTCGACTTCGCCCTCTTCGACCTTGACCGAGGTTGCCCCGTCATCGGCGACGACAACGAAGAAGTCCGTCCCGCGAATGCCGATCGACACCGTCGGCGTGACTAAGCGAACGCCGCTCTTGTCGAGTTTACCGCTGACGAATCGGAACACGCCCTTTGACAGGTTGAGCGCCATTTTGCCCGACGACACATTCGCGTCGTAAACGAACTCATCAAGGGTTACCCGGCTCTCCGCGCCCAGGCGAAAATCCGTGCCGTCGAGAAAAGTGAGATGGAGTCCACCGTCGCTGACCGTCTCGACGACTTCGTTGGTTGCCACATTGCTGCGCGGAAATAGGGCACGTCGGTTCTTGGCCTCGGGCGTCCCGTATGCGTAGACAAGAACCGACTGAACGGACCCAATGTCCAAGGCGCGCGCGCTTGTGACCGTAAGGGGAATTGCCAGTAAGACGGCGAAAACAAAGCGGTACATCGTTTTCCTTCCTGTGGTGCCACGACGATCTAGGCATTGCCGCTCGGATCCCAAAGCAGGGCCGGGATCGGGAAGCTAGCCGTGCCGACCATAACGGTCGCGCTATCGCGCCGCAAAGGAGGTCGCGCCAAACGACCCTTAGTGGGCGTGTTCCAGTTCGCGCACGATGTAGTCGCCGAGGCGCGCGGCGGCCGGCCCAAGTTGTGGCGCCTCGAGGAGCGCCATCTCGGTATCTTTGAGGTCGGGTAGGCCGCTGGCCTCGTCGTCGAAGATCAGAAGATCGGGCGGCACCATTTCCTTTGGCAGCACGGTGATGCCGAGGCCCGCGCGAACCGCGGCATGGGTGCCGGCGAGCGAGCCGCAGGTATAGGCAATGCGCCAGGTCCGCCCCACCGAATCGAGCGCGTCGGTGGCGCGTTTGCGATAGACGCACGGTCGGGGCGATACCGCGAGCGGCAACGCGTCGGCGCGATCGGCGAGACGATGGGTGGCCGCAACCCAGACGAGCGGTTCGCGCCAGACGCGCGTGCCGCCGGCAACCGTCGAGGGCTCGCGCTTGACCAGCGCCAGGTCCAATCCGCCGACTCTGAATCGGTCGAGGATGTCCAGCGTCAACTCGCAGGTGACTTCGATGGCGACGCGCGGATGGGTCGCGGCGAAACGCGCCAGGACGTTGGGCAAATGACTGGTGGCGAAATCTTCGGGCGCACCGATCCGCACGAGACCCGCGACCTCGGGATCCCTGACCCGCACCGCCAGCTCGTCGTGCAGGCGCAGGATGCGGCGGGCGTAGTCCAAGATCATCTCGCCGTCGCCGGTCAGCGCCAGGGTGCGCGGGCTGCGCTTGAGCAGACGCACACCGAGCTTGTCCTCTAGCCGCTTGATTTGCAGGGACACGGCCGACTGGCCGCGCATGAGGCGTTCGCCGGCTTGGGTAAAGCCGCCGCTGTCCACAACCGTCGCGAAGGTCCGCAACAGATCGGTTTCGATGTTCAGGTCCGCCATTGAGCTTCCTTAGATTAATTCTATCAATCTTAAATCTATTAACTATCAATTTCTATAATGATAAGCGTAGCCCCATCCTCTGTTGGACCGCAACCCGACCGAGGAGAAACGCCATGAATGCAACCGTACCCGCTCCGGGCAACCCCGCGCTGGAAGAGCTTGCCCCCCTGATGCCCAAATCGGGCGACGGACTGACACCGATCACGGTCGCCTTTGGCGACGGCATCGGCCCCGAAATCATGAAAGCCAGCCTGAAGGTTTTGCTCTCCGCCGGGGCCCGGATCGCGATCGAACCGATCGACATCGGCGAGCGGATCTACGAGGCCGGAAACTCGGCTGGGATCACGCCGGAATCCTGGGACAGCCTGCGCCACACCAAGGTCTTCTATAAAGCGCCGATCACCACGCCCCAGGGCGGCGGGTTTAAGAGCCTGAACGTGACGGTGAGAAAATCCCTGGGCATGTTCGCCAACGTCCGGCCGGCGACGGCTTACGCGCCGTTCGTTGCGACTAAGCACCCGGAGATGAACCTCGTGATCGTGCGCGAGAACGAGGAAGACCTCTATGCCGGGATCGAACACCGGCAGACCGACGAGGTCTACCAATGTCTCAAACTGATTTCACGGCCGGGCAGCGAGAAGATCGTGCGCTACGCCTTCGAATATGCGAAGGCGCACAACCGCAAGAAGGTCACTTGCTTTACCAAAGACAACATCATGAAGCTGACCGACGGTCTGTTTCACAAAGTGTTCGACGAGATTGCCGCCGAATACCCCGACATCGAGAACGAGCACTGGATCATCGATATCGGCGCGGCGAAGTTGGCCGATACGCCGCAGGCCTTCGACGTCATCGTGATGCCCAATCTCTACGGCGACGTCCTCAGCGACGTGGCAGCGCAAATCGCCGGGTCGGTCGGCCTCGCCCCGTCGGCGAATATCGGCGAACACTGCGCAATGTTCGAGGCGATCCACGGCAGCGCGCCGCGGCGCGCCGGCCAGGACCTGGCCAATCCGTCTGGGCTGTTGCTGGCGGGCGCAATGATGATGGCCCACATCGGGCAACCCGAGGTCGCCCAGCAGGTTCACAACGCCTGGCTCAAGACCATGGAAGACGGCATCCACACCTACGACATTTTCGACGAGAAGGTCTCGAAACAGAAAGTCGGCACCGACGCCTTCGCCGATGCGATCATCGCCCGCCTCGGTCAGAAACCCATCACACTAGCGCCCGCGCTCTACGCCAAGGGTGCCGGCGCCTTCGCCGTGCCCAAGGCGGTTCGGCATAAACCCGCCAAGAAGGACCTCGTCGGCGTCGATGTCTTCGTCCACAGCACGCGGCCGGTCGACGACCTTGCCACGGACATGCTTGGCGTCAACAACGGCTCGTTCGAGCTGGCGATGATCACCAACCGCGGCGTCAAGGTGTGGCCCAACGGCATGCCAGAGACGTTCTGCACCGACCACTGGCGGTGCCGCTACTTGGCCAAACCCGACAAGCAATTCAATCGGGCGATGATTGCCGACCTTCTGCAGAAACTGGCCACCAAGGGGGTCGACTTCGTCAAGACCGAGCATCTGTTCAACTTCGACGGCGAACCCGGTTACTCGCTTGGCCAAGGCCAATAGAGGCCGCGCGTAGACACAAAAAAGGGCGGCCCCAGGGCCGCCCTTTTCAGTTCTTGTCTAGGCTCGACGCTAGCGCGCAGAAACCTCAAACGTCTCGTACGGAATCTGCAGCA
>CAYGKG010000193.1:0-3266 GCA_964350495.1 uncultured Alphaproteobacteria bacterium
CGGTAGGCGCTACTGAGCGACCAACCCTTGCGAAACGACGACGTTGCGCTCAGCGACGCGAACCCATCGAAGAGCTGCGACCCGATCCCTGCCTGCGCCGTACCTGTCGACGGATCTTCGACGTTCGTGAATGACAATCCGGCATTGACGCTCTGGCCCGAAACCAGGGTTTTCTGCGCGGTCACACCGGCCCCCAGCGGTTGATCTGCCTGGTTGGTTTCGGAGAGCTGCAAAAGCGGATCGCCCGGTTTCGTGGCCGCAATCGAATAGGTCGGCAGGTTCGCACGGTCACCCACGGACGTCACGTTTCGTTCTTCGCGCTGCTCGCGCCGGTCCCCTTGGGGTCCATAGAAAATCAACTGAAAACTGTTCTGTCCCAGGACAAGCGGAACGTTACGAAACTCGTAACGGCCGTCATCGCCGACGGTTACCAGATTGAGGAGAAGTCCGTTTCGGTACAGCTCGATGTCTGTCCCCGGCTGTTCGGTTCCAACGAAATCCGTTGTCGTTCCGAGATTTTGGACCCCCGACGTATTGTTTGTCACAAAGGCACCGACGCCGCTGGCGATCGGTAGCCCAACACCGGTAACGTCGCCGACCTCTACCCTAGTCGCCTGGAGCGGGCCCAACAGATTCCCTGTCGGATCTTCCCGCCGCAGCGAAATGCGGGCGGAGTTGAACACATCGTCCTGATTGCCGCCAAGGAACACATCGCCGGTGGCAAAACCTAGGTCGCCACGCCCGATGATCGAGTAAGTTTGCGTCGTCCGGGCTCTCTGACCCGGCGCGCCAAAGTACGAAGACGCCAAGGCGACGTCGATGAGCGGCTGCGCTATAAGGCGGTAGGGTTCGTTGAGAAAGGGTTGCTCCGGATCGCGTACAGCCCCTCGCCGTGCATCCGCAAACCGCTGCTGGCGCTCAAATCGTTGCTGGAGCGGTAAGGGCGTTTCCGGTACGAGCGTTACCACAAGAAGGCGAAAATCCACGTCTAACCGAACGCCAAACCAAGCGGCAAACGTATCGCTATGGACGAAGATCGTGTCGTCCGTGCGCTGCACGTCTGCCGGATCGACCGGGACCGTTTCACCTTCGATCTCTGCGAACCCGCCGTCCAAGTTCAATTCGAAGGTATGGGTGGGATCGATAAAGAAGCCCGACGCCGTGCCGGCCGCCGGGTCGACATCGATCGAGAAATCGAGGAGCTGCGAAATCTCGGCAAGATCGACGAGAATTCCATCGCCTTGCTTGATCGTAAAAATCGATTGGACGAATCGCCGGTTGTCGATCTGGACTTCCAGAATCAATTCTTCTCCGTCTAGAATCCCGGCATCGTCTTGCTGCAGGCGCAGGGTCGCCTCGGTGATTTCCCGCGCATCTTCGGCAAGCGGCCGATCAAGCAAGGGGCCGCGTAGCCGGGCGACGAACTCACGCGCGAGTCGCTCACGTTCCTCGGCTTGGGTTTCTTCCGTGTCGGTAATGGCGAGGAGCCGACGGGCAAGATCGGCCTCGGGCCCAGTGAGCGGCGGCGGCGCGCTGGAGACGATCGCCGGCGCGATAGGTTCTTCGACGTCCGCTTCCTCGGGTGGCGGTATTAGCGGTCCCGCCTGCGTGGTTTCGTCGGTTGCGCCACCGCCCGCCGAACCGGCCGGGGCGCCGTCTGGGTTCTCGAGTCGCTTCAGCAATTCTTCTGCGAGGCCGGTCAGTCCCGATGACTGCTGCGCAAGGGACGGTGACCCGGCCAGCGTAAGACACACGCAGATCGCTATGAGGGCGACCGCATGCCCGAAACGCCGCTTGTGGATCGATTGCACGGCTGCGCCCTAAGGCCGGCGCGCCTAATTCCCTACCTGAAAACTTTGGTCAAGCCATATTCGGCCGGCGTACTCGTCGGCGCCTTCGTACAGAATCCGGACAATGCCGCTGGTAAAGGGTTCGCTATCGAGAAGTACCGTCGACGTGCGGGACTGGACGTCTGGAAACAACGCGACGTTTTGCAAAAGCCCGATCTGGCGCTCCGGCCCGTTCGCGGCATTCCGCAGGAAGACCTTCAGCCGACCATAGGCGCTGAACGTGCCGTCCTGGAGAAGCTGTACCTTGAGGCCCAGTCGATTGAGTTCGTCCGTGCTGAACTCGGCGCCGCCTAGGCGCGCGCCCGCAGCGCCTTGGCCATGACGAATCATGATCGGAATGGCAAAGCCGAGATTCATAAAGACTTGAATAGCTGCGCCACCACCGGCCGACTGCCGTGCCGCACGGCGGGCGCTCTCATCGATCGCCACAAACGCGAGGTGGGAACGATATTCGCCCGGCGGCAAGTCCGCGGGCAGCCGCAGAGCAAGGCGGACCTGCTGGGTTTCGCCGGGCCCGAGCGTCACCTGGCGGGGGCTGAAGCGCACATATTTGCTGGCGATCCGCATGCTCGGATCCGGTTCCGCAACCTCTTCGTATTGGCCGTCGGGCGTCGCCGCCTTCTCCTGCCACTCCAGCCGGTAGGTCTGCGCGTTGTTACCCTGGTTGCGGAGGATGACCGTCGATGCGCGCTCGCGCCCTTCAAAGATCACCCGAAGAGGGCTGATCAGAAGTTGCGCGGATGCCTCGTGGGCAACGCCCGCAACGAGGAAAAGCGCAATCAGTGCCGGTCGAAGAACCGACGAGAATCGAAAAGAAAAACGCATATGAAGCATGTCATTGCCCAGTTTGAAGAAGCTCGGTCCTGCTTCTTCCTACTGCCAGCATGGTTAACGTTTTGCTAATCCCGGCGCAACCCATTTGGCACCCCCGGTTCGGGCTAGTAGTTCACGATCAACGAGGCCGCACCAAAGTATGGCCGGTCATCGTAGGGGACACCGTTCCCCGATGTTATGAGCGTTCCGGCGACAAAAATCGTCGCGCTCCCCGTCGCGTCGGTCGAGATATCCGACAAATAGACGAACGCAACGTTAAAGGTCTTGCCCGATCCGTTGCCGTCCTCGGAGAGGAGGATGTTGGCGATGCTCAAGTTGAGGGCAGTGGACGCCTGAAACCCGGTTGCGAGGAACTCGGCCCGCTGCGGCGGCGCGATCACCAGGATATTCGACGTGCTCGAGTAGGTTCCATTGAGATTGAGGACCAGACGTTCGACCGCGCCGTTGCTGCGAATAGCAATCGTGCCGAAGGAAAAGGGCTGCAGCAGCGTTGTGATCTGCGCCCACCCTGGTGCCGGAGCAACAATAAGCGTTATCGCGAAAAGGATGAGCCTTATCCTCGACTGGCGCGACCCCGAGATC
>CAYGKG010000194.1:0-3145 GCA_964350495.1 uncultured Alphaproteobacteria bacterium
GATCTCGACCACGGTGTAGACGTTGGACGCGTTGTTATCGATCAGGACGCGCGGTTGGACCGTGAAGACATGGGCGCGGCGCGGGAATCGGCCGGCGCGCTTGGCCAGCGCCTCAGCCAAACGCAAACGGCCGCCAAGGACGTCGCCGATCGTCGTCTTGAGCCGATCGAGCTTGTCGCCCCCCGCAAAGGGGCGGCGTTCCTGATCTTGGAGCCAGAACGTGTCGATCGCCATGCCGTCGGTCGAGGTGTGAATGCGCGCATCGACGATGTTGGCCCCGGCAAGCGCGATGGCACCCGACAACCGCGAGAACAATCCGGGATGATCGGCGGTGTAGACCGACAGTTCGGTGACGGCGGCGAAATCGTCGACATGGGTAGCGACCGCGATCGATTCGCCCGCACTGTCCGCCGCGCGGATCAACCGGGCATGGCGTGCTTGGGTCCCGGTATCGTGCCCCAGCCAGTAGGGCCGGTAGAACCGTTCGGCATGGCGGACGAACGTTGCATCCGGCCAGCCGAGGGTCGCAGCCAACGCCGCGACCGCGGTGGCACGCCGTTGTTCGCCGCTTTTCTCGTCGAAGGCACCGGTTAACGCGTCGCGGGCTGCATAGAACAAGTCGCGCAGCAATTCGCCCTTCCACCCGTTCCACCGGCCGGGACCGACGGCGCGGATGTCGGCAACGGTGAGGATCAGCAGAAGGCGCAGCCGCTCCACGCTCTGCACCAGCGCCTTGAAGTCGAGAATCGTCTTGGGATCGAGGATGTCGCGCTTGAACGCCGTGTGGCTCATCGACAAATGCCAGCGCACCAACCACGCCACGGTTTCGACCTCGTCGGGTTCGAGCCCGAGCCGCGGACCGAGCTCCAGCGCAACCTGTTCGCCGAGTTCGGAGTGATCGCCGCCGCGACCCTTCGCAATGTCGTGCAAAAACACCGCCAAGTACAACACCCGGCGCGACAGCACCTCGCCGATAAGTGTGCTGGCAAGGGGATGATCCGCTTTCAACTCGCCCGCTTCGATGCGCGCAAGGACGCCGATCGCCCGGATCGTATGCTCGTCGACCGTGTACACGTGATACATGTCGTGCTGCATTTGGGCGACGACGCGGCCGAAGTCGGGAATGAACCGGCCAAGCACACCCGCTTCGTTCATTCGCCGCAGCGCCTTTTCGGGTGCCTTGCGCGACGTCAGGATCGACATGAACAGCGCATTGGCCTCGGGGTCTTCGCGGACGTCGTCGATGCGCTTGAGTGCGCGGGTGATGTACTTGATGGCGTCGGGGTGGGTGTCGCGGTCGTGCGCCTGGGCGACGGCAAAAAGTCTGATCATTGCCACGGGATCGTTTTCGAACGCCCCGGGGTCTTCGACCGTGAGGCGGCCGCCCTCGTCGACGAACCCCTGCAGCTCTCGGCGGAACAAGCCGAGCCGCGACAGGGCCAAGACCGGCTTGCGCCGCTGCTGGTTTTCAAGACTCGCGCAAAAGATCCGGGTGAGGTCGCCGACCTCTTTGGCGACCAAATAGTAGTGCTTCATGAACCGCTCGACGCTGGAGGTATGCCCTTTGTCGCGGTAGCGCAGCTGCCGACTGATATCGGGTTGAACGTCGAAGGTCAGCGTTTCCTCAGCCCGGCCGGCGGTGTAGTGGAGCGTGCAACGGACCGCCCACAAGAAGTTCTCGGCGCGACGGAAGCGCCGCAGTTCCTGCGCGGTCAGGACACCCAAGGCAACCAAACCGCCGATATCGCGGATGTCGTAAATGTACTTGGCGATCCAGAACAACGTGTGGAGGTCGCGCAGGCCGCCCTTGCCGTCCTTGACGTTGGGCTCGACCAAATAGCGTGAATCGCCGAGGCGTTTGTGCCGGGAGTCGCGCTCGGCAAGTTTCGCTTCGACAAAATCGTGGCCGGTCCCTTCGATCACATCGGCAGAGAATCGGCTATGCAATTCGTCGAACAGCGCCCGATCACCCCAGATATAGCGTGCCTCGAGGATCGCGGTTCGAATGGTGACGTCGCCCTTGGCGAGACGGATGCAATCGTCGACCGACCGGGTCGACTGACCCACCGTGAACCCCAGGTCCCACAGGAAATAGAGAACGTACTCCACCGCCTGTTCGCCCCAGGCGGTCAGCTTGTAGGGATACAAGAACAGCAAATCGACGTCGGAATGGGGTGCCATTTCGGCGCGGCCGTAGCCGCCGACCGCGACCACCGACAGCCGTTCTTGCGCGGTCGGGTTGGTCGCGCGGTAAACGTGCTGGGTCGTGTGGTCGTAGAGGGCGCGGACGATTTGATCGACCAGAAACGCGTTGGCCCGCGCGGCGTCGAGGCCGGATCGGCTGGTTTCGAAGCGGGCGCGAATGATCCGTTGACCGCGATCCAGCGCAGCGCGGACGCGCGCCAGGACCTTGGCGCGCGTCTTGGTGCTGCGAGCGGTGTCGGCCGCGGCAATGGCGCCGATATCGGCCGCCAGCTGTCGCCGGTCGATGATTTCTCGCTGTGCGCTGACTATGTTCATGATTTGGATTGCGACCCTTGCTGGGCTGCATGGCTCTAAGGATAGGCGCGCGGCCACGCCGCTGCACGCGAAAACCGCAGCCGACCGCTTTACCGGCGACCGCGCCGGGCTATAGGCTGTCCCGCCGCTACGCTAGAGGGAGGGACCGGCATGAATACTCCAGGTGCGCCATCGCGCTCGCTGACGTTTCCGCTCGTCCTGCTGGTCGGCGGCGGCATCATCTATGCGACCTTCTTTTCCGCCAACCGCATCGCCGTCGATAACGGCGTCCCGTCGATGGCGCTGGCCTTCTGGCAATCGCTGTTCGGCGCCGGCGCGCTTTTGATCGTGTCGATCGTCATGCGCGACCTGCCGCGGCTGAGCGGCGCGCACTTGCGCCAGTACGGCTTTACCGCGATTTTCAGTTTCGCCATTCCGCTGGTGGCGCTGACCTATGCCGCGCCCCAGTTGCCGGCCGGGCTCCTGACCTTGGTGCTGACGTTGACCCCGGCGCTGACCTATATCTTCGCCTTTGCCACGCGGCTTGAGAAATTCAACCTGTGGAGCACTGGCGGCCTGTTGGTCGGGCTTGCGGGCGTCGTGCTGATCGTGCAGCCGTGGACCTGGGGCGACGTCGACACCGGCG
>CAYGKG010000195.1:0-2274 GCA_964350495.1 uncultured Alphaproteobacteria bacterium
CCTATGGCCGCGGCCATCGCATCGGCGGCGGCCCGGGCGAGAGGGCCAACGTAGCGCCGGATCAATCCCGCCGTATCGGCCGCTGCGCCGGCCGGCTTGCGCTTCGCCGAGCGGGACGCCTGCGTTGCCAGCGCGCCAGGGTGGTTGTGCTGGGCGAGATAGCCTTCGAGCCGCCGCCCCAGCGGCAGCAGGATCCGGTTCATCGCCCGGTCGACGGGCCGCGCCGGTAACCCATGCGCCATCTGATAGGCAGCGTGCAGTTGGAGCCCCCGCTCCAGCATCAAATCGGCGATGCGCTTCTCGGTCGCATCGAGCGGCCGTTTCTTGGACATGATGACGTCTCCTTTAGATGACTGCGGCAGGACCCTCGCCTAAGCTCGCTTCGCACATGGGTCTATTGCTCGGTTTGTTGACGCTCGCCGCCGTCGTGTTCGGCGCCGCGCTGGTGGTGTGGGGACTGGCGTTCTCCGCCCTCTACGGCGCGTGGATTTTCGCGATCCTCGTGGTGCCCCCGCTGCTCGTCGCCCACGGCCTCGGCGCCCTCACCGACAGAATCGGCACTCGGCTGCCGCGTTTTGCACCGGCGCTGCAAAGCTATCTCGCCGGCCACGCCACGCCGTTCGGCGCGCCCGCACTCGCGACCGCTCTGGCCGGTCGCCTCCTTGGCACCGCCGCCAATATCCTGCCGCCGTGGCGCACCACCATCGCCCTGTACGGCGCCGCGACGATCGGCCTGACGACGATTTGGGCCCTGGTGCGACCGGGCGACGCGGCGCGTTTCTACTTCGGGCTCGACGGGACCGACGTCTTCCCGCTCGATCCCGACCCGCAGGTCGCACGCGCCGTCCTGTTGTGGCTGCTGACCGCTGCGGCGTTCTCTCCTGCCTTTGTCGCGGCGCTGGCCTTAACCAAACGCCTCCTACCCGCGCTCGCCTCGGGTCCCACGCGCAGCCAGATCCTTGCTGTTATCGAACTCGTCACGGGGATCGCCGTCGCGGTCGTCGCCAGCGAAGCGCTTTACGTTGCCGCCGAGAACTGGATCACCGGACGCGAAGCGGGCGAGCTCGGCGCCTTTGAATCGCTATCTGCGTTTTGGACGACCGGCTTCTTCCTGCGCGCCTACGTCGGCTACCCCTCCTCGGGCATTTTCTTCTACGCCGCATTCGCCGTCCCGCTGTGGCTCGCGTTCGTCGCGGCGGCCGCGAGCCTGCTGCGCGGCCTGACCCAACGCGGAGTCATGGTGCGCGGCATGGCCCGGTTCCATGACAAGCCGGTCGAGGCCGTCGGCGCCATGGCTTTCCGCCTCGTGCTGCTCGCCAATATCGGGTTGGTCTTCCTTCGCGGCGACGGCACCGACCTGAGCGACCCTTCCTCCCAAAACGCCGCAATAAGCGGCGCGCGATTGACGGTGAGCGCCCTGACCACCCAGTTCGACCGCCTTGTCTTCGACCGAGACGACCGCGCGACGATCGACAAACGCACGACATCCGTAAACGTCTCGGTGGAAGGCGACATCCCGCTGACACCGCGCCATAGCGCGACCCTCGAAACCGTCTTGGGCGACCTAACCGCCTTGACCGGGCTGTCGTTCGACCGCACCGACCGCGACGGTGCGGTGCGTATCGCCTACCTGCCCCTCCGCCGGATAAATCCGATGCACTTCAACTTCGAGGGCGGCCTCGCCGCCGGCCCCCTCATCGCCGTCGTCTGCAGCGCGAGCCCCAACGGCGAGATATTCCTCGGCCTGGAAAACGAACCGGACCTCAACGATAACTGCCTGCCCCACGAACTCATGCACACCATCGGCTTTCGCGGCCACGGCTGCGCGGTCCGCCCCTCGGCCCTATGCAATCGCGACCTCATTGCCCAATTCAGCGCCGCCGACCGCATCCTCATCCGCACGCTTTACGATCCGCGCCTCGTCAATGGCATGACCCGCCGCGAAGCGATACCGCTGGTTAGGGCTGCGATCGAAGAACAGCTCGCGCAATCGCAATAGTCGCCCCCGGCGTCGGGCGCCGGTCCCCGAAAGATTTCCCGCTCTAACCCGTTCATAGAGACACGTGCCCACGCCAGGGGAGCACATCCCGTGAACACAACAAATATGTTGTGTTTACGATTCGCGCCCCTATATCCTTATGAACGCCAGCGAGCTTCGCCGCTATCTCAGGAAAAGGGGCTGCACCTTCGAAAGCCACAAAGGCGGCAGCGGCCATCTCACCGTTCGACGCGGCGCACGGCCCACGCAACTGCCGATGCACGGCAAGGGCAAAG
>CAYGKG010000195.1:2284-3089 GCA_964350495.1 uncultured Alphaproteobacteria bacterium
GGCAAAGAGCTTGGCAAAGCGTTAGTGAACAAGATTCTGAAGGACCTGGGACTGGAGTAATGGAATACCCGATCCGGTTACGCAAAGACGGCAACACGGTCCTCGCCACCGCGCCCGATTTCCCCGAACTGACGACGTTCGGCAGGAGTAAGAACGAGGCGGTGCGCCATGCCGCGGATGCCCTCGAAGAAGCCGTCGCCGCCCGCATTGCCACGCGGAAAGATATCCCGCGTCCCTCCAAGCACCGTATGCCCAAGGCGGCCCTATCGTCGCAAGTCGCCGCGAAGGTGTTGCTCTATCAGGCCATGCGCCAAAAAAATATGCGCAAAGCCGATCTGGCGCGGGCGCTCAACTGGAAGCCGCCGATGGTCGACCGTATCCTCGATGTCCGCCATGCCAGCCGCATGGACGCCTTGGACGAAGCCCTCGCCGCGGTGGGCAAGAAATTGATCGTCGAGGTCGCCGACACCGCGTGACGCCATCGGTCCCGTAGAAGCCGACTCACCGGATCAAAACGATTTCCCCCAAAGCGACCCCTTGATTGCGCTGGCTTTCTTACGGAAGCCCTCGGTCAAAACCAAAGTTCCCGCTCTGCCCCCTCCATAGCCCCGGCCATGACCGAGAATCGGGAGGGGAGCAGCATGGTCGATCTTGCAATTACACCGGCGCCGTTGGCCGCAACGCCGGGGCGCCTGTGGCGCGCGCCGTTCGCCATCGCGGCCGCCTTCACCGCGTTCGCGGTGTGGTATTTCTGGTCCTGGTCGCTAGGCGCCGGCGCAGCGGGCTGGCTCGCGGCGCTGTTTGT
>CAYGKG010000196.1:0-3013 GCA_964350495.1 uncultured Alphaproteobacteria bacterium
GCGCGCTGTCGGACGTTTTGGCCGACGGGCTCTCGATGGTGTACAGCTTTTTCGATCCTGCGGAAGGCCGTCGCGGCCTCGGTTCGCTCATGATTCTCGATCACATCGCGCGCGCGCCGGGCATTGGCCTCGATTACGTGTATCTCGGTTATTGGATCGCCGATGCGCCAAAAATGGCTTACAAGGCGCGATTCTCACCGCTTGAGTTCCTCGGCCGGGTCGGTTGGGAACCCCGCTCCGAACGAGGTTGACGCTACGGCACGAGAGACCTTTCCTATCACCACGCGGTCGCTTTCCCTATAATCGCGATAGCCCGGACACGAACAACGGGCGCTGACCGACAGAGGAGTGAGCCATGAAACGGCGTGAGTTCTTGACAGGCGCAGCGGCGGCCGGTGTTGCAACCGCTGCAGCGAGTGCTTTTCCCACCCCCGCAATTTCGCAGGGCCTAACCGAAATCAAAATGGTCACGACGTGGCCGAAAAACTTTCCAGGCCTCGGCACCGGCGCGCAACGCCTTGCCGATCGCATTACGGCAATGACCGACGGTCGCATTACAGTCAAACTTTTCGCTGCAGGCGAATTGGTTGGCGCGTTCGACTCGTTCGACGCGGTCTCCCAAGGCAATGCAGAGGCCTACCACGGCGCGGAATACTACTGGCAGGGTAAATCCAAAGCCTTCAACTTCTTCACGGCGGTACCGTTCGGCCTTACCGCGGGCGAACTCAACGCATGGATCTACCATGGCGGCGGGCAGGAACTGTGGGACGAATTGGCAGCCGAATTCGGCCTTAAGTCTTTCCTCGCCGGCAATACCGGTGTGCAGATGGGCGGGTGGTTCGCCAAGGAAGTGAACTCGGTCGACGACTTCAACGGCTTAAAGTTTCGCATGCCCGGCCTTGGTGGCGAAGTCCTTCGGCGTATGGGTGCTGCTGTCGTGGCGCTGCCGGGCGGCGAAATCTTCCCGGCGCTGCAATCGGGAGCGATCGACGCAACCGAATGGGTCGGACCGTGGAACGACTTGGCATTCGGTTTCTACAAGGTCGTCAAGTATTACTATTTCCCAGGCTTCCACGAGCCCGGTTCAGGACTGGCCTTCTCCATGAGCAAGAAGGTATGGGACGCCCTGCCGGACAGCGACAAAGAAATCGTCAAGGCAGCTTGTGCCGCCGAGAACGACATCATGTACGCCGAATTCAACGCACGGAACAACGATGCGTTGACGACGTTGGTGCGCGATCATGACGTCAAGCTTCGCAAGATGAACGACGGCATTCTCAATGAGATCGGTCGTCTATCGGGTGAGGTGATGGTTGAAACCGCCGCCGAGGGCGGGATCACGAAACGCGTCTACGACAGCTTCATCGACTTCCGCAAAGGTGCGATCAGGTGGTCGCGCATTTCGGACCAGGCCTACTGGAACGCCCGTTTGCTGCCGTTCAAATACGGTTAAGCATTCGAGTGGATTCAAAAGGGAGAGCCCGTACCGGTTTCGGCCGGTCGGGCTTTCTCGGTTTTGCAGGTTGATCCCTTGCCTTTCCTTGTAGCCTTCATCCGTTTCATCGACGGGCTGAACGACCGTATCGGTCGCACCGTCTCTTGGCTGGTCCTCGCCATGGTCCTGGTTCAGTTCCTGGTGGTCGGAATGCGCTACGTCTTCGGTATCGGGTCGGTATTTCTCCAAGAAGCCGTGATCTATATGCACGGCACGCTGTTCATGGTCGCTGCAGCCTACACGCTGCTGCATAACGGCCACGTCCGGGTCGATATCTTCTACCGAGAGGCGACACCGCGACGGAAAGCGATCGTCAATCTCGCGGGGGTCTTCCTTTTTCTTTTGCCCTTGATGGCCTTGGTGTGGATCGTCGCCGAACCCTACGTCGCGCAGTCGTGGGCGATCCGCGAAGGTTCGAAAGAGACGAGCGGCATTCAGGGGCTATTCTTGCTCAAGAGCATGATCCTGGTGTTCGCGACATTGCTACCCTTGCAGGGCCTGGCCCTGGCGGCGCGCGCGGTGCTTACGCTCATGGGCCGGCCGTTGCCGGAACCCTCCGAACAAATACCCCAGGATAGCGTTTAGCCAATGCAGGAAGCTCTCGACATCCTGATGTTCCTGATCGCCATCGCGTGCCTGATGGCGGGGTTTCCGGTCGCGTTCACCCTGGCCGGCACGGCGCTGATTTTCGGCCTGATCGGATTTGCGATCGGCGTCTTCGATCTTTCCTTCCTCGGCCTCTTCCCACAACGCATTTTCGGCACGATGACCAACGAGGTCCTGATTGCGGTCCCGTTGTTCATCTTCATGGGCGTCATGCTGGAAAAATCCCGCGTGGCGGAAGAGCTGCTGGACAACATGGGGAAACTGTTCGGCGCCCTGCGCGGCGGCCTCGGGATATCCGTCACGGTGGTCGGCGCGTTGCTCGCGGCATCGACCGGTATTGTCGGTGCAACGGTCGTGACTATGGGGCTATTGTCTCTGCCGACAATGCTGCGGCGCGGCTACGATCCGGCGCTCGCCACGGGCACCATCGCCGCCGCCGGCACGCTCGGCCAAATTATCCCGCCCTCCATTGTGTTGGTGCTCCTGGGCGACGTCATTTCGTCGGCCTACCAGAACAGCCAGTTGTCCCTCGGGATCTTTTCGCCGGAAACGGTGTCGGTGGGCGACCTTTTTGCCGGCGCCCTGCTGCCTGGGCTGGGGTTGGTCGCCATGTACATCCTTTACCAGATCGGCGTCGCCTGGCTCCGCCCCACAGCTTCGCCCGCGATCCCGCGCGAGGAACTGGATGGCGACAGCGGATCGCTGCTGATTGCCATTCTCAATTCCCTGATCCCACCTATTGCGTTGATCGTGGCGGTATTGGGATCGATCCTCACCGGCGTGGCGACGCCGACCGAGGCGGCGGCGGTGGGCGCGATCGGGGCGACCTTGCTAGCGGGCCAACGACAGCGGCGAGACAAGTCCCTGCCGATCTACATCGGCGCCCTCAGTATCGCCGGCCTATTCCTGCTG
>CAYGKG010000197.1:0-2980 GCA_964350495.1 uncultured Alphaproteobacteria bacterium
GATATTTGGGTCCTTTGGGCAGCGCCTTAAAGACCTGCCCAACCCGCGATCAGGCGGTCTCACCGATAGGTCTATGCCACCAATTCCATTGGGCGACTGTTGCCCCGGTCATGCACGGACCCGCTCATGCGCCGAACCCTATCCAATGGCCGCCCTGGAGCATGAAATCCGGGCGCCAAACGTGGGCATGGTCTGAACGCATCACCGCTCGTCGGCAGGCCGCACAATATCGAAGTAGGCACGGCCAGAAACAATGCGCAATTGGCTCAACAGCGTCAGGGTCGGATCCTCGTTCAGTGCACACGCGCCGTTGAAAGAACCCGGTAACCCTTCGATACGCGACTGTCTTTCTGCCTGCCCATTCTCCCGAACGATTTCGCCCCGCGCTAGATCGTCGAACAGGAAGATGTCGCAACCATCGTAGGCCTCTTCGAAGGGCTGGTCGCCAACAGGCGTCGCGACCAAAAAATGTCGTTCGTCCCGAACGAATATGGCCGGGGCCGAATAGTATTTGTGCCGGCGGTGACGGATGTCGGTTTCGGAGAGAAGGGTTGAAACGTATCGCCAGGCGCTTTGGTTTTCGGCAGCACACGGTCGGTCGCAGGCAAGCCAAATCACTTTGTGGCGTATACGCCAGGGCGGCCCCACTTCGATGCATTGAAGCGCCAGATAGACCGCATCTTGGTTCGCAAAAAGTCCCGGTTCGGTGAGAATAGCGCACCGCGCTACATCCCTATGCAGTCCCGAAACATCGAGGACCGCATCCCCGGGAACAGGCTGTTGCTCCAGCGCCTTGTAGGCCTTGCCGACAAAAAGCTTCGTTTCCCGAGCGTGGGTGAGGCCCTCGAAGGTATCGGCGGATTTCAACGCTATCCATCCGTGCCTGAACTCTCGGCGACCGTCGATCAGCGGATAGTGATGGGACATCAGGCGCCAAACAGGCGTCTTGTCTCCGAGATCGTCGTACGACAGCGTACTGACTTCATGCTGCCAGGTAGCCGTCCCTTGACCGATCTCAACGTCTACAGAGGGGTTGGCTGGACGCGCCAGGTAGGACCACGTGGCACCGCCGTCATTCGACGACGCAAGATAGGTCGACACTCGACGATTGTGGGGAGGCGACTGGGTCTCGTTCGGATCGACCGCCGAAAAGCTCAGGAACACATTGCCGCGGCCGTCCGAGACCACCGAGGGATCGAACACGCCGTCCCTCCCAACGCTTTGATCGGGCAGCGCCCGCCGCCAGTTTACCTCGGCCGGTTGAGCGAGTGCGCTCGGCGCCATTATCGACACTCCGAGCAGCGCGCAGATGGCCGGCAAGAGGCCTGAAAGGCGCTTCAAAGACTTCCTCGATTCGGCGGGCACGCTCTTCCACCCGCTGTTGGACTTGGCCCACACGTCGGTCGCGCGCTAGGCCCCCGTTTCCATCGGCAAGCTTTCGTCCCGGCCCCACTCAGTCATCGATGCATCGTAGAGCTGGACTCCTTCGTGACCCAACAGCGCAAGGGCGAACAGGGTCGTCGTCGCGGAAATCCCGCCGCCGCAATAGTTCATCACCCGTTTGGCCTCCAGGGCGCCCACCGGTTCAAACGCCGCGCGAAGCGCCGCCGCTGGCTTGAACGCGAAGGTCTCGTCGTCGAGCAGCGGCCGGGCCGGTACGTTGACGCTTCCCTTGATATGGCCGGGGCGCCCGTACTGAACCTTGTCGCCCCTGTGCAACTCGGGCGACAGGGCGTTGAGGATCAGGCAATCCGGATCGTCGATCGCCGTTAGGACGGCGTCCTTGCCAACGATCAATCCATCGCGCGGCCGCGAAACGAATGTGGCCTGCGGATAGGCATTCGCGCCGGTTTCGACAGGGCGCCCCTCGGCCACCCATTTCTCGAAGCCGCCGTTGAGAACGCGGGCCGACTCGAATCCGTGGGCGCGCAGGTTCCACCACATCCGCGTCGCCCACCAGGTCGGACCGCTGTTATAAAGCACGACCTCGGTACCCCGTCCGATGCCATAGCGCGAGGCGAGCGACACGAAAAGGTCGGGCGGCGGCAGCATGAAGTTCAACGTGTGGTCGGGGTCTTTGAACTCGTCCATCAGGTCGATGAACGCCGCACCCCCGATGTGGCCGCTTTCGTATTTCTCCCGACCGTTTTTGATGGTGTAGCCCTTTTCGGGGTCGTAGGTCATGTCGACCGTACAGTCGAACACCCGTAGGTTCGGTTCGCCGAGACGCTCGGCGAGCCACGCGGTTTCCGCAAGGTATTCAGGGTGTGCATAGTTGTCCGACATTGCTTCCTCCTAACGTCCCTAGCCGAGCGTGACGACGCGGCGCTTGCCACCTCGGTCGATATGGTCGAGCGGTCCGTCGCTCCAACCAAGCATGGTGCAACCGGTCGCGCTCGATTCGCCGTCGCCGCCGAACGGCGTGCCGGCGGCCAAGCACCGGTAGTCCCACTCTTCGAGCGTCACACCGTCCGCGCCGCCGGTCGCGATATCGCCGTCGATCACGAACCACTCGCGCTGGTATGCGCTGGTGCGGCGGCCAAGCGGCGCGCGCCAGCCGGCGTCAACACGGTAAAGAAATGTGAGAGCGCCGGATTCGCGCGCCACCGAGAGGACCTTGATGCGCTCGCCGGTGGGCACCGTGTCGATCATCAGATCCTCCCACGGCCAGTCGCCCGTGCGCAGCCGGCTGATCGGGCGCCGGCTATTGGCCTGTCCGGGCAAGAGCTGGCGTTCGTCCGCGCGGGTCCAGGGACGGCCCACGGGCAATTCGCCGTTTACGTAGCTCATCGGGCCGGACAGGCGCACCACGATATGCGCGCCGATCTCCGTAGCGTCGTCGGGACTATGCAGAATCCCCTTGGGATAGAAGATGTAGTCGCCGGCGAACCACGTGGTTTCAGGGTCGCCGATCATTTCGCCGGAGAGGAAGTAGGCTTCCTCGTCCACCGGCAAATAGTGCGGCCGGCCACCGCCGCTG
>CAYGKG010000198.1:0-1585 GCA_964350495.1 uncultured Alphaproteobacteria bacterium
GTCTTGGGCGGGTGGGCGGCGATCTCTAGCAAGGCCTCGTCGCGGATGATCCGATTCCGCGGCACGTCGCGGAGTTGCGCTTCCTCCTCGCGCCAGGCGGCGATCTCCTGCAGCACCGCGACCATGCGCGGTTTGGGGTTGCGCAGCTTGAGCCGCCGCCATGAGTTTTTAGGATCGACCTCGTAGGTGCGCCGGTCGGTCAGGATTGCCATTTCCTCCGCCAGCCAGTGCCGGCGTCCGTTTTTCTCCAGCATCGCCGATAGCTTTTCGTAGATCGGACGCAGGTGGATCACATCGTCCAACGCATAGCCGACTTGGCGGTCGGTGAGGGGGCGGCGGGCCCAATCGGTGAACCGAGAATGTTTGTCGATGGTGGCGCCGGCAAGACGCGACGCCAGCGTGTCGTAGGCGACCGAATCGCCAAAGCCGCAGACCATCGCCGCAACCTGACTATCGAAAATCGGCCGGGGGACTTCGCCGCTCATGTGATGGAATATTTCCAAATCTTGGCGGGCCGCGTGGAAAACCTTGAGGACATCGGTATTGGCGAGCAGCGCGAAAAGCGGTGCCAGGTCGATGTCGGGCGCCAACGGGTCGATCGCAACAGCCTCGTCCGGTCCGGCGATTTGGACAAGGCAGAGCTTGGCCCAGTACGTGCTCTCGCGCATGAACTCGGTGTCTACCGTGACATAGGTGGCATTGGCCAACCGAGCACAGAGCGCGGCGACCTCTTCGGTGGTGGTCAGCATCGTCATAGGGGCTGTATACACGATCCGAACGATTGCCGCGCGCCGCGCCTTGGCTTGACAAGCCGCCGGGGTCGTGCCCATTTTCGCGCGCTTTTTCCCCCGAAAACTGCCGGACGATCATGAAAAGTATCTATCGGAGCCATACCTGCGGCGACCTCACCGAGGCGAGCGTGGGGGAGACCGCAACGCTGTCGGGCTGGGTGCACCGCAAGCGCGACCACGGCAACCTGCTCTTCGTCGATCTGCGGGACCACTACGGGCTCACCCAGTGCGTCATCGAGACCGGGACCGATGCCTTTGCCGTCCTCGAACGGGTTCGTCCCGAAAGCGTCGTCACGGTCGCCGGTCCGGTCGTTGCCCGCAGTGCCGAAACCGCCAATCCGGCTCTGCCAACCGGCCATGTCGAACTGCGCATCGAGCGGATTGAGGTTCTTTCGGCGGCAGAGGAGCTGCCGCTGCAGGTGTTCGGCGATCAGGTCTATCCCGAAGACACGCGCCTACGGTACCGCTTCCTCGACCTGCGCCGGGAAAAACTGCATGACAACCTGATGCTGCGCTCCCGCGTCTTCGCCGGCGTGCGGCGGCTGATGAACGATCAGGGCTTCACCGAGTTCCAGACGCCGATCTTGACCGCCAGTTCGCCCGAAGGTGCCCGCGACTTCCTCGTGCCGAGCCGGTTGCACCCCGGGAAGTTTTATGCGCTACCGCAGGCGCCGCAGCAGTTTAAACAGCTTGTCATGGTGGCGGGATTCGACCGTTATTTTCAAATCGCGCCATGCTTCCGCGACGAAGATCCGCGCGCCGCCCGGTCTCCGGGCGCGTTCTCCCAACTCGAT
>CAYGKG010000198.1:1595-2944 GCA_964350495.1 uncultured Alphaproteobacteria bacterium
GGAGATGTCCTTCGTCGAACAGGATGACGTGTTCACCGCGATTGAGCCGGTGGTTCAGGGCGTTTTCTCCGAGTTTGGAACTTGGCAGGTCGATCCCGCGCCGTTCCGGCGGATCCCGCATGCCGAGGCGATGCTCAAGTACGGCATCGACAAACCCGACCTCCGCAACCCGATCGAAATCGCCGACGTCACCGAAGCGTTTCGCGGATCGAGTTTCAAGATATTCGCGGGCGCGATCGAGAAGGGGGCTGTGGTGCGCGCAATTCCGGCGCCGGGTGCGGCGACCCAGCCGCGTAGTTTCTTCGACAAAATGAACGACTGGGCACGCGCCGATCAAGGGGCGGCGGGCCTCGGTTATATCGTCTTTGAGGGCGGCGAGGCGAAGGGGCCGATTGCCAAGAATCTGGACGCGGAAAGAACGAAGAAAATACGTGAGCTTTCAGGCGTAAGTGACGGCGACGCCGTGTTTTTCTCCTGCGACAAGGCGCCCGGTGCGGCGGCCCTTGCGGGCGCCGCGCGAATTCGGCTAGGGCACGATCTCGAGCTTTTGGAGCGGGATGCGTTCCGCTTTTGCTGGATCACCGACTTCCCGCTCTACGAATACGATGCCGAGGCCAAGAAGGTCGAGTTTGCCCACAACCCGTTCTCGATGCCCAAAGGGGGCCTCGACGCCCTCGCAGCCGAAGACCCGCTGACGATCCGCAGCAACCAATATGACCTCGTCTGCAATGGCCACGAATTGGCCAGTGGCGCGATCCGTAACCATCGCCCCGATGTGATGGTGAAGGCGTTCGAGATCGCCGGATACAGTGCCGAGGAGGTCCAGAAGCGCTTTGGCGGCCTCTACAACGCGTTCCATTACGGCGCGCCGCCCCACGGTGGCATGGCCTTCGGGATGGAGCGGATTGTCATGCTGCTGGCCGACGAGAGCAACCTGCGCGAGGTCACCCTGTTCCCGATGAACCAGCGCGCCGAAGACTTGATGATGGGCGCCCCGTCCGAAGCCGCGCTCCCACATCTGCGCGAGCTCTCGGTTCGGGTCGTCCTGCCGGAGCCGAAGAAAGACGCCGGAGACTAGGGACCTGCAGTACTGTTGAGCAAGGGCTCGCCGCCCCGGGGCCTGGCTAGCCCTGCCTTGTGGGGGCGCTGTCGGTAGGCGCGTCGCCGATGCGGCGGAGGGCGTTGCGCACCTGGCGCAGCATGTCGGGCTCGCCGCCATCCATGCCTTCTTCGGCGGCGACCTGAAGCTCGCGCGCATCGGCTTCCCAGCGGGCCAGGACGTCTCGTTTCTGTACCTCGGTCAGGAACGCCCCGTAGAGCAACACGCCGAGCACGTTGAATACCCCCGT
>CAYGKG010000199.1:0-2872 GCA_964350495.1 uncultured Alphaproteobacteria bacterium
GCGGCGGATAGACGGTTCGACAAGTTGTTTTGGTGTCTCGCCTTTTCGTCGTCGGAGGCTGCGACCATCGACAAAAACGACGTCGCCGCGATGAGCGTTTCGTTGAACCCTGCTGTCGCGCCCTCGTTCGACATGCCGACGAACTGCGCAACGATCGATTTCTCACCCTTTTCGATCGCGGCCTTGAGGAAAGATCGAAGCCAGGATGTCAGGCTGCCCGCGCCGCTTCCGGTCATGGCCAACACGGATTCCGAGTCGTGCATGAGGCGCTCTACCGGCACCAAGGCGCGGTCCTGGGGAATAAGAGTCAGGCCGAGCCAAACGCAGGCCGGCGCATCGCCCATCGCCTTGGCCACATCGCGAAAAACCAAGACCGTCAACGCCGCCGCGACAATGTCCGGTCGCGGTGCCGACAAGAGCGCGTCTTGAAGGAGCCCCCGTTCGTTTAGACTGCGCAGGAGAGCGTCGCCGTCCGCTATAGACGGAGGCGCCCCGCTCGCCACGATGGCATCAAGTTGGTCGCGGGCCAGCCCGCCACCGGACATCGCAGCGTAGGCCTTCAAGAGTGGCACCGTTCGGGTATCCAAACCGGCTTGCCCGGACAGGCTTTCCAGGCGGATCAACTCGCGTTGAGCGAGGGCCACGATCACGTCGCGTCCCCGGAGGTCGACAACCGGGTCTCCGGTCAAGGCGCTGTGCACGGCGGCGGCGGTAACAAAGAGGGGCCGCGCGTTCTCTCGTTCCGCATGGAACCAGCGGGCGAATTCGCCGCGGTCCGGGTCCGGGCCGAGGGCGACGGTGGGTAAAACCCGGTTCGTGTCGCGACGCGCCGCGAGAAGCAGCGCAAAGGCAACATCTTCGTCGTACGGCGCACGGTCTAGATCAATCGTGCTGCCACTCAAGAACCCGTGGGTTGCGGTCTTGCTGCACCGGTCGGCCCAAACTTCATCGGGTTGCCGCGTCAGCAACAGGACGCGAATGCGCTGGCCGCCCAGGCGGTCGGTCCGGGTTTGACCGAGTTGGCGGAGCAACGCGGTGACCACCGTTAGATGTTCCTCTGTGTAGTCCAAAACGATCAGGCCCTTGTCGCCGAGCTCGTAGGTGCGGCTTTGGTCGAGGCGAGCAAAACCTGCCTGCCAGCCCTCGGCTTGCAGGTCGTTCGCAAAGTGCGCGGCCAGCGCGCTCTTGCCGGCGCCGCCCTCGCCGCGGACGACCATGATGCCGATGGGATCGTCTGCGTTCGCCCACGCACGCAGGTCGGCGAGTTCCCGATCCCTGCCCTGGAAGAGTTCGTTGCGGGCGCGCCAATCGAGGAGGTCGAGAATGCTTAGGGCGTCCGGGTCGGTGGCCTTGGCGGTATTGAGGCGGCGGAACGGGATATCCAGTTGTTCGCCGGTGGCGACCGCGCCGCCCCTGGCCGGCTTGCCGAATTCAAGGCCGATCTCGGGTGCAGCCTCGATCCCCTCGGGCAAACCCAGAAGCTGGCCCGGAATTTTGATCGGTAGGCCGAGTTTGATTTTCAACGCTGTGCCCCCCCTGCAACCGGGAGTTTAGCGGGTGGGCGGGGATTGGCTATAGCCCTCCTTCGGGACGCGCCCTATGGGCGCTCCTCAGGATGAGCGGGTTGTGTTTGTTTGACCCTTCGGGACGCGCCCTTTGGGCGCTCCTCAGGATGAGCGAGGATTTTTTGAGCGGCGCGCGAAAGACGCCCTCCCCCGCATGCGGGTATGGCCCTTCGACTCAGCCGGCCTCGCCCCGGACGAACTCGGCTGGCTCAGGATGACGTCCTTCGGGACGCGCCCTATGGGCGCTCCTCGGGATAAGCGGGGTTGGTGCGGTATGGCCGCGTGGGCGCGCGGACTACCCCTTAGGGAAATCCAGGCCCATGGCGCGGTAGCGTTCGGGGTCGTCGACCCAGTTGTCGCGGACTTTGACGAAGAGGAAGAGGTGGACGCGGCGTTCGAAGATGGCTTCGAGGTCGGCGCGGGATTCGGCGCCGACCTTCTTGATCTGTTGGCCGCCCTTGCCGAGCACGATCTTCTTTTGCGAATCGCGGCGCACGTAGATTACCTGGTCGATCTTGACCGAACCGTCCTTGCGTTCTTCCCAGGTTTCGGTTTCGACGGTCAGGGCGTAGGGCAGCTCCTGGCGCAGGCCGAGGAAGAGCTTTTCGCGGGTGATTTCCGAGGCGAGCTGGCGTAACGGGATTTCCGAGATCTGGTCTTCGGGGTAATGCCACGGGCCCTGCGGTGCGTGTTTGGCCAGGTCGTCGAGCAGGTCGGTCACGCCGTCGCCGGTGAGGGCCGAGACCATATAGACCGAATCGGCGATACCTTGCGCATCGATCCAGGCGGCGAGGTCGAGCAGTTTGGACCGATCGACCGCGTCGATCTTGTTGATGACGACGACGGCGCGGCGGTTTTGCTGCTTGAGCGCGGCGACGATGGCTTGGGCGTCCTTGTCGGGCACGCCGTTGCGGGCGGCATGGGCGTCGATCAGCAGGACGATGCCGTCGGTGTCTGCGGCGCCGGTCCAGGCGGCCTCGACCATGGCGCGTTCGAGCCGGCGGCTGGGCGCGAAGATGCCGGGGGTGTCGATGAACACCAGTTGCGCATCACCGTGCAGCGCGATGCCGACGATGCGGCTGCGGGTGGTTTGCACCTTGGGCGTGACGATCGCGATCTTGGCGCCGACGACGCGGTTGAGCAGCGTCGACTTGCCGGCATTGGGCGCGCCGATGATCGCGAAGAAGCCGCAGCGGGGGGTGTCGGTCATGCGTTGACCCGACGGATGCCGTGCCGCATCGCGTGCGCCGGAGAGACCATCTGTCGAATACGGTGACCCGCTGCGGGATGGGCGGCAGGCCCCTCCC
>CAYGKG010000200.1:0-2689 GCA_964350495.1 uncultured Alphaproteobacteria bacterium
CGGACAACACCGAGAACCTGGGCCGCTTCGGCGCCGGTTCGCAGACCGATAACGACGCCAACCAAGCTGGCGAGTTCATCGATCTCGGTGCCAACTGGAACGGCAAACTGGGCGATGCCTCGGTTAGCGCGTCTGCCGCCTACTCGACGGCGGACGGCGAGCCTGCCAACTCCAACGACCTCAAAGAGTGGAGCGCCGGTTTGAAGGTCTCCATGATGGGTTGGTCCGTCGGTGGGCAGTACAAGCAAGAGGACGACACCACACCGGGTGACGCGAGCACCGTTCGCGACACCGAGCGGACGAGCTGGAAGCTTTCCGGCACCTACGCGACGGGTCCGTGGCTCCTCGGCATCGAGTACGCCAAGGAAGACACCGAAGTCACCGCCACGACCGAAGACGAAGTCACGGTCTGGGGCGTCGGTGCGAAGCGGACTCTGGGCCCGGGCGTCAGCGCCGGTCTCGCCGTTCGTATCTGGGAGTGGGAAGACGACGCAAACGCCGTTGCCGCTCAGAACGATGCGACGGAAATTCTGCTCATCACCGAAGTCAGCTTCTAAGTCAGCCGACTTACGAGATGGGAAAGGGCGGACTTCGGTCCGCCCTTTCTTTTTGTGCGCCGTCGATCGCCGCCAACGACGGTGCCGCGCTCAGGACGTGAAGGCGCCAACTGCCGCGATCCCGCTGGCCCCGCTTTCGGTCAACCGCGCGGCGGTCACGCCGGTAACGCCCCCCAACGCGTAGACCGGTAGCGGACTGCGGTGAACCCAGGCGGCGAATCGACAGACGCCCAAATGGGACGCTCCCGGATGACTGGCGGTTTCGAACACTGGCGACAGCAGAACGGCGTCCACCCCGGCTCGGTGCGCCGCGATCACGGCAACCCAATCGTGCGCCGCCGCCGTCACCAAAAAATCGTGCCGATCCCGGCGAATCGCCGCTGCGCGCGCCACCATGTCTTGCGGAAAATGGACGCCCTGCGCCCCCACCGCATGCGCCAACGCGGCGTCACCGCCAACGATCAGCCGAACCCGCCCCGATCGGCAAGCCTTGGCTAATGTTCGCGCCAGCGCAGCGCGGTTCGGCGCATCGTAGTGGCGAAACAAGACAGCATCCCCGGCGCGCAGGCAGCCCAACGCGGCAAGCGGATCGGCCAGGCGATTCGCGTCGCTCACCATGATGATCGGCGGGAGCCAGCCGCGCCCGCCGCTGCGCAAATTGAGACGGTCGGCGCGCTCTGTTAGGGTAGTGGGCATAGCGAAAGACCATAGCGTGACCCGTCCCCCCTCCGCCACGGCCTCCCCGGATACGACCGATGTCGCCGCTTGCCTGCTAGAGGTGCGTGCCCGCATGGCTGCTGCGGCGATTGCCGCGGAACGCGCACCGGGCGACGTCCGGCTGATCGCGGTGTCAAAAACCCACGATGGGCCGCGCATCATTCCGGCGATCGACGCCGGTCACCGCGTGTTCGGCGAGAACCGCGTTCAAGAGGCGGCGGGGAAATGGCCGGACCTTCGGGCCGCCCACCCCGACATCGAACTCCACCTGATCGGTCCGTTACAAACCAATAAGGTGCGCGACGCGGTGGCGCTCTTCGACGTCATTCAAACCGTCGATCGGCCCAAGCTCGGCCGCATGATTGCCGAGGAATGCGCCCGCACCGGACGCGCCGTCGCGTGTCTGATTCAAGTGAACACCGGCGAGGAACCGCAAAAGGGCGGGGTCGCCCCGACCGATGCGCCGGCCTTGATCGATCAGTGCCGCGATACGTTCGGTCTAACGGTCGCCGGGCTGATGTGCATCCCCCCCCATGACGAGGAACCCGCGCCGCATTTCGCGCTGCTGGCGGACCTTGCGGCGCGGCACGGCCTTGCACGGCTGTCGATGGGGATGAGCGCGGATTTCGAAGTCGCCATTGCCTTCGGCGCGACGGAGGTCCGGGTCGGTTCCGCGATCTTCGGCGCCCGGACCGCACAACCGGTCGCAGTCGTTACGCCATAATGCAAATCTGGGTTTGCCGATCGCAATCGGCCAACACCTCGAGCAAATCCTCCAGTCCCAAAGCAACGCATCCTTCGGTGGGCCGGTAGTCCGGCGTCGCGACGTGGAGAAAAATGGCGCTGCCGCAGCCCGGCACTACCGGCGAGTCGTTGTGTCCAAGAACGACGATCACATCGTATAGCGGATCGTCACGCCACAGCTTTTCGGCGCTGCCGGCATGGGGGAACACGATCTGCTGATTGTAGGTCGGCGCGTCCGGTGCATCGCACCAGCCGGCATCCTCGGTTAGCGCCGCGACCGGCAGCCCGGTCACCGGCGCGTCGAGGCGATCGGCGCGAAACAACACGCGGCGCAGCGCAAAACAGCCAAGCGGCGAGGCATGGTCGCCCTCGCGCTTGGTCGCGGCGATGCCGGCGGCACCGATGGCACAGCGATAGGTTTGCCCGCGCCACTTCATGTGGCCGGGCGGGCGCACCGACATGATGTTCGAATGGGCCATACTACGGACCAACGTGGGCAGGAAAATCGGGGCGGGTACCGACTCGGTTGTCGGCAGCGAAACGGTAACGACCAAGTCTAATCCTCCACACGGGGCGTACGCACATCTGGTTGCGGGCCAGCCGCAGCGGCGGCCCTTTGATAGGATCGCAAGATGCTGGCCAGCTCCGCCGCGGAGTACTCGCCGGGCTTC
>CAYGKG010000201.1:0-2682 GCA_964350495.1 uncultured Alphaproteobacteria bacterium
TACCTGATGGGGGTAAGACGCCGCAACGCGCGCGGGGTCGGGAAGGCCGACATCCTCCAGGGCAGCGAGGCTCGACGCGTAGGCGTCCTTGCGTGTCGCCTGGTCGTGGTAGATCGGGACTTCCAACAACTGGTCGCCGATAGTCATGCTCGGGTTCAGCGCCGACATCGGTTCTTGGTACACCATCGCGATTTCGCCACCGCGCAGCTTGCGCAATTCGTGCGGCGGCAGGGTGGTGATGTCGCGACCCTTGAACAGAATTTGGCCGCCGACAATGGTGCCGTTGCGCCCGAGGTAGCGCATGATCGCCAGGGCGACGGTCGATTTTCCGCAACCCGACTCGCCGACCAGTGCAATGGCTTCGCCGGTTTCCAGGCGAAGCGAGAAGTCGATAACCGCCGGTATTTCCCCCGCCCGTCCGAAATAGGAAATCGACAGATTTCGGATATCGAGAAGCGGAGCGTCGGGCGCAACCGAGCCGTCGATGGGCGTTCGTTCAGTCATGGAGAGAGACCTCCCTGATCCCGTCCGCCAAAAGGTTGAAGCCGAGGACCAACGACGAAATCGCGATGCACGGAATGATCGTCATGTGCGGAAAGGCGAGAGCAAGGGCGCGCGCCTCGTTGATCATGCCGCCCCAATCGGGATCGGGTGGCGGCAAACCAAGCCCGAGGAATCCAAGCACGCCGATGGTGATGATGACGTAGCCTATACGGAGGCAACCGTCGACGATTAGCGGCCCTCGAGCGTTGGGCAGAATCTCGACCAGCATGATGTACCAGGGGCTCTCGCCCCGCGTCTGGGCGGCCGCGACATAATTGCGGGTGCGCAGGTCGAGAACCAAACCGCGGACAATCCGCATAACGCCCGGTGCGCTGGCAAAGGTCACAGCAATGATGATGTTGATGCCCGAGGCGCCGATCGTGGCGATGATGAGGATGTAGAGAACCAAGACCGGAAACGACAAGATGATGTCGCTGATGCGCGACAGGACGTCGTCGACCCATCCGCCAAAATAGCCTGCCGCAAGGCCCATCGTGATCCCGACCACATAGGCGCTTGCCGTCGCCAACGGTGCGAAGAACAGAACGGTTCGCGCACCCCACATAATGCGGCTGAGAATGTCGCGCCCGAGTTGATCGGTACCCAGCAGAAATATGCCGCCGTCGGGTGCCGCTGCGAAGGGCGCCGCGAACGGTTGGATCTGTGCATTGGGCGGAAAGGGCGCGATCAGCGGGGCCAGCAGTGCGACAACGATCCAGAAGCCAACCAGGCCGCACCCGGCGATCGCGACCTTGCTTTCGCGCAGCAATGCAAGCGAGCGAAGTCCTCGGACGAACGCCCGGCCGACCGCGTTCGATTCCATTGCGGAAGGCGTGCCCGGCATACTCATGCGAGACGAATCCGCGGGTTGAGGTAGGTGTAGCCAATATCCGCCAGGGTCTGGGTGGTTACGGCGACGAACACCGCCACCATCGTGCAGGCTTCGATCAGGTAAATGTCTTGGTTCAACGATGCCTCCAACAGAAGGCCGCCGAATCCTTTATAGGCAAAGAAAAACTCAACGACGATGACGCCCGACAGCAGCCAGTTCACCTGCAGCATGATCACGGTGAACGGGGCGATGAGGGCGTTGCGTAAGGCGTGACGAAAGACGACCCGCCGGAACGGCAGACCCTTCAAGACGGCGGTCCTGATGTAGGGCGTGGTCATGACTTCGGCCATGGAGGCCCGGGTCATGCGCGTTACATAGCCCACGTCATAGAGGACCAGGACCATAACCGGTAGGAATAGCTGGAGCGGATCGAAACCGTCCGTCATCCCGGACGTTCCAGGCAGCAGCCCGAGCGAAAAGACGAAAAGTGCCGACAGAAAAACGGCGCTCGCAAACTCCGGTACGGACGTCGTGATGATGCTGGTGATCGAAATGGCCCGATCCAACGCCGAGCCTTCGCGCATCCCTGCCAAAACGCCGAGGGTCAGCGACAACGGTACGAGAATGGCAAAGGTCCAGAAGGCGAGGATTGCCGTGTTCCACAATCGGGGCCACAGAATGTCGGCGACTGGCGTTTTGAACCGGATGGACTCGCCGAAATCGCCAGTGACCATGCCGCCCAGCCAGCTGAGATATCGAGTCCACAGCGGTTCGAGGTAACCGTTGGCTTCGAGCCAAAGCAAACGTTGTTCTTCCGACGAGTAGGGGCCCAGCACCTTCGTCGCGACGCTGCCAGGCTGGAACTCCAGGAGGACAAACAGCAGCAACGATACGATGAGCATCGTGAGGATCATGAGTCCCAGTCGTTTGATCACGAAGAACAGCATGGGGGCTCGTTTTCGTCGCAGACTGTGGAGAAAAAAATGGGCCGGTCCAGCAGATGCGCCAAGACCGGCCCAAAGGGTTTCGTGTGGCGAGCCGTTAGGCTAGCCACACCTTGTTGTAGTGGTGTTCGAACGCGACGTGGGCGTAGATGCCTTTGACGCGGTTGGTTCTCGACACAAAAACCGACCGCCAGAAGGTCTGAGCGATGACGGCGTCGTCGCGCAGAACCTGTTGGATCTTGGCCATCACCTTGCGCCGTCGGTCGACATCGACCAGGCCGCCGGCCTCGTCGAGCAGCTTATCGAACTCCGGATTGCTGTAGGACGTCTCATTCCAGGCTACCCCGGAGCGATAGGCGAGGG
>CAYGKG010000202.1:0-2664 GCA_964350495.1 uncultured Alphaproteobacteria bacterium
TTCAGCGGCGTGCGCGACGTCTTGGCCAGTTTGCTCAGCGATGGACGCGAGGTCGGCTGCGCCGTGTGCGTCTATGCCGACGGCCAAAAGGTCGTAGACCTCTGGGGTGGCGACGCGGATCCAAAAACCGGAAAACCGTGGAGCCGCGACACAATCGTTTCGACGTTCTCCGTTTCCAAGGCGCTGATCTCAACGATGGGCCACATGCTCGCGGACCGTGGTGTCATCGACCTGGACGAACCCGTGGCCAAGTACTGGCCGGAGTTCGGGCAAAACGGGAAGGAAGGTATTCTCGCGCGCCATCTCTTGGATCACCGATGCGCGATTTCCTATGTCGATCGGCGCCTCGAGCCCGGCGATCTCTACAATTGGGATCTCATGATCGAGGCGATCGAGCAGACCAAACCGAATTGGGAACCCGGCGTCCATCCGGTCTATCTCAACATGACCTATGGCTATCTGATGGGTGGTCTGGTTTACCGATTGACCGGCAAACGAATCGGGCAATTCAATCGCGAGGAGCTCTGCGGGCCACTTGGTCTTGACTATAATTTTGCCCTGACGGCTGACGAGAAGGAACGTTGTGCGACCGTTTTGCAGAAAGGCAGTCCCCGCGCGCTCTTCGAAGAAGTCGAAAAAAACCCCGACACACTGTTTTCGCGCACCATGCAGGGATTCGGTCCGGGAGAAGACTTCAACTCCGACGGTTGGCGATCGAACGAGGTCGGATCAGGACAGGGCCACGGCAATGCCCGTGCGATCGCCGGCTTGTTCGAGATGTTGCGCGCCGGCGGCACGTTCAACGGCACAAAAATCATGGGCGCCAAGACCCGGGACCGCGCGATCACATTTCAATGCGAGAGTGAGAGCAACGATCCCGTTTTAGGCAAGCCTGTGCGTTTTGCCCTCGGGTACGAGATCAACAACCCGACATTTCCGATGGGACCAAACCCGAAAGCCTTCGGCCATTGGGGCGCCGGCGGCGCCTTCGGATTCGGCGATATCAAGAATGGGATTGCGTTCGGTTACACCCCAAACTTTATGCACGATGGCCTCGAACTTGGCCCCCGCGGGGCGGCTTTGGTCGACGCAGTATTTAAGGCCCTCTAAGGAGTTGACCGCGCGGCGGACAGGTTTGTCGCTAGCGATGACAAGCCCGCTGCGATCACGATAGTTCAGCGACGCCCTTCCGGCGACCGAGAACGTATGCCTCAAGTCGCCGACATTTCTCCATCCGTTGCGATCCGCATCACGCTTCTCATGACGGCTTCGCTCGCGGTCATGGCCGGCGCGATCGTTTCCCCGTCTTTGCCCGCGCTTGAGCAACATTTCTCCCACGTCCCCCATATCGACTATTTGGCTCGTTTCATCATCACGGTGCCATCGCTCTTCATGGCGATACTGGCGCCGTTCGCCGGCTACATCATCGACAAATTCGGGCGGCGCAAGCTCTTGGTCGGCGGCGTCCTTCTCTACGCGGTATCTGGTACGGCGGGTGCGATCTTCGACTCGATCACCGCCATCCTGATTTCACGGGCCTTCCTCGGCGTCTCCACCGCCGCGATCATGACGACGGTCGGCACGCTGATTGGGGACTACTTCTCGGGCGCGACTCGCAACCGTTTCATGGGTTACCGCAACGCATCGAACAATTTCGGTGGCGTCGTCTATCTGGTCCTTGGCGGATTCATTGCCACTGTGGATTGGCGCGCGCCCTTTTTCATCTATTTGGTGGCCCTTGCGGTATTGCCGATGATCGTCCGTTACATTTTCGAACCAGGTGCGGGAACCGAGCGCAGCAACGCCGCCGGCGATGCCGAATCGACGCCTATCCCGTGGCTGGAAATCGGTTGGCTCTATTTCGCCGCGTTCATCTTCGGCGTCACCTTCTACATGATTCCCACGCAGATCCCCTTCTACTTGATCGAAATGGGTTTCGGCGATCCGGCGCTATCTGGGATCGGCGTGGCTGCCTCGACACTGGCCACCGCAATAACGGCCCTGTTCTACGGCCGCTTGCGGCGCTTTTTAGCCATCGAAACGATGTTCATTTACGGTTTTGCATTGAGCGCAGTCGGTTTCTTGGTGATGGGTCTGGCGACGACCCTTCCACTCTTATTCATCGGGCTTTTGCTTTTCGGCGCCGGCCAAGGATCGACTACCGCCAACTTTTCAATCCGACTGCTGGACTTGGCGCCGTTGCGAGTACGCGGGAGAATTATGGGTGGGCAGGCAACCGCCATCATGATGGGCTTCTTCATCTCGCCCCTAGTGAGTCAGACCATTGCAACCTTCTCCGGTCTATCGACATCCTTTTTGACTGCGGCTGCCCTTCTGCTCACCGTTTCAGTGGTTTTCCTGTTGAGGAAACGGTCCCGGACAATGCGAGCGGCGCCGTGAACAACACCAACGTGCCGTCGAGTAGCACGGGGATCGTCGATCAAGATCAGCGATTCGCAGTGCGGTTCACGCTACTGATGACCGGAACCATGACGATCATGGCCGGCGCCACGATCTCGCCCGCGCTTCCCGCCCTTGCCGATCACTTTGCGGCCTCCCCGAACGTCGAATACCTCAGTCGCTTTTTGATCACGCTGCCGTCGATCATCATTGCCATCTTTGCGCCGTTAGCCGGTCTGATCGTGGATCGATTCGGTCGTAAAC
>CAYGKG010000203.1:0-2639 GCA_964350495.1 uncultured Alphaproteobacteria bacterium
GCAGCTTGTGGATAGTTTGAGTGATCCCAGCGGGCGGCTTGTTGTGGTGGAGGAATTCGCGCATGTCTGAGCTAACGGCGACACCTGAGCTGACGACGACGACGGTGCCCGAGATTGTCGCGACCAAGCATCACCGCGTCTACGCCATCGCCAACCAGAAGGGTGGCGTCGGCAAGACGACCACGACCATCAACCTGGCGACGGCGCTGGCTGCTGTCGGCAAACGGGTTTTGGTCGTCGATCTCGACCCCCAGGGCAATGCCAGCACCGGCTTGGGCTTCGATCAGTCGAACCGAACCGTGACGGCCTACGACGTTCTGTCCGGGTCGGTCCCGTTGCGTCAGGCGATTAGGCATACGCCGATCCCGGGCCTCGACCTCGTGACTTCGACGGTCGATCTGCTGGGGGCCGAAATCGAACTCATCGACATGGACCGCCGCAGCTACCGGATGCGTGACGCTATCGAAGCCGCCGATACCGGCCACGACTTCGTGCTGATCGATTGCCCGCCCGCGCTTGGCCTGCTGACCCTCAATGCTTTGTCCGCTGCCGATGCGGTCCTGATTCCGCTCCAGTGTGAGTTCTTTGCCCTCGAAGGTCTCAGCCAGTTGCTGCGCACGGTTGACCGGGTCAAGCGGTCGTTCAATCCCGATCTTGAATTGACCGGCGTTGTGCTGACGATGTTCGACAAGCGCAACAACCTCTCCGAGCAGGTCGCCGCCGATGCGCGCGGTCACTTGGGCGACAAGGTCTATGATACCATCATTCCCCGCAACGTGCGGATCTCGGAGGCGCCGTCTCACGGCAAGCCGGCCCTGCTCTACGATCACAAGTGCGCGGGCAGCCGCGCCTATATGGCGTTGGCGAAGGAATTCCTGCGCCGCGAACGGGTGCCGTTGGCGGCATGACGATGGAGGGCACGATGGCTGACGACGCACCGCGCAAAGGGCTGGGCCGGGGGCTTTCGGCGTTGCTCGGCGACGACCGCGAGGACTATGCCGCGCTGGATCAGGTCAAAACCCCGCGCGACCTGCCGATCGAATTCCTAATGCCAAGCCCGTTCCAACCGCGTCACCGGTTTGACGAGGAGAACTTGCGGGAGCTGGTGGCCTCGGTGCGCGAGCACGGCATCCTGCAACCGATTCTGGTCCGGCGCCACGGCGATGCGACCGACCGCTACGAAATCATCGCCGGCGAACGGCGTTGGCGCGCCGCGCAGCAGGCCCGGCTGACCAAGGTTCCGGTTGTCGTCAAGGACTTCAACGACGAGGAAGCGCTCGAAGTCGCGCTGATCGAAAACGTCCAGCGCGAGGACCTGACCCCGATCGAAGAGGCCCAGGGCTATCAACGCCTGATCGACGAATTCGCGCATACCCAGGAACAGGTTTCCAAGCTGATCGGACGCAGCCGCAGCCACATCGCCAACACGCTGCGGCTGATGAATTTGCCGATGGAAGTGCGCGAGATGCTGCACACCGGGCTGCTGACCGCCGGCCACGGCCGGGCGCTGTTGAACGATCCCAATCCGGTCGCGGCGGCCAAGCGCATTGTTGCCGGCGGCCTGAACGTCCGCGAAGCCGAAGCCCAAACGCCCAAGAAGCGACGCGCCACCGCCAGCGCACCGGCAAAGGACGCCGACACGCTGGCCCTCGAGCGCGATTTGTCGAGTGCCCTCGGCCTTCACGTGAGCGTCGGCTTCAAGGGTGAGAAAAAGGGCGGCACCCTCAAGATCGCCTACAGCACCCTCGATCAGCTCGACGAAATTTGCCGCAGGCTCCTGCACCACCCCCAGGACTCAGGCGCCGATCAAGACTAGTTGTTTCGGCACCGAAACAATATAGGCTTAGAGATTGAGGGGGCGCCTAGCCCGGCGATCTTGCGGCAGCGGCGATCCTGATTAACGCGCGTTCAAGGAGCGCCGCGTCAGGGAGTCCGGTCGTCTTGCAGTCTAGTTCCGCTTCCGTAATGATCTGCAGAGCGCGTCCAAGATGGTTCGGTGACCAGCGCTGAAGCTGGGCCGAGAACTCGTTCTGTTGTTTGAAGAAAACGGGCGGGCGGAGTCGCGCCATCGCGGTCTTCGGCGGCGTGCCTTTTTGGTAGTCGGCCGAGGCCAACATCAGGCGCTGGAGGTGGCGCCCCACCGCTCGCACGATCGCCACCGGGGCAACCCCCTCGCGGTAGGCGCGCTGGAGGGCATCGTCCAACCGGGCGGCATTCCCGCTCGCCGTCGCCAGGGCAACGTCGTCCGTCGATACTGCCCCGACATCGCCAACCGAACGTTCGACATCGTCGACGCTGATCGTCCCGCCGCCGTCACCCTTGAACAGGATCAACTTTTCAATCTCGCTGCGGGTCACCAATCGGTCGCTCCCCAATCGGGCGACCAAATCGTCGACCGCCGAAGGCTCAATCTGCAATCCGGCGGATTTGACGGTTTGCCGGATCAACATGGTCACCGACTCCGCGTCGTCGAGATAACAGGGTACTGCGGCGGCGCCCTTGGCATTCTCGAACGCCTTGCGCAGACCCGAACGCGGCCCGAGATCCCCGGCCTCAACAATAAAAAACGCTTCGCTGCGATCGAGGTCCAAAATCGGTTCGAACGCTTTGACAAGACTCTCGTCGGCCTGGCGCACGAG
>CAYGKG010000204.1:0-2543 GCA_964350495.1 uncultured Alphaproteobacteria bacterium
CCGTGGCGCGCAAGAAGGGCGTCCTCGCGCTCGAAGATCAGCCGATCGGAAACTCGTTCTTGCGCAAGGGCATCATGATGATTGTGGACGGCGCCGGGCCGGAACATATTCATCAAGTTCTCACGCGGGATATGACTCAATCGATTCAGCGTGAAGAGAACGGTGAACGAATTTTCCGCGCGATTGGGGACTCCGCCCCGGCGTTCGGCATGATTGGGACCCTTGTCGGTCTCGTGCAAACGCTGAGTCAAATGGACGATCCCGCGGCAATCGGTCCGAACATGGCGATTGCACTCCTCACAACCCTCTACGGCGCCGTTATCGCTTACCTCGTCGCCAATCCAATCGCGGAAAAACTTTCGACTAAGGCGATCCAAGACCGCAGCAATCGAGAGCTTATCTTGGATAGTGTCCTCGGCATTCAACGGGGGGAGAACCCGCGCGTGATTGTCGAGCTGCTTGAAGCCTACGTTAAGAACGACCGCCGTCGGGGCGCTTCGGATCAGCGGGAAGAACAAGAAGAGCGTCGCACTAAGCGCGCCGCTGCCTCGCCCGAGGGCGTAAGACCCGCCGCGCGACCGGCGAAAAAGAAGGTGTCTCTTACCGATCAACACGCCGCGCGCACCAAGGCAAAATAGCGATGATCAAGAAAGTCGTAGGATCGTCGGCACCCGCTTGGATGGTTACATTTGCGGATCTGGCGCTTCTCTTGATGGCGTTCTTCGTCTTGATGATGTCGTTTTCGTCGATCGATTTGGCCAAGTATCGCAATGTCTCCGAATCGATGAGCGAAGCGTTCAACGACGCCCTCGGTGCTTTCGACCAACCCCTCGCGGGACGAATTGGCGAGGAACAAGCCGACTCCGACACTTTTAAAGAAGAAGCGGGCAATGCGGCCTCCCAAGTCGGGGAGAGCGACGATGAAACCCGCAAGAAGATGCAGGAAACTTTCTCTTCTCTGAAATCGGTCCTTCGCAAAGAAGTCACCGAAGGGAAGGTGACGGTCGAGAGCAGCGGCAACGCGGTGATCATTCGCTTCGACGACTCGGCCTATTTTACGGCAGGCAGCGAAGCGCTCTCACCCGCGATGGCACCGGTTCTGCAACGCGTCGCAAACGTCCTCTTGACCAGCCCCGGAACGATCGTGGTCGAGGGCCATACCGACAGTGTGCCGATTTCGACCGACCGGTTTCGTTCGAATTGGGATTTGTCGACGGCTCGGGCAGCGTCGGTCGTAACGGAACTCCTTCAGTTCGCGCCTATCAAGAATGACCGAGTCGTGGTCCAAGGGCATTCGGATACAAAACCGGTTGCACCAAACGATTCAGCCGAAAACCGTGCCAAGAATCGACGCGTTGAGATCCACATTATCGGTGAAGACGGTCAAGATACGACGCTGTCCATTCCAACCCAATAGCGCGTCACTTCGAAGCGCCAGCGCCGCGTCGGCGCACGACGAAGAAAATACCGACCACAATCATCGCTGAACCGAGACCTGCGTACGCGGTTCTCAATCCCCATACTTCTGCGATCGGTTGACTGACCAACGGCGAAAGGAAGTGGCCGACAAAGATGCTGGTCGCTAGGCCGCCCAAGATTCGACCGCGTAGTCGTTCCGGGGCGATGTCGATCACCCACAGCGACAAGTTTGGCATCAATAGCCCCAGGCAAGCGCCGGTGAGGCTGAGGACGACTAGGATTGACACGAGGTTGGTGGCCGCGGCCATGAGCCAATAGCTCACACCGAAGCCCACGAACGCGATAACGAAAATCGAGTCGCGGCTGAAGACCCTGCGGAACCAGGCGAACGAGAACATCGAAACAGTCGCCGACGCCAAGGAGATCAGCGCCATCGCTAGTCCAGCAACGGTCGGACTGCCAACGCCGATATCGCGCAGGAAGAACGCGAGCTGGGTCGGCCCCATATAGAAGGCAACGCTTTGGACAATGCCGATGCCGTAGAGCATTGCGATGACAAGGAGGGGGGTCGCCAAGGGTCTCTGCAAGTCCGCCCCTTCGAGAGCCCGACTGCGGTCGGGTTCGAAAATGAAGAGAACGGCTAGGGGAAGAATGGCAAAGGCTAGGAGATAGACCAAGAACGGCGCCCGCCAATCGACCGATGCCAAGATTCCGCCGAGGGTGAGAAAGACTACGCCGCCGTATTGAATGAACCCCTGGCGAAAGCCCATAAACCGTTCGCGAACCCGGCCGGAAAAGTAGTCGCCCAACAGCGTTGAAGAGACGGTCATCACAGCCGCCACACCAAGGCCGAGGATCGCGCGGCTGATCAAGATCGCACTCAGCGAGTCGAGAAAATAACCGGCCGATCCGGCAAATCCGTAGAGGACAATCCCTGCCACCAAGAGCCGTTTACGACCGAATTTATTTTTTATTTTTACGGCTAACTGCGATATGTTGTCTTTGTTGATCGTCGGCAGCGTTATATGTTTATAAGAGACAGATCGTATCAGTTCCGTCATGCACAAACACAACTAAACCATTCTACAAATCATCTTGGGTAAAGCTCGTAATCGCTACACCAA
>CAYGKG010000205.1:0-2518 GCA_964350495.1 uncultured Alphaproteobacteria bacterium
GCGCAGAATGAAGCCGAGGACCGGCACGTACTCGTAAAGCTGCGACGCCACGTCCCAATGATCGAGGTGCGCGCTTACCCGTCCGGCGGCATCGAAATGCACCTCCGTCATGCCGTCCACCGAAAACGGTTTCCCGGTCTTCTTGTTGCTGAAACGAAAGACCCAGCGGATGTAACTGCGCGATCCGGAAACGGCGTGATCGATGATCTCGAACTTGGGCGACGCCACATCCTCAAACATCTGCGCAAAAATGCGAACGATCCGATCCTGCCCGCGAACGTCGTTGAACGGATCGCGAAAGCGCACGTCGGGGGCGCAGAGCGTCCGAAGTTCTTCCACGTTGTCCGGCGACACGCGAGCGAAATAGTCCGCGTAGGCCGCTGCGTTGGCCGCGATATCGGTCATTGGGCTTGCGTCAGACGGGTGCCGGTATAGCCCTGCGTCATGACATACTCGATGTCGGCGCCGCGTGCCGGAAAGGCAAGCTTCACCCATTCGCCCTTCGGCGTGTACCAAACGGTAATGGTCAGATCCCCGCTCACTTCATATCGCTGGGCCTCGACCGTTCGGCCATCCGCCAAAGACACGAGCTCGAGCCCGGCTGGCTCGACTTCGATGTTGAGCATGATTCCCCGCTGGGTATCGAGCCACTGCGGATTCTTCAGAATGGCCGGGTTCCAGTAACTTGTCGGAATCGCCGTTCCCGGAAGGACGTGCTCCTCGTCGAGCGTCTTGACGAACAGGCCGTCGCCGTCGCGCCGGGCACGTACTTCGTAGGCATCGCCGTTATCGTTCGTGTCGGTCGCCACCGAGATCAGATTGCCGCCGCGCCAAACTTCTGTGTTCTGGTGACGGTATCTGAACACCGTGACGAAACCGATCTTGACGGTCAGCTCGATATCGATATCGACATGGGTTTCGTCGCCGACTTCGCGGAACGTAATCTCGTGCCTCCCGATCGACTTGCCGCCGCGCACAACATCGAACGTAAGTTTCCCGTCGTACGGCGCCATCGCCGTCGCCGGCAGAGTCGCAAAGGAAACCAGCGCGAACAGAATCATCGCGCTCGCGCCACGCGCTACGTCGCCAAACAATTCCGGCACAAATCTCATCATTCCCGTATCCTCGCCAGGGCAGCGACGCCCTGTCGTTATTCTAACCCGACCAGGGTCGACTTGGAGGCATGTATGGCAAAAAGGCTCTTTGACAAGGCATGGATCGTCGGTGCCAGCACCGGAATTGGTCGCGAGCTTGCCCTCGAACTGGCGCGTCAGGGAGTCGATGTCGTCGCCAGCGCCCGCGGCGTGGACGAGTTGGCGGCCTTGGTGAAGGACGCCGCCGCTTACCCCGGCACCGTCACCGCTTTGCCGCTCGACGTCACCGACCTCGCGGCAACCCAAGCGGCGGCCCAGTCGGCGACCACGTTGTTGGGGCGGATCGACCTGTGCGTGGCCTGCGCGGGAACCCACCAACCGTTCGGCGCCAAGGACTTCGATTCGACTAAATTCCGACGCCTCGTCGAAGTCAACCTCATGGGCACCGTACACGTGCTCGAGTCGGTGATGCCCGATTTCATCCAACGTCGCGCCGGCCAAATTGCGGTGGTCTCGTCGGTCGTCGGCTACCGCGGGCTACCGAGCGCAGCCGGCTATGGTGCGACTAAGGCTGCGTTGATCAACATGTGCGAATCGCTGAAGTTCGATCTCGATCGGGCGGGCGTGAAGCTGCAACTCATCGACCCTGGCTTCGTTGCGACACCCCTTACCGCGAAGAACGATTTCCCGATGCCCTTCTTGATGAAGGCGGACGCGGCGGCGAAACAGTTCTACCGCGGGCTTTTGTCGGATCGATTCGAGGTGACGTTTCCCAAGCGGTTCACCTGGCAACTGAAGCTGCTTCGTTGCCTGCCGTATGGCGCCTACTTCCCTTTGATCCGGCGGACGACCAAAGCGCTCGGCTAAGCCTTGACCAGCGCGATTTGCAGGACGTCGATCCCACGGGCGCGAAAGCTGCCCTCGCAGCTCGCCAGATAGAATTCCCACAGGCGGCGGAAGCGTTCATCGAACCCCATCGTCCGGATATTGGGCCAGGCGGAGACAAACTTTTCGCGCCATTCGCCCAATGTCCGGGCGTAGTGGGTCGCAAACCCGTCGTCGCTGACCCACTTCAGCCCGACGCGATCGGCTTGGTCGCGCAGCGCCTGTCGACACGGCAGCATGCCGCCGGGGAAGATATAGGTCTGAATGAAGTCGGCGCGCTTGCGGTAATGGGCAAAGTGCTCGTCGTGGGTCGTGATTGCCTGAATCGCGACCCGACCGCCGCGGCGCAGGCACTTGGCGATCCGTTCGAAATAGACCGGCCAGTAGGACTCGCCGACCGCCTCGATCATCTCGATCGACACGACGTGGTCGAACGAACCTTCGATGTCGCGGTAATCGCATAGGCGAATTTCAACGAGATGCGAAAGGCCCGCATCGTCAATGCGTTTTTGCGCAAACTCGAACTGCGCCCGCGAAAT
>CAYGKG010000206.1:0-2517 GCA_964350495.1 uncultured Alphaproteobacteria bacterium
AGACGCTGGTGAGAACGACAACCTGATCGTGCAGAAATTGGTCGCCAATCCGAAGGGGTTGGGCGGTTTGGGTTTCAGATTGCTTGATCAAAACGGCGACAAGATCATAGGCGACGTCGTCGAAGGAAATCAACCGACTTTCGAAAACATCGCGTCTGGCAAGTATCCGGTTTCGCGCTCGCTGTTCTTCTACGTGAAGAAGCAGCATGTCGGAGTCATTCCCGGCATCGAAGAGTTCGTGAAGGAATTTACGAGCGAGAAGGCTTGGGGCCCGGATGGGTACCTCGTCGACAAAGGTCTGATTCCGTTGCCGGAAGGTGAACGCAAGACCGTTGCCGCCCAAGCTCAGTCGATGGCACCGCTCAGCATGTAAGTCCCTTGGTGGTGACCGGGTAGGCCCGGTCACCACCTCACTCATTTGTCCTCAAAACGGTTCGGTCCCCAGCATGAGCACGTTGTTGCTCGCCATATTCCTCCTCGGTTTGTCGGCCCTCGCGTACTACCTGGGCCGCGGCAAAGCGATGAAGGCCGTGGGCAACGGTGCGGCGATCCGGCCCCATTCCCTGCCGGTCTATTACGGCACTTACGTGGCGCTGTGGGTCGGTATCCCGGCTCTTGGTGTGGCGGTTCTCTGGCTCGTTCTGGAACCCCAGGTCATACACCTGCTGCTATCGGCGCGCCTTCCCGACGATGCGCGCAACCTCGATCCAGCGCGGCTCTCGCTCCTGATAAGCGATATCAAGAACCACGCCCAGGGCGGCATTACGAGCACGGACTTGTCGCCTGACCTCCAGGCGGTTGCAGACTATTTCGCGGCGCTACGCAGTATCGGGTTCTACGGCATGGCGGCACTCACCGTTGCTGCCGGCGTCGGCGGTCTCGCGATTGGGTGGCGCAACGTCAATCCAACTTTTCGCGCCCGGCATCACGTCGAACGGGCCATTCGCGTCACGCTTATCGTCGCGTCGACGATCGCCATTCTGACGACGGTCGGCATTGTCCTCTCGTTGCTTTTTGAATCGATCCGTTTCTTTTCCATGGTCTCGCCGTTCGAGTTCCTATTCGGCATTCAATGGAGCCCGCAGACGGCCCTCCGGGCAGATCAGGTCGGTCAGTCCGGTGCGTTTGGCGCGGTTCCGATTTTTGCCGGAACGTTGCTCATTACGTTGATTGCTATGCTGGTTGCGGTGCCCATCGGGCTTTTTTCCGCGATCTACATGGCCGAGTACGCAAGCCCACGCTTCCGCGCTGTCATTAAGCCGATTTTGGAGGTGCTCGCGGGGATTCCGACAGTGGTCTATGGCTTCTTCGCGGCCCTGACCGTTGCGCCGGCGATCCGCGGTTTTGGCGAAGGACTAGGGCTCGATGTCGCCTCGGAAAGCGCGCTTGCCGCAGGGCTGGTCATGGGTGTCATGATCATTCCCTTCATTTCGTCTCTGTCGGACGATGTGATCAATGCCGTGCCCCAAAGCCTGCGCGACGGCTCGTTCGCGATGGGCGCGACGAAGTCAGAAACCGTGGTCAAAGTGGTGCTGCCGGCCGCCCTACCGGGGATTGTTGGCAGCGTACTATTGGCGGTCAGCCGGGCGATTGGCGAAACGATGATCGTCGTGATGGCCGCCGGATTGGCGGCCAACCTCACGGCCAATCCCTTCGAGGCTGTTACAACGGTCACGGTTCAGATCGTCACGCTGCTGACAGGCGATCAAGAATTCGACAGCGCAAAGACCCTCGCGGCCTTTGCGCTGGGTCTGGTGCTCTTTGTTATGACCCTGGGCCTCAACATTGTCGCCCTGCGCGTCGTCCGTAAGTATCGAGAAAAGTATGACTGATGTTCTAGCCGGACGGTCCCTTGCGGATCCCGCCGCCCGTGCCCGCCTCAGCAAGCGGCACCGCGCTGAACGGCGATTCAAGTACTATGGATTGGCGGCGATTTTCTCGGCACTCGCGATTCTGTCGGTTCTGCTCATTACGATTGTTGGAACCGGCTACACCGCCTTTCAGCAAACTTACATGCAAGTGGATATCGACTTTCGTGCCGATGTCATCGACCCACAGGGTACCCGACACGAATCGAACTTGCGCTCGGCCAACTACGCCGTGCTCGTCCGCGAGGCGTTGCTGCAGCATTTTCCGGATGTTGAGGGGCGGCGGGATCGCCGTGAACTAACCCGGTTGGTCAGCTCGGGTGCCGACATTCGGTTGCTGAATTTGGTGCTTAAGGATCCGTCTTTGATCGGGACCCAACGGACAATTTGGGTCAAGGCCTCCGCCGATCTCGATAGTTTCGTCAAAGGTCAAATTCCCCGAGATGTCCCGGAAGACGAACGCAAGGTTAGCGATCAACAGATCGCTTGGATCGACGCCCTTGCAGCAAAGGGACTGGTAGAAAAACGCTTCAATATCGACTTCTTCACCAGCGCCGATAGCCGCGAGCCGGAGCAAGCCGGCGTTCTGGGCGCTGTGATGGGGTCGTTGCTGACACTGATCGTTACGCTGGTGCTGTCGTTTCCGGTT
>CAYGKG010000207.1:0-2510 GCA_964350495.1 uncultured Alphaproteobacteria bacterium
ATCGCCGTCGGCTATCCGCCGCAGCGTCTCGATGAGGAAGGGTTTTTCGCGGGCCTGGACGCGCGCGGCCAGGGAGTCGGGCGTATCGTCGGGCAGGACCGGGACGGTGGCCTGGGCGAGGATCGGGCCGCGATCGTATTCCGCATCGACGAGATGCACGGTCACGCCGGTCTCGCGTTCGCCTGCCTCCAGCACCGCGGTGTGCACCCGAATGCCGTACATACCGGGCCCGCCGAACTTGGGCAACAGGGCCGGATGGGTGTTGACGATGCGTCCTTTGAACGCGGCGAGCACCTGCGGACCGATCTTCTTCAAGTACCCCACCAGCACAACCAAATCGACACCGGCTGCGGCGAGGGCCGCGGCGATGGCGGCATCGGCGGCGGCATCGCCGCCTTCGGTCTTGGCGCCGATGTGGCGGGCGGCAATGCCGAGGCGGGCGGCGCGATCGAACGCGCCGGCCTTAGCGTTGTTGACGATCAGCAGCACGGGGTCGAACGGGAGGTCGCCCGCGCGACACGCTTGGGCGACGGCCTCGAAGGTCGTGCCGGCGCCGGAAGCGAGAAACGCGATCCTGCGAATCATCGCCACGCTATCGGTTCAGGTGAACTTGTTGGTCGCAGCGAACCCGCGCGGCGCGAGGCGCCCCGCGTTGCCGCGTTTGTTCACCCAGGCGACAAGGTCGGTCTCGGTACGGAACTTGCCGCCAGTACGCCACGTCAGTCCCTCTTTCTTGACGAAGCAAATGACATCCGACAGGCCGCCGTCTTTGTAGCGTTGCAGGGTGATGCCGCGACCGCGGGTCATTTCGGGAACATCGGCCAGCGGGAAGATCACCATCTTGCGGTTGTCGCCGATCACCGCGACCGAATCGCCCTCGGCCGGCGTACACACCGCCGCCTTGTTGCCGCCGCCGACATTGAGCGTTTGCTTGCCGCCGCGCGTTTGGGCCACTACAGCCTGTTCGGGCACGACAAAACCGCGACCGTCGGCCGAGGCCACGAGGATCCGGCGGGCGGCATCGTGGACGAACAAGGCAACGATATCGTCGTCGTTGCCGAGATCGATCATGAGGCGCACGGGGTCGCCGAAACCGCGCCCGCCCGGCAGCTTGTCGCAGGCGATGGTGTAGAAGCGCCCGTTGGTGCCGAACATCAGGAGCTTGTCAGTGGTTTCGGCTTTGATCCAGAAGCGCGGCCCGTCGCCGTCCTTGTATTTCTCGTCGCCGGTCGGATCGGCATGGCCCTTCATCGTGCGGATCCAGCCCTTGGCCGAGCAGATGACGGTGATCGGTTCTTTTTCGACGAAGGCATCGAGCGAGACGACCTCGCCCGACGGCGCCGCGCCGATTTCGGTACGGCGCGCGCCGAGCGCCGTCTTGATTCCGAAGTCGTCGCGGGTCGCCTTGATTTCGTCGGCGATCGTCGCCCAGCGTTTCTTCTCGTCGCGGAGCAGCGCCTGGAGGTCCTTCATCTCGGCGGTGAGCTTGTCGTGTTCGCCCTTGATCTGCATTTCCTCAAGCTTGCGCAACGCGCGCAAGCGCATGTTGAGGATTGCTTCGGCCTGGACATCGGTCAGCTTGAACGCCTTGATCAACTTCGGCTTGGGCTCGTCGGTGTCGCGGATGATCTTGATCACCTCATCGAGGTTGAGGTAGGCGATCAAGTAGCCCGCAAGAACCTCAAGCCGGTGTTCGATATTGGCGAGGCGATGCTTGGCCCTACGCACCAGCACGTCGTGGCGATGGTCGAGGAAGGCCTGGAGCACCTCGCGCAGGTTCATCACCTTGGGCGTGCGGCCCATGTCGAGGACGTTCATGTTGAGGCCGAAACGGACCTCGAGGTCGGTGCTGCGGAACATCAGTTCCATGAACTGATCGGGATCGACGCTGCGGCTGCGCGGGATCAGGACGAGGCGCACGTCCTCCGCCGATTCGTCGCGGATGTCGTCGAGCAGCGGCAGCTTTTTGTCCTGCATCATCTCGGCGACGCGCTCGATCAGGCGGGCCTTTTGCACCTGGTAGGGCATCTCGGTGACGACGATCTGCCATACGCCGCGCCCCAGGTCCTCGACCGCCCAACGGGCGCGAATGCGCATCGAGCCGCGCCCAGTGGTATACGCCTCAAGGAGGGCTTCGGGCGATTCGGCCAAGATACCACCGGTCGGGAAATCCGGCCCCGGCATGTAGCCGAGCAACTTGGCGACGGTGGCCTTGGGAAACTTGATCAGGTGCAGCAGGGCATCGCAGATCTCGCCCGCATTGTGCGGCGGGATGTTGGTCGCCATGCCGACGGCAATTCCGGAGGACCCGTTGGCCAGCAAATTGGGAAAGCGCGCCGGCAGCACCAGCGGCTCTTCTTCGCTCCCGTCGTAGGTTTCGCGGAAATCGACGGCATCTTCTTCGATCCCGTCGAGCAGCGATTCGGCCACGGCGGTGAGGCGCGCCTCGGTGTAGCGCATGGCGGCGGCGTTATCGCCGTCGATGTTGCCGAAGTTGCCCTGGCCGTCGA
>CAYGKG010000208.1:0-2444 GCA_964350495.1 uncultured Alphaproteobacteria bacterium
CCGACGGGTGCATTAGCGGCGCGCGGGCTCAGGCCCGCCGGTGGTGATGCTGCACGCCTCGCCGAGCTGGGCGCGGGCGCTGGATCCCTATACCCGCGTCTTCGCCGAGCGGTTTACCGCGATCGCGTTGGACACGCCGGGCTACGGACATTCCGACCTTTTGGACATGGAGAAGCCGGAGATCCCCGATTTCGCCGAAGCGCTGAAGGACACGTTGGACGCGCTGGGGATCGATCGCTGCGGGCTATGGGGTTCGCACACCGGGGCTTCGATCGCGATGGCGTTCGCAGTGCGTTATCCCGAGCGGGTGTCGATCTTCGTGATCGACGGGTACCCGGCCTATGAGGACGCGTACCGCGCGGACATGACGAAATACTATCTGCCGCCGTACGAGCCCAAGTGGGACGCCTCGCACTTGCTTTATACGTGGCACAAGTTCCGCGAGCAGTTCATCTATTCGCCGACCTTCCGCTGGACCCGCGCGACGCGCTCGCGCACCGCGGCACCGCCGCCGGCCGATCTGATGCAGGACATGGTGCTACCGCGCTTCATCACCGGCGAAGACTACAATGTTGGCTATTCGGCGGTGTTTCGTTACGCCGGGCTCGACCCGATCGGGAAACTTACGGTCCCGACCTGCTTTGGCGCCCGGACCGGGGATTCGCTCATCAAAGGCTTTCCTTTGATCGAGGCGCGCAAGGCCGAGGGATCGTGGACCGAGGAATTGCCCCGCGATGTGCACCAAGCCGCACTGCGCTACCGAGAGATTCTAGCGACCCAGCCCGCGCCTGCCAATGCGCCGTCGCCGCCGGCCCCGGTCTCGGTCGCGGGCAAGCTAGACCGCCGCTACCTCGACTTCGACTTCGGACAACTCGCGGTGAGCGCCGCAGGCCCCGCCGATGGGCCGCCCCTGATCCTGCTCCCACAACTGCCGGGCGACGTGTCGTTGGATGCCGGCTTCATGCTGGAACTGGCCAAACGTGGTCGTCGTGTCATTGCGCTGGACCTGCCGGGTAACGGCGATTCGGACGATTGGCCCGCCGCGCCGTCGATCGTGGGCTACGCGGGCGTCCTGGTGCAGGCCTTGGACAAGCTCGGCTTGGACAAGGTCGATCTTCTGGGCCACCAGGGCGGCGCCTCGGTGGCCACCGAGTTCACGCTGAATAACCGCCCGCGGGTGAACAACCTGCTGTTGTTTGCCCCGCTGGCAATGCCCGACGACGTGCGCCTTGCGCTGGCACCGCACTACGCCCCGCCCATTGAGCCCAAGGCGGACGGGTCGCACCTCATCAGCCTGTGGTTTGCCCTGCGCAACGAACAGCTGTTCTGGCCATGGTACAACGAATCGATCGAGGCGATCCGTCTGATCGAACCGGAGATCGATCCAAAACTGCTGTCGCGCAAGATCACCGGCATTCTCAAGCACTATCGCAACTACCACAAAGTCTGGCAGGCCGTGTTCGACTATCCGGTGCGCGACCGTATGCAGATGATCCCGGTGCGAACCCTGGTCGCCTCGATCGAGGACGATCCATTCCACCGCTTCGCGCCCGAGGCCGCAGTGATGGTACCGGACGGCGAATTTCAAATGGTCGACTTCCGGAACGACGCCATCGCCGACGCCGTCGATGGGTTTCTCGACGGCGGACCATGAGCGTCACGCGGCACTTCGTCACCGTCGGCACCCGGCAGGTCCACTACCGCCGCGCGGGAACCGGTGCGCCGGTGGTCTTGCTCCACGCCAGTCCCAGTTCGTCGTGGGCACTGACGACGTTTGTCGAACGGTTCGGGCAGGATTACGCCGCAATTGCAGCGGACACCCCGGGCTACGGGCTGTCGGATCCGTTGCCGCTCGAGTCGCCGGAGATCGGCGACTATGCGGAAGCCCTCGCCGAAACCTTGGATGCGCTGGGGATCGAACGATGCGCCTTGTTCGGATCGCACACCGGCGCGACGGTGGCGATCGAGTTCGCCCGGCGTTATCCCGCGCGCGTTTCGGTGGCGTTGTTCGACGGCTATCCGGCATGGCCCGAACACGAACGCACCAACATGCTGCGCGAATACCTGCCGCCGTGGACCCCAGTGTGGACCGGTCTGCATTTGGTCGAGTTCTTCCTGCGCTACCGAGAAATGAGTATCTACTGGCCCTGGTACGACCGCCGCCGGGCAACCCGTGCGGCAGCCGGCGGGCGCAACCTAGAGATGACCCATCGCATCACGCTAGCCGGGTTTATTGCCGGAAGCGGTTACGCCAAGGGCTATGCGGCGGTATTCCGCTATCCGGAGATCGAGGCCGTGCAGGGCCTCCAGGTCCCGACGTGTTTCGCCGGGCGGGCCGAAGATTCGCTGATCGAAGCGCTCAAGTTGCTCGGCGACCTGCCGCAGGGATGCTGGCAGGAGACGCTACCGGCGGACGATCGCGGCGCGGCGGCGCGCTACGCTGA
>CAYGKG010000209.1:0-2439 GCA_964350495.1 uncultured Alphaproteobacteria bacterium
TCCGACGACACCGGGCCGTTCGGGCGCAATTTGGCGGCTGCGCGCACGATTCGAGTAGCCGTGCGGGGCGCGGGTTTTGCGACCCCGGTCGTGGTCGCGGGCGGCATGCACGGCTTCGATCAGGCGGAAAGCGCGCTCGCGTCCGGCGCGGCCGACGTCATCGGCTTCGCGCGCCAGTCGTTGGCCGATCCCGATTGGTTCATGAAGGTGCTGAGCGGACGCGGCGGCGCGGTGCGGGTGTGCGAATACACCAACTACTGCGAAGCACTGGACCAAAAACACAAGCAGGTGACGTGCAAGCTGTGGGATCGGCTCGATTTGGACGCGCCGGGGATATTGAAGAGTGCCGATGGCAAGCGGCGGCTGAGCGCGCCTTAGCCCTCACCCCTCACCCGACCGCCGCTGGCGCGGCGGCCACCCTCTCCCGAAGGGAGAGGGGATCCAGAGCGTGCACTTCTCCGAGGGAGGGGCGTCTTTGTGTATATTGCACCTTAGGGGAGGACTAGCCATGACCACAGATATCGTTGCGCCCGAGGGGGCGGCCATGAGTGTTGCCGTGATCGGCGTCGCGGACATGGACCGCTCGCTGCATTTCTACCGCGACCTCACGGGGATGACGGCGGGGGCGGTGGAGACCTGGGCGGGGGATGCTTTCGAGGCGTTTTGGCATCTGCCGAAGGGCGCCAGCGCGCAGGCGGTGTTCTTGCATGCGGGGCCCGATCCGGTCGGGCGGGTGCTGTTGGTGCAATTCGATGCAGCCGACCGCAAAGTCGTGCGCGCGGCGAAACCGGCGCGGGCCTATGGGCTGATCAATCTCAACTTCTATACCGCCGATATTGTCGGCGAGACCGAGAAGTTCCGCAAACTCGGCTATGAGTTCTGGTCCGATCCGGTGGCGCACGATTTTACCGCCGATGTCGGCACGCCGATCGAGGTGGTGTTCGAAGGGCCCGACGGGGTTCTGATCAACTGGGTCGAGCTCGCGACCAAGGACCCGGCGACGCGGATCGGCAAGATGCGCGCCTATGTCGAAGCCTTCGGGCGCACGAAGACCGGGTTTACCCCCGTCGTGACGACCGCGTCGTGCATGCGCGATATCGAGAAATCCAAAGAATTCTATGTGCGGGTGCTGAAGATGGGCGTGCATATCGATCAGGTGCTCGACAGCGACAATTACCGCAAATTCCAAAAGGTGCCCGACGGCGGCCGCACCCAGGTGACGTTCATGCAGGGCAATCACATGTTCGGCAAGATCGCGACCTCGCAGCCGCTGAACTACCCGGTGCCCGACCTGGTGCCCGACTCGGTGGCGCCCAACATCGGCTATTTGATGCAAAGCTTTCTGGTGCCCGATCTGGGCGCGGCGCTGGAGGATTGTGCAGCGCTGGCGGTTGAGACCTATACGCCGCGCATGACCTTGGATGTGCCGGGGCTGGGCGCGGTGGACACGGCGATCGTGCGCAACCCGGGCTCGGGCGCGTTGCAGCAGTTGGTCCAGGCGTGACGGGCGCCCTTGGCGCGGCGGCTGCCACGCTCAGCGCGATTCTGGTTTGCGGGGTGGCCCTGGGGGCCGAGGTGCGCGTCCAGGGTACCGACGATGCCGCCGCGCAGACGATTGCCGACGCGGCCGAAGCCTATCTCGACATTCTTGAGGTGCGTCGTCCCGATCTCCGTATCCACGGGACGGGTTTCGTTGAGCCGGGAGCCGGTGGCGCCTACCTGCTCACGCTGCCCCATATCATGTTGGTGCCGGGTCAGAACACGTTGGTCACCGTCGGCGCGCCGCGGATCAACGTCACACCGCTGGGCAACGACCGCTACGCCTTTTCGGTCGAGCCGCTGGACCCGATCGACGTGGCCACGCTCGGCGATGTCGTGACCAGGATTTCCGCCGGGGAGCAGGTTTACTGGGGTGTCTGGGACACCAAGCTCAGCTTTTCATCGAAGGCAACCGTCCGATTAAGAAACATTGTGATCGACGACCTCACGGGTGGCGGGACCAGCGGTCGCATCGATGCGTTCGAGTTCGAGGACGAAACATCGTTTTCGCCCGACGGAATCACGATCGATTATGCCGGCTCCGGGTCGATGTCCGGTGTCGTCGTCGACCTGCTGGCGGGCGACGGGTCGGTGCGGATGGATAGATTGCTTCTCCACACCAGCGTGTCCGACTTCCCGATCGCTGCAACCCAGACCCATCCGTATTTCAATGGCGGGGCGTTCGACGAAGATCCCGTCAAGGCCGTCGAGCGCTTTCTGGCCAATCTGAATCGCGATTTCGGACGCGAGACGACGCGAATCGTGGTCGACAATCTGAGGGTCGGTTGGCCGAAATTTCAGTTTCGGTTGCGCCAAACGTCGATCAGTCAATTATTCGGTGGCGACGCGATCTACGGTGTCAGCATCGACGACTTCGAGACGTCCGACGCGGCCAACGAT
>CAYGKG010000210.1:0-2424 GCA_964350495.1 uncultured Alphaproteobacteria bacterium
CGCTTCGGCGCAGCGTTGCAGCACGCCGGGCTGTGTCGCCAACCGACACGCGGCTTGAACGTGGTTGATTGCGCGGTCGGCGATCTCGCCATGCGCCGTCACGCGCCGCGCCTCGGGATCGTCGGTTGCAAGGCGAATACTTGCAAAGCAGATGTCGAGCGTCGCAACCGTCTGCGACGCCGCGCCGGCTTCGCAGGCGGTTAACGCGCGCCGCGCTTCGGCCGCGGGGTCGGACGGATCGAACACGCCAATCCACCACAACCCGCCTGCGACGATCGCCACGTCGGCCAGCAAACCCGCAACCACGAACGCCACAAGGTAGCGCCGTTTAACGCCCCGCAGCGCCGCCTTCGCACGCTGGAGCAGCGTTGGATCGCCAGCGTCCGGCGTCTCGTTCATGTCCATGCCGCATGATAGCGGCACTGACCGCCAATTGGGGAGCGCCCTTAGTTGAGCGGCCAGCGCCACCACGGCTGGCCGGCCGCCGACCGGACATCGCCCGCGCTGACGCCGATATCCCGCCGGGTGCGGGCATCCATCCCCGCCAACGCGCGCCGGTCGCGCCGCGCTTTGCGCCACCGCCGGGCCAAGCGGGCCAGCCGGTCGATAACCTCGGGGAGCGTCGTTCCGCGGCGGCGAACACTCTTTTCGCTGATATCGTTCAACGTGATCTCGGCCATTTTTTGTTCCTCAATTGCCCCACTAAGGGGTCCAATCCTCAGGAAAACCGGGGGCAAACCCACCCGTTTCTTGCGCCATAGGTAGAAGTCGCTCCGGCATCAATCAAACGAATTGATTTGTCGCAACCAATCAGAATTGCTTATGTATCGAAGATGCAGCGCAATCTCGATATCGACCTTCTGCGAACCCTGGTGGCGATCGCCGAGACCGGGTCGTTCACCGCCGCCGCCGACCATGTCGGGCGCACCCAGTCGGCTGTCTCGATGCAAATGAAGCGCCTCGAAGAACAAATCGGCCGGCCGTTGTTCGAGCGCGACGGCCGGGTCAGTGCGATGACCCCAGCTGGCCAAGACCTTTTGGTCTATGCCCGGCGCATTCTTCGGCTACAGGACGCCGCCCTGTCCTCGCTGCGCCAGCCGGAAATGGAAGGCGTCGCGCGGGTCGGCATCCCCGACGACTATGTCGGCGTGTTCATGCCGCCGATCCTCGCCCGGTTCGCCCGGTCGCACCCGCGCGTCCAGGTCGACCTGCGTTGCGATACCTCCGACCGGCTGCGCGACACATTAATGGCCGGCGAAATCGATCTTGCCGTCGTGACCTGCGGCGCCCTCACCGGCGAAAGCCAGCCGCTGAAAAAAGAAGCTGTCGTGTGGGCCGCGCCCCGCGACCACCGCGTCGAAGACGAACCGGTGCTGCCGCTCGCGCTCTTCGCCGCACCATGCCATGTCCGCGAGGCTACCGTATCCGCGCTCGACCGCATGGACCGATTGCACCGGATCGCCTACGTCTCGCCGTCCCTGATGGGGCTATTTGCCGCGGTCAATGCCGGGCTCGCCATGACGACCATCGGCCGCAGCGCCCTGACTCCCGGCATGCGCACGCTGGGTATCGAGGACGGTTTCCCCGCCCTGCCCGACATCGTGCTGACGTTGGAGCGCACGCCGCGCGAGCGTTCGGCCGCGGTCGAAGCGCTCGCCGACCACATCGTCGAATCGTTCCGCGACGAGGTCCACGACCCGCGCCTGCAACCCAACGACCAACCGGAACGATTGCGGCGAGCCGGCGACTACGGCTTCAGTACGCTTCCTCGCTAAACACCGGATCGACGCTGCCGCCCCACGCCGCGGCATAGCGCTCCAGGAGTTCTTCGGCGGGCGCCCGACCGGATTGTTGGATTTCGATCAACGGGTCGAGAAAGCCGCCCTCATCGCTGCCGCCGCCGTCGAACCGGGCGCGGTTGCGTAGTCCGGCTTGGGCAATCTCGAGGACCCGGCCCGCGAGGTCGCCCACGGTTCCGCCGCGGAAGGGGGTCTTGAGGGCCATCTTCGGCACATCGGTTCGCAACTGGTTGTGCTCTTCCAGCGTGAAATCCTTGACCAAATCCCACGCCGCATCGAGCGCGCTTTGCGAGTAAAGCAACCCGACCCAAAGCGCCGGCAATGCGCACAGCCGTCCCCACGGGCCCCCGTCGGCGCCACGCATTTCCAGGAAGCGCTTCATCCGCACTTCGGGAAACAGCGTCGTCATGTGGTCTTCCCAGTCGCGCAAGGTCGGCTTTTCGCCTGGCAACGCCGGTAGCTTGCCGTCCAGAAAATCGCGAAAACTCTGGCCCGAGACGTCGCGGTAGGTACCGTCGCGGTAGACGAAATACATCGGCACATCGAGCACATGATCGGCGTAGCGTTCGAACGACATCCCGTCTTCGAACACGAACGGCAAGATGCCGCAGCGATCGGGGTCGGT
>CAYGKG010000211.1:0-2382 GCA_964350495.1 uncultured Alphaproteobacteria bacterium
AACGCCCATCGCGTTCGGATTGGCGACCAATTTCTGCACGATCAGGTTGTCGTTCTCACCAGCGTCTATGTAAGCGCCGTCTTCGCGGACCGACTTGGACGCGGTGCTGAACAACTTAGCGTCCATTTTCTTCAGATCGCCCATAACCTGCGCCGCTCCGTGCTCCATGACGAGTTCGACGAAGGCATCACGGGTTCCCGAGGTCGGCGGCGGACCGAGAACCTCGATTTTGGCGTTCGGGAGCGACGGGTCGATTTGATTCCAGGTCGTGTAGGGGTTGGGGACGAGTTTGCCGTCCTGCCAGATGTCCTTTGCGAGAGCGAGGAAAATCATCTCGCGGCTGATTGCGACACTGGGACCGCTCTTTGCGTTCGCGAGGACGATCCCGTCGAAACCGACCTTGACCTCGGTGATATCGATGCCTTTGTCGCTACAATCTTTGGCTTCCGAAGTTTTGATCCGGCGCGAAGCGTTGGTGATATCCGGGTGACCTTCGCCAACCCCGGAGCAGAACAACTTCATGCCGCCGCCGGTGCCGGTGCTTTCAACGACCGGCGTTTTGAACGACGTGGTCTTGCCGAACTGTTCGGCAACCGCCGTCGAGAAGGGGAAAACGGTAGAGGAGCCGACGATCCTGATTTGGTCGCGGGCTTCCGCAGCGCCTGCAGCCACGAGTCCGGCCGCCAAGGCGATAACAAGAGATCTTCCGATCATGAGATGAAACCTTCAGTTTGTGTGTCCAAGCCGCTGCCATCCATCATGTGCGGCGCGGCGGACCCTAGTTCGGCCCGGGGACCGTTCTATGACACCAACGTTGCGGTTTTGTGACAATGAGAGCCGCAGAAAACCGCCGGTGCTGGGACGTCACTCGGCTTCGGTCGGGATTGTGACGGTAAATTTGCTCCCGCGGCCAACCACACTGTCGACCGTCAAGGTACCCCGGTGTCGGCTGACGATATGTTTGACGATCGCAAGCCCAAGTCCTGTCCCCCCCATGCTGCGCGAACGCCCCTTGTCGACCCGGTAGAAACGTTCGGTCAAGCGCGGGATTTCTTCGTCGGGAATTCCCTCTCCCGGATCCGCGACGGAGACGGCGACGCCGGTCACACCAATTCGCGGCATCCTGTCGACACGGCGAGCGATGAGCCGAATCGGCGTTCCCTCGCGTCCATAACTGATCGCATTCTCGACCAAGTTGCGGAAAACCTGGTGGAGCTGGTCGGGGTCGCCGAAAACGAGTGGCAGATCGCCGCCGGTATCGAGATCGATCGTCATTTTGCGCTCAGCGGCCCGTGGGCCTAGGGCTTCCTTGAGACCGGCCAGTATCCCTGCGACGTCGGCGACACTCGTTGGCGCGATGTGCTCGTTCACCTCGACCCGCGACAACGACAGCAAGTCCTCGATCAAGTGGCCCATCCGCTGCGCTTCGTCGTTCATGATGGCCAAGAATCGCGCATGGGCTTCCGGGTCCTCGCGCGCCGGCCCGCGCAGCGTTTCGATGAATCCGATCATGGCAGATAGCGGGGAACGCAATTCGTGGCTCACGTTGGCAACAAAATCCGCACGCATCTGTTCGGAACGCTTGGCCGAGGTGACATCCCGGAACACCAACACAGCTTCATTTCGTGCAGTCGATTCGTTACGCAGAACGAACACCCGCAGATCGAAAATCCGCGCGACCGTACCCGGCAAAATGATCTGACGCTCATCGTCACCTGCTGTTGCAAAGGCTTGGTCGACCGCTTCCAGAACGTCCGGATGGCGAAGCGACATAGACAAATCGCGGCCGAAGTAATTTGCCGGAAGGAATTTTCGCGCAGCTTCGTTGGCTGCGACAACATGACGGCGCGAATCGACGACAACGACCGGGTCGGGAAAGCGCTCCAGCAGTCCACCCTCGATCGGGCTCAAACCTTGATTCTCCGGTTTGTCGGCCGTTGCCACCGCTCGATCTCCTGTGCAGGCATCCGAATGGAAAGTGAGGCAATCAACCACACGCCCTTCGCCTCATCAAGGCAGCCGGGTAGACTAGCGCCGAAACAACAGGAGTAAGCGCTATGCCGCGACGGGCCTACTACAGCGCCTTCGGTGCCCCCCGAGACGTCCTTCAAATCATTGAGGATGAGCGTGAGGCGCTGGGCGCCCACGACGTTCTGCTTGGGATGGAGGCGGCCTGCCTGCATATCGCCGACATCTACCGCGTAACCGGCGTGCGCCCTTTCTCGGGACCCAGCCCAGGTGGCGTCCCCGGCTCCGAAGGTGTCGGTCGGGTCCTCGCGGTCGGCAGCGCGGTGAGCCGCTACTCAGTTGGCGACCGAGCCATTCCACCGCTGTCCTTCGGAACCTGTCGGGACGAGGTCAAAGTCGATGAGAAAGACCTCA
>CAYGKG010000212.1:0-573 GCA_964350495.1 uncultured Alphaproteobacteria bacterium
CGACGGGCAGTGCAGCAAGCGCGGACATGACGCCGCGGCGATGAACGATCATGGGGTGCTCCCACAGGGTACAATCTCCCAGATCATGTTGGGTTTCGGAGCACAGTATGCAACGACTGGCGATGGCTTTTCCGGGAATGCATGGCTGGCCTTCCGCCCGTCAACGATCCTAGCCGCCGATCACATTGAAACTACGAACGAGATATTTTGTCAGTTCGTCTAGCCCTTCTTCGATCGATATACCTATCGTGTCGATCATAAGTTTGGAGAATCAGACTCTTCAAACAGCACGTCGGTCAACTCGGCGCAGGTGCTGCATGAGGTGCCAACATTTTGGCATGGCCTCGAACTTGTGTGAGGCATCGTGTCGGGAGCAACAGGGTGGGGTACGCGAAAACTCCCTTGCTGCGGCTTGGCGACCGGGGCATAAATGGGCCATCGTCGAGTCATCGGCGGAAATCAATTGATTCGATTATGTTCTCAAGCTTCGATAGGCCCCTATGACCGCGGACGCCACTTCCGTTGCGGTAGTCGGTTGCGGGTAGTGGGGAAAAATGTTTGGGCGAATTTGAA
>CAYGKG010000212.1:583-2302 GCA_964350495.1 uncultured Alphaproteobacteria bacterium
ACTTAGGATCGTTGGCGGCGATTTACGACGTCGATCCGGGCGTCGCGGCTGCGCTCTCCAAAGAGCACGGTGTGCCGGCGCGCGGGTTTACGGATGTTCTGGCGGATTCGGACATCGCTGGAATCGTCATCGCCGCTCCTGCCGAACGACACGCGACGCTTGCGCGCGAGGCTTTGCTGGCGGGCAAGGATGTGTTCGTAGAAAAGCCGCTGGCGTTGGACGTCGCAGTGGCGGATGCACTGGTCTCCCTTGCGCGCGATAAGGGCCGCATCCTCATGGTCGGGCACTTGTTGCAGTACCACCCGGCGTTCTTGAAGTTGCGCGAGTTCGTGCGGGCCGGTCGCCTTGGCCGTCTCCAATACCTCTATTCGAATAGGCTAAATCTCGGAAAGGTGCGCCGCGAAGAGAACATTCTTTGGAGTGTTGCACCGCACGATTTGTCGATGATCCTGTCGCTGGTCGGGGCCTTGCCTGAGACGGTGAGTGCAACCGGGAGCTATTATCTGCACCGCACGATCGCCGATGTAACCACGACCCACATGTCGTTTCCCGGCGGTCAAAGTGCGCACGTGTTTGTATCTTGGTTGCACCCGTTTAAGGAACAAAAGCTTATTGTGGTCGGCGATCAGGGCATGGCCGTGTTCGATGATGGCGAGCCCTGGGATAGCAAGCTCTCGCTCTATGCGCACCGCATCGAATGGCGCGAAGGCATGCCGATCCCCGAAAAAGCCGATCGCGAACGAGTGCCGCTCGATCAAGACGAACCTCTGAGACTTGAATGCGAGCATTTCCTGGAATGTATAGCCACACGCCGCACGCCGCGGACAGATGGCGCGGAAGGCGTTGCAGTGCTGAGCGTTCTCGACGCCGCCGAACGCTCCATGACTTCGGGTCGACCGGTTTCCCTTGTGGCGCCGGCCGATGACATCTTTGTGCATGAAACGGCGCGGTTGGATCGACCGTCAACGATCGGTAGTGGCAGCAAAATATGGCATTTCAGCCACATCCTTCCGGGAAGTTCGGTGGGGTCGCGCTGCGTCATAGGACAAAATGTGTCGATCGGTCCTGACGTCAAAATTGGCAACGACTGCAAGATCCAAAACAATGTCAGTGTGTACAAGGGCGTCACTTTGGAAGACGGCGTCTTTTGTGGACCAAGTTGCGTATTCACCAATGTTCGCAACCCCCGCGCCGAGGTAAACCGGCGCGACGAGTTCAGCTCGACCGTGGTTCGACGTGGTGCAACCATTGGCGCCAATGCAACTATAGTCTGTGGTGTTGAACTGGGTCCCTACTGCATGGTAGGCGCTGGTGCTGTCGTGACTCAGAATGTATCGGCGTTCGCGCTCGTCGTCGGTGTTCCGGCGCGCCGGATAGGTTGGGTCAGTCATACCGGGGACAGGCTAGGCGCCGATCTGGTTTGCCCGCGATCGGGCCGCCACTACCGTGAAAGCACGCCCGACATTTTGGAGGAAGTCATTTTGGAAGCAAATTCACGTTGAGCGGGCAACAAGAAACGGCACTGCCTTTCATCGATCTCGCGGCGCAGCGAGAACGCATTCAGCCCGCTCTGATTCAGGCAATCGCGAGGGTGATCGAGCATGGCGGGTTTATCAACGGACCGGAAGTGCGAACATTTGAGCGTGAGCTCGCCGATTTTGCCGAGGTTGCCCGTGCCGTCGGGGGCGGCGAGGGGGGGGAGGGGGGGGCGGGGCGGTG
>CAYGKG010000213.1:0-2292 GCA_964350495.1 uncultured Alphaproteobacteria bacterium
CCTAGCAGAACGGCGCTTGGGTTGCGGGTGTCGCCAAGGCCGGCCGCGAGGAGGGCGTCGATATGCTGGGTCAAAGTGTCATCATCGCACCGTCGGGCGAAATCGTGGCAATGGCCGCGACATTGGAGGACGAACTTATCGTGGCTAAATGCGATCTTGACCTGTGCCGTTCCTACAAGGAAACCTGGTTTGCCTTTGAGAAACACCGGCGGCCGGAACATTACGGTTTGATCGTCGAGCGCGCCGGCGCGCGGCCACCCGGATCGCCGTCATGAGCATCCGCCGCGACTTCGTCGATACGCCGGAGGGCCAGCTTCACGTTGTGACGGCCGGTCCCGCTGCTGGAACGGCGACGCCCCTGGTGATGATCCCGCAGATGAGCGCGTTCGAACAAGTGCGCTTAATGGAGGCGCTTGGCGAGCGTCCGACGGTCGCGATCGACCCCCTGGGACTGGGCGATTCCGATCCCGCGCCCTGGTCGAATCCGACGATGGGCGATTATGCCGGCGTGCTTCTAACCGCGCTCTCCGCTCTCAAGATCGATCAATTCGATTTGTATGGCAGTCATTTTGGCGCCCGTGCGGCGACGGAAATGGCTGTCCAGGCGCCAAAACGGGTGCGACATCTGATCCTCGATGGCGCCGGTCACATGGACGCAGCGCAGCGCAAAGACCTCGCAGAACATTATGTCCCGCCCATTGCGATCGATCAGCACGGTAGCCAGCTTCGCTGGAGTTGGCACTTCGTCCGGGATTCCTTCCTGTACTGGCCCTATTTTCGCCGCGAGGTGGAGAACAGCCGTGTGGTTGGCCTCCCGTCGGCGGCGGCACTGCATAATCGAACCGTCCATACGCTTAAAAACGTGCGGTCGCTCGACAAGAATTTTCGCGCAGCTTTCGAGTACCCGACCGACGAGAAGCTTCCCCGCGTCGCGTGCGCCACCATGCTGGGCCGTTTGGATGCAGCCTGCGCGGCGCTGCTGCCAAATGCCGTTCAGACCGATCACGATTTTTACGATTCGGCGGAAAGTACCGACCAGGCGGTGACTGGTTGGGCGCGGTCGATCACATCCTTCCTCGACAATTCGTGAACACGGCACGGCGCCGATTCGTGTAGGACTGTCGCCACCGGTCCTCTGGGATTCCAACAGATGAGATTTTTTGTCGCGCCGCTGATCGTAGCGGCTGGCTGGGTTGCGACCGCTGCGCCTCTGTCCGCAGCCGAGTGGTCGATCGAACTGGCGACGCTGCCGGGCGGGGTCGTGGATCTGTTCGAGGACCAAGGAAAGATAGTTGCCCTCACGCGCTCCGGCGCCTTCTTTCGTATTGGCGAGTCCGCGGTAGGCCAGACCGTGACCGAACGTCTCGGGTCCTATCGACAGCAACCTCCCATGCGCCGCCCCGACATGCTTCCCGATGGAATTGTCACCTTGGGCGGTGGCGATCTTAGCGAGGCTTATCTCACCGGACCGACCAGCCGCTATCGCCACGGCGTGCTCGGCGATGTAATCGAGGCGAGCGGTCTCAGCGTTCGGTCCAGAAGCGGCGCCATGCTCGACTTCAAGCTGCCACCGGACTCGGTCTTCGAAGATCTTGCGCCACGCCTCCACGACATCGATGGCGACGGTCGCGATGAGATTTTGGTGGTTCGCTCCTACCTCGATGCCGGTGCCGCGCTTGCGGTTCTGGGTGTCAAAGACGGAAAGCTGGAACTGATCGCTGAAACCGCACCGATTGGGCAACCCAATCGCTGGCTCAACCCGATCGGTGTGGCGGACTTCGACGGCGACGGTCGTCCTGAGGTCGCGTTGGTCAAGACGCCGCACATCGGTGGGATTCTAGAGCTCTACGAGCTCGGTGGCAGGGAACTGAAGATGGAGCACAGCGCGCGCGGTTTCTCCAATCACTTCATCGGGTCGCGCGACCTCGATTTGTTCCATCTGACGGATATGGACGGTGACGGCATCGTCGATATCGTCGTGCCAAGCGCCGACCGCAGCGCGTTGCGCGTTGTCAGCTTTGCCGGCGGGGTGTTCAAAGATCTTGGTGAATCGCCCCTGCCTGCGCGGGTGTCGACACGGATGGCCGTTATCGACTTGGATAGCGGCGCGTTCGCGTTCGGGCTCGCGAGCGGCGTATTGGCGATCGTGCGCAACCGCGCCCCGGCCAGCCCTTGATTTCGAGCGTTCCAACGCGGAAGATTTCGCGCGGACCGAGGATGTGTTCGCAGATCCGAATCGCGGGATGCAATGGATACCTCTGAAAAGCTGCACGACGCCGAGACGGAAAACCG
>CAYGKG010000214.1:0-2255 GCA_964350495.1 uncultured Alphaproteobacteria bacterium
TCGCGGTACTGCTCCCACACCACTTCGAGCTTGATACCAAGGTTGACCGCGACCTGGTGACAGGAAACGCAGAACTCTGAACGACCTATTTGTTCGAAAACGACCGCCCCGCGGTGAATCGGCGTGCCGTCCATCTCCGGGTCGGTGGCGACGCCATAGCGCTCGGTATCCGCCAGAACGTCGCCCAGATTTTCCGCGCTCCCGCTGTTGTAGACCGGTTCGTAGACTCTCCCCGGTTCGATGTGGCGTTCGCCGTTGACCTTGCCGAAAGCCGCACTGACCCGGTGACAGGTAATGCACGTAATGCCCTCGCGTGCCACCTGCGAGCGCTCCCACAGCGGAAGCTCTCGCGGCTCGCCGCGTTGAGTTCCCACCTGTTGGTGGCATCGCACGCAGAAGGTACCGATGGTTCCAGAACTAAGATCGTTGATCGCTTGCTCGAACTTGTGAAACATCGGCGAGATCGACGCATAGGCGTGGTTGGAGGAAGCCCATTCGGTGAAAATCCGCTGGTGGCAACGACCGCATTCGACTGCCGAGGGGTAGGACTCTTCTGCAAGCAATGCGGTGTGCGCGGCAGCGCCGTCGTTCATGTTGACGGAGGCCCGATACGCCGGGGGTACATCCGACCCGTCGCGTGCAGGAGCGAACTCCTCGCGAACTGGGTCCGATGATTTGGCTTGCGCGCGGCTCGGTGTGGAAGCCAGCGTCGCTGCGCCAACAAGGATTAGGGCCGCAAGAATCGTTCGAAAGGCAATACTCATCTACCAACCTCTAATTGCGGGCGATGCCGCACGGCGTGCCGCAAGCTGCCATAATCCGATCCATTGCGTCTTGCAACGCGATCGCGTTGAAACGCTCCTGGTCGCCGGTCGCCTCATATAGCGACTCGAGCCCTGCCGCTGCTGCCGTCACCGCCGTGCCCGTCGGCGAATCGTTGGCGGAGGCTACGACCAGGGATGCCACCGCCATAATCGCCTGCTCGGCATCGGAGAAGTCTCGATATTCGCCGTCCCGTCCGCGTCGCAGCAGTATGCGCAGCACGGCATCTCGCTCCGTGGCCGAAAAGGGTAGCTTTTGGACGCGGAGCAAGAGTGCGGAAATGGGTCGCGCCAATTGTGCGGCGCCACGATTGACGTCGGTCATGGAGCGCTCGCCCGACGCACGGAGAGTCTCCACGCCGGCAATCAGGTCCGGCGCGAGGTCCGGGGCAAGCGCCTCGGCGATCCCCGCGGCCAAGATCAGTGCGGATAGATCGAGCCTCGGCAATACCTTTTGCGATGAACGCCAAGCTGCGTCATCGGCGTCTTTCGTTCGATGGTGACACGATTGGCAGTCGAAGAGGGCGAGTTCGGGAAACCGGCCATCGACGGTTAGCGCAGGGTCTGCCATCACCCCGAGTAGCGCTTGCGCCGTCACGATCTGACCGACAGCCCAGAACTTCGCGTTGCTGGCTGGTCGCTTCCGCAGGATGTAGTCCTCGTCCATTCGCGCATGCATGGGCTGAAGGACCAGGAATGTGTCGAGTTCGAACCTCAACCTCGGATGGCCGGCGCCGTAGAGACGATGACTAACGAAAAGCTGCGCCGACTGGACATGGCACGACGCGCAGAGCCGGGCTCGGGCTAGGGGGTCGACGGTCGGATACAGACCGAGCCGTAAGTTATTCTCATGCGACCTAAGATTGTCGACATGGGCCCCGATCCAGTCGATCGCGCCGCCATGGCAGACCTCGCATCCGACGCCGTCGGCGATGTCGAAAAGGGGTCCCTGTGCATCGGGCGCAACGTTGTCGGCATGACACCCGAGGCAAACCTGTGAGGTTGTTGCGTCGTCGATCCCGAAATTGCGGGCAATGCGCTTTGAAGCGTCGGTGGTGAGCGTCCTAAAGGCTCGCGAATGTCGATCGTGCTTAGACCAAATGATCGACTCGTTCTGCGTCACGGACGAGGTCGGCCAAGCTTGCGTTGCACCGTGACAAACCGAGCCGCCACAGCTTTGAGCGCCCAGGTGTACACGCGTGTTGAGTTGCGGCAAGGTTTGAGCGCCGCTATGGGCCGGCAATAGGCCGAGCAGACACGCGGCGGCCAGCAGCAAGACGGCCAGACGTAGGCTGACCCATCCTCCGGAAACCAGACCCGCGGGATCAGGCCGACGGTCCGAGCCTTCCGCCGTTAGATCCCCCCTATTCGCAGCGCAAAATCTAAAATCGCCGCCCAAAAAAAACACAGCACTTACCCCTACGCCGCGCATCG
>CAYGKG010000215.1:0-1677 GCA_964350495.1 uncultured Alphaproteobacteria bacterium
TAGTGCGGCCGGGTCTAGGCGGAAAGGGATTTCGCGGCAACGCCTTTGGAAACACCTGAAACAAGTTGAGCCACGACATTTGTGGGTCTTTAGCCTTCAATAGCTACCCAACCGCTAATATCCTCTTAAAATGCCGGCAAAACCCCAAATACGAGGGTTTTTCGGACTCTAGAGAGGACCACGACATGACGACGGGCGACCTTTCCCGTTTCGATGACACGCTGCGGGTTGAGCCCTGTTTCGATCGCATTCGTGTCGAGCACGACGGCACCTGGATCGCCAACAGCAAGCGGGCGGTCATTTTGCACGAGTCGCGCCTGCCGCCGGTGTACTACCTGCCGTTCGAGGACGTGAACCACGACTACTTGCGCAAGTCCGCAACGCAGACCCACTGTCCATTCAAAGGCAATGCGACCCACTGGTCGCTATGCGTCGGTGGCGAAACCACCGACGATGCGGTATGGGCCTATGAGGATCCATACGCCGAAGGTGAAGCCTTGCGCGGCTACGTCGCCTTCGACCATAACAAAGTGACGGCAATCTATAGGGGCGACGACTTGGTGGAACCGGGATCAAGCGACGCCGCGTCCTACGAGAACCCGTTGGTCCGCTGGGCGGTACACGACGCGCTCTCGGCAGACTCCAACGAGTCGCTGTACAAGAGCTTCGTTGCCGCGATGCAGACGGTGAACATCCCTATCTGGCGGGTCAGCGTGATCATTCCCAACCTGCACCCGCAGGTTTTTGCCTGCCAGATGATATGGGAGATCGACGAACCTGAAATCGTAGTGCGCTACGCGCCACACGATCTTCTGCACCGCCCGGTCTTCTCCGAAAGCCCGGTCGCGACCATCCTGAACGGCGCTGGCGGTGTTCGGCGCCGGCTCGAAGGCGAGAACATTCGACTGGATTATGCCATTCTTGAGGAGCTTCTCGAAGCGGGCGCGACCGACTATTGCGCAATGCCGTTCAAATTCAGCGACGGGCAGACCTGCATTCTTTCGATTTCGGCGAGGGAGAAAGGCGGCTTTCGTGCCCGCGACCTCAACCGGGTATACGAAATCCTGCCAGTCTTGGGCCGCCTGTTCGAAGTCCATACCCAGCGCAACACGGCGATCGGCCTGCTCGAAGCCTATCTCGGTGCTCATACCGGGCGGCGCGTGCTCCAAGGCCAAGTCAAGCTGGGTGACGGCGACAGCATCCATGCCGTCATATGGTTCAGCGATTTCCGCGATTCGACCGCGCTGTCCGAAAGCATGGCGCAGGACGAGTATCTCGCGCACCTCAACCGCTATTTCGATTGCGTTGCCACCGCCGTGATCGAAAACGGCGGCGAAGTGCTGCGCTATATTGGCGACGCGGTCCTCGCAATCTTCCCGATTTCCGATGCGGCCGACAAAGTACGCATCGATGCCACCGGCACCGCCGAGGCCTGCCGCCGCGCGATCAGGGCCAGTCAAGAAGTGGCCGTCAAGGTGGCGGACACCAATGAAGAACAGAAGGACAACTGCCCGCCGATCAAGTACGGCATCGGCCTGCACTTGGGTGATGTTACTTACGGCAACATCGGCATCCCGCAGCGACTCGAATTCACCGTTATCGGCCTCGCCGCCAATCAGGCTGCCCGCGTCGAGAGCATGACCAAAGAAATCGGTGAGACCGTGTTGGTGTCGAAGA
>CAYGKG010000215.1:1687-1957 GCA_964350495.1 uncultured Alphaproteobacteria bacterium
CTCAAAGGCGTGCCGGGCGAGCACGAACTGTTCGCACTGGCCGAACGTGTCGCCGTCGATGAAGATAGGAAGACCGATACCGACGAGATGGAAGAAGCGGTGAAAGCCGTGGCCAACGCGGTCTAGCCGCCATCGGCCCACCAGCATGTAGAGGCCGCGACTGTGTTCGGCTCATCATCAATCCTCAACGGGTGAGACACGCGACACCCGCCGTGGACTCCCGGCAGTCTATCGGCGCATGCGGTGCCCGTCCCCCAGACGTTGGCGGGT
>CAYGKG010000215.1:1967-2228 GCA_964350495.1 uncultured Alphaproteobacteria bacterium
AACTCGCTACAACTCCGCGATAATTTTGCGGGCAAGGGAACCGCGATCCCGCCTAAGTTCTCTGGCGAACTCGGGCGGCACTTCGGTTTGAGGATCCCACGCCTCGGACCAGTCCATGATTTCCAGCATGACAGGCACGAGCGCCTTTCCCTTCTCCGTCAAGCCGTAGGCGTACCGTGTTCGGTTCTCAGGATCTTGAGTTTTCGTCAGGATTCCCTCGTACTCGAGCCGCGCAAGGCGTGACGCCAAGATATTCGTAGC
>CAYGKG010000216.1:0-2213 GCA_964350495.1 uncultured Alphaproteobacteria bacterium
CGATTCAAGCGCAGATTATCAATCTGTTGCGCGATCTTCAGGACCGTCTTCACATTGCCCTCTTCATCATCGCGCACGATCTCGCGCTGGTGCACCAGATCTCGGATCGGATTATCGTAATGTATTTGGGTGAGCCGGTGGAAGAAGGACCGTCCGACGAAGTCGTCGGCCGCCCCCAGCACCCCTATACTGTCGCTCTCCTATCCGCGACGCCGGTCCCGGAGCCCGGCGGGGATCGCAAACGGATCGTCCTTACCGGCGATCCGCCGTCGCCGATTTACCGGCCGAGCGGATGCCGTTTCCACCCCCGCTGCCCGATAGCGGATGACCGCTGCAAAGTCGAGAAGCCGCCGCTTAAGACGATCGGTCCCGGTCGCAAAGTGGCGTGCTGGTTTGCGGGGCAATTGGATGCGCCGCGTGATTTGTGGGCCCTCAAGGACGTTCCCCTGCCGCCGGGTGTCGAGCGGGCTCGCCTACCTTCAGAAGCCGTGTAGCCTCGACAACGGTGCGTGCGGCGGTCGGCCGTCGGTCATCGCCGGCGCAAACTGAGGTCGAGGATTATGGCGCGACCGCATATTGAGTTCATCCAGGTGCAAGCCCTGCCGTGGGCGCGCGGTCTCTATGGCGGCGCCCGCGACGACGTGGACTCTAAAGTGCTCAGCGTCGACGATGAAACCGGTGCATCAACCGTCATCGTGCGCTATCCGCCGGGTTGGTCCCGCCCGCAACCGGAATATCTCTGTGCCGACGAAGAAATGTTCGTCTTGGACGGCGACCTTGCGATCAATGGGACGGACTATCGCACCTACGGGTATGCCTATCTGCCGGCTGGCCATGAACGTCGCCACGCGGTCAGTCAAACCGGCGCGGTCGTCCTAACCTTTTTTGAAGGTGAACCAAAAAAGGGGGCAGGCGGCGAGACTTTTCGCGCCGATGGCGGTTTGGTTGAACACATCGATACCAATCTGCAGGAATGGAAACCGGTCACCCACGACCCCAAGGTGCCGACCGGTCTGTTGACCAAGACCCAGCGAATCGACCCCGATACCGGCGACCGAACCTGGCTCAATGCGCGCCAACCGGGCGGTGTGTCCGACGGTTTCATGGGGTCGCGCGAATACCACCCGGTCGTCGAAGAAATGTTCGTGCTCTCCGGCGATTTGTATCTGGAGCGCGGCGTCATGCGGGCCGGCGGCTATTTCTGGCGGCCGCCGGATATTCATCACGGTCCGTTCGGTACCCGCGCGGGCATGTTCATGCTCGGACGCTCCAAGGGCGGTCCGCTTGTCAACTACTGGACCGAAGAGAAGTACAAGTTCACGTTCGATCCGGCCCACCGGCCCGATCTGCCGCCGTCGCTGGAACCGTACGGCCGGAAGCCCTACCGCGGTCTCGAACCCTACTAGGGCGACGTGGATTGACCGATCCGGTCGATCAACCGGCGCGCTAGGTCCGACGTAACCTGAAACCGCTCGGCGCCATCCATCTCGACGCTCGCTTTTCCGGTCCAGACGATCTGCCGCGCCGAGCGGTCGATCAAGTCCATGAAGACCTCGTAGCGCACGGTCCGCCGGTTACGTTCCGGGTCGGGTAAGTCAACCCCGACCTTGAAATCGTCCAACCCCACGTTGCTACCGCCCTCGCCGTAGAATCGAAGGCGCAATCCGCCGGTGTCGTTGCGCCGTATGACGGTGCGAAAATCCAACAACATCGAAGGTTGCTGACGCAAGACGAAGCCGCGCAAGGTCAAGGCGTGTTCGATCTCGACGGCCAACCGGCTGTTCACTTCCGTGTTCTCCCGGTAGTCGACCCGAACGTCGCCCGCCCTGACGGCGGTGAATGCCCGGGTCTCTACTTTCGGTTCCTGCGGTCCGTCCTGGGCTCCTGCCGCGAAGGCGATCAGCACCAAGGCCGTCGCAAGAGCGGCGTCGCGGCGCATCAAGGGATCGCCCGGCTTTGGACCATAGGTTGGTTGTCTCGACCGAGGGGCCGGGGTTAGCCGCCGGCCTTCTTCGCGGCTGCCTCGGCTTCCCGCCGCTGGCGGAATTCCATTACGGTCTGCTGAATTTGGTCCAGCGTTGGCTTCAGCGTCGGGTTCTCGTTGATCGCGCCCCACCACTTTGCCAACTTCGGTCGTCCGTCAAACCGGCCACTCATACCGTGGTTGCCGAGCACTAGAACCGCAAGTCCAACGGCTCCGTGCAGGGTCACGT
>CAYGKG010000217.1:0-2208 GCA_964350495.1 uncultured Alphaproteobacteria bacterium
CCGCCGAGGTCGTCGAGGCCCTGGCCGGGCGCGATATTCTGGCCGGGATTCCGGTTTCGCGGCTGCTGCCGGATGCCGGACTGGACGACCTCCTATTGGTCGCGGCAACCGAAACGACGACGACCGAGGACATTGCGGCGCTGGGCGACGCGCTTGGGGAGGTGCTGCGATGAGTGCCCGGTCGCAGGCCCATTCCGCCGGACGCGGTGCAGACGGCGGCGGTGAGGCGAAAATCCAGACCCATTCGGGCCACCGTGGCCTGCAAATGGAAGAACCGTTGATTTTCGAGATGGGATCGACGGGGCGGACCGGCGTCGATCTGCCCGACGTACCGAACGTTGCCGGTAAATTGGGCGGGCTGCGGCGTCAGCAGGCAATCGGCCTGCCCGCTTTGTCCGAGCCGCAGGTGGTGCGGCACTACGTGCGGCTGTCGCAAAAGAACTATGCGATCGATTCGGGGCTCTATCCGCTCGGTTCGTGCACGATGAAACATAATCCGCGTCTTAACGAGAAGATGGCGCGGTTGCCCGGGTTCAGCGACGTTCATCCCCTCCAACCGCAATCAACGGTGCAAGGCGCGTTGGAACTGATCGACACGGTCGCGCATTGGCTGAAGACGCTCACCGGTTTGCCGGCGGTCGCGATGTCGCCCGCTGCCGGCGCCCACGGCGAACTGTGCGGGATGATGACGATCCGCGCCGCCCACGAGGCCAAGGGCAACCCCCGTAAGCGCATCTTGGTGCCCGATTCGGCGCACGGCACCAATCCCGCAACCGCCGTGCTATGCGGTTACGCAGTCGACCCAGTGCCCAGCTTGTCCAACGGGCGGATCGATCTCGCGGCGTTGAAGGCCAAGCTCGACGACGACGTGGCCGGGATCATGTTGACCAACCCCAACACCTGCGGGCTGTTCGAAAACGAGATCATCGAGGTTGCCGAAGCGGTCCATGCGGTAGGCGCCTATTTCTATTGCGACGGTGCCAACTTCAACGCCATCGTCGGCAAGGTGCGGCCGGGGGACCTGGGCATCGACGTGATGCACCTGAATCTACACAAAACCTTTTCCACGCCGCACGGCGGTGGCGGGCCGGGGTCGGGACCGGTGGTGATGTCGGCCGAGCTCGCCCCTTTCGCGCCGCTGCCCTATGTGGTGGCCGGCCCGGCGGGCTTGCGTCTGATCGAAACGCCTGCGGATCAGGCTGCGGCGGGCGACGGCGGGCATGCCTATGGGCGAATGAAATCGTTCCATGGCCAGATGGGGATGTTCGTTCGGGCGTTGGCCTACATGATGAGCCATGGAGCCGACGGGCTACGCCAGGTTGCCGAGGACGCCGTACTCAACGCGAACTATGTCTTGGCTCGCCTGAAGGATGTGATGACACCGGCCTTCCCGGGACCGTGCATGCATGAGGTGTTGTTCGACGACACCTTCCTTAAAGATACCGGGGTCACGACGCTCGATTTCGCCAAGGCGATGATCGACGAGGGCTTTCACCCGATGACGGTGTATTTCCCGTTGATTGTCCACGGTGCGATGCTGACCGAGCCAACCGAGTCCGAATCCAAGGAATCGATCGACGTCTTCATCGACACGTTGCGCGGCCTGACGGCCGACGCCAAAAAGGGTGATTCCGCCCGGTTTGCCGGTGCGCCGTATCTCGCGCCCCGACGCCGTCTGGACGAGACCCAGGCGGCGCGCAGCCCGCGGTTGCGGTGGACGCCAGAGACCCCGGCGGAGGCCGCCGAGTAGGCGTTACGCCGCTTTGGTGTGATCGACGACGGTACCGCGGGGCGGGTAGTCGTTTTGCAGGACGTGGTCGATGCCCTTGAGCAGTTCGGCAACCGGGGGTCGGGTGAAGGGCATGGATTGGACCGAGGCAAAGAAAAGGGTGCCGTCGGGCTTGACCAGAAAATGTCCGGGCTCGGCGAACATCGCGGGTTCGGCGATCTTGGCCGGATCGGGTTGTGGGCGTCCCTTGGAGATGTAGAGGCCCCAGCGCCGCGCATCGTCGAGGCTTAGGCCGTAACCGACGGTGAGGGCGCCAATGCCCCAATCGGCGACCGATTTCTTCGCGCGCGCCTCATCGTCGCTGGACAGCACCAGGAGATCGACGCCGCGTTCGGCAAAGTCACCGAGGCTGTCTTGGAATTGCAGGAGGTACTTCTTGCAAATCGGGCAGTGGAGACCGCGATAGACCACGATTAGGG
>CAYGKG010000218.1:0-2197 GCA_964350495.1 uncultured Alphaproteobacteria bacterium
CGGTGCGTTTGGCGTCCGGTACGAACTGTTTCAAGTCCATTAGCCGCAGTCATTGGCCCAAAACCGCCCTGCGATGAATCGATTGTTTGACTCGCGGGAAGCAACGACCACAGAATTCCTCTACGGGTGGCGCGATCCGGGGAGAGGACGCGATTTACCTTAAAGGCAATAGCCAATTGGGAGGATGGAATGTTGAGGAGAGGCGTAAGGAATGTGCTGGCCGCCGCTGGAATGGGGCTGGTCGGACTAGGGGCGGCTGCGGTTGCCCAGGCGGAAGACCTTTTGTACCTATCGTATAACGTACCGAACAGCTTGAACGTCGATGGACCGGGCGGCACGTTTCCACCGTCGTACGGCGGCATGGTCCAGGTTTTGGAACCGCTGGTCTATTTCAAGCTCGGCGAGCCGAATGCCGACGGTCTCGCGGAACTCGACACCCATACCTTCGAGGGCAGGTTGGCGGAGTCTTGGAGTTTCGATGTTCCGACTCTGACGTGGACCCTTAATTTGCGCCGGAATGTGAAGGGCTGCAACGGCGCCACCTTCGATGCCGACGATGTCCTCTACACGATGGCGCGGGCCAAATCGATCAGCGGCACCGCAGCTGTTGCATACTTCTTGGCGAACGTGGGTTCCGTCGATCAATTTGTCCCCTCTTTGTTTGCCGCGCGCGCCGCTGCGAATAAGGCGATCGAAGAGGGCAAACCGGCGCCGAGCCCGGATCCTCGCGTACTCGGTGACGAGATCACCAAAGTCGATCAGTACACGTTGAAAATTCGCCAGGAAGCGGCCAATGGCTTGTTCCTGCCGGTCTTTGCGATTTTCGCGCTCCACATCTACGACAAGGAGATGATGGAGGCGAATGCGACGCCCGACGATCCGTGGAGCCACAACTACGCTAATACGACCAACGGCGCCGGATTCGGCCCGTGGTGCGTAGCGGATTGGAAAAAAGAGGACACCATCATCCTTGAGGCCAACCAAGACTACTACCGGGGCAAGCCTTACTACAATCGGGTGATCTGGAAGAAGGTTCCGGAAAGTTCTAACCGCCTTACGATCTTGCGCTCGGGCCAGGCCGATTTCGTCGATTCCCTCGCACCCCGCGAGTTCGAAAGCCTCAAGAAGGTCAAGGGAATCAAGGTCGGCGGCGGTTACCTCAACTCGACGATCATGATGTCGTTGAACTGGGGGCGCCCGCCCTTTGACAACGTCAAGGTGCGCAAGGCGATCGCGCATGCCATTCCCTACGACCAGCTTATCGAAAAGGTCTATTTCGGGAGCGCGCGCAAATGGGAAGGTTTGGTGCCGCCGGAATACCCGGGCTACCACAAGCCGTCGGTGAGCTACGATTACAATCCCGAAAAGGCCAAGCAGTTGTTGGCGGAAGCGGGTTATCCGAATGGCGAAGGCCTCGAAAAGTTTGTTGAGGAGTTCAAACTGGCCTTCGTGGCCGAGCGCGAATCCATCATCGGACCGGTAGCGACGATCATCCAAAGTTCGCTCAAGGCCGTCGGTTTTCCGGTACTGCTCGATCCGCTGCCGTTGCAGCAATACTCCGATCGGCAGTTCGTGAAGAAGGATCTCGGTATGGCGTTGAACGACACCAGCCGCCCGATCGGGATCGACGCGGCCTATGCGGTGATGCTGCAATACGTTTCGGTCTCCAAAGGCGGTCTCAACAATTGGGGTAACTACAGCAACCCGCGTGTCGACGAGCTCTTCTTCGCGGTAAAAGGCGAAGCCGACCAGACCAAACGCGATACCATGTTGAAGGAAATCCAGGACACCATCATGGACGAGCTCGCGCTCGTTCCGGTCCTGGAATACAAGCACGAGTACGCTTGGCGCGAAGGGGTCAAGGGCGTCAGTATCCACGCCGAAGGCCAACCGCGCTTCTTCGACCTGCATAAGTAGTCGTTAGTCGGGCTTGGGGCGCAGGGCTGTTATAGCGTTGCGCCCCTTTTCTTTGGGTCGATCATGCATGATCTTCTGATCAAAGGGGCTCGGGTTGTCGACGGCACCGGCGCGACGGCCTTTGCCGCCGACGTCGCTGTCAAGGACGGCCTCATCGCCGAGGTGGGCCGCGTTACGGCCGACGCCGCGGAAACCATTGATGCCGACGGTCTGCTGCTGACCCCTGGCTGGGTCGATATCCACACCCATTACGACGGTCAGGTCACCTGGGATCCGCTGC
>CAYGKG010000219.1:0-2138 GCA_964350495.1 uncultured Alphaproteobacteria bacterium
TATCGCAATATCGGCATCATGGCGCACATCGATGCCGGTAAGACGACGACGACCGAGCGGATTCTCTATTACACCGGCATCTCCCACCGCATCGGGGAAGTCCATGACGGCAATGCCGTGATGGACTGGATGGAGCAGGAGCAAGAGCGCGGCATCACGATTACGTCGGCCGCGACGACCTGCTTTTGGGCCGGACACCGGATCAACATCATCGACACGCCGGGTCACGTCGACTTTACGATCGAGGTCGAGCGCAGCCTGCGCGTTCTCGATGGCGCGGTCGCTGTGTTCGATAGCGTCGCCGGCGTCGAGCCGCAGTCGGAGACGGTTTGGCGTCAGGCCGACCGGTACAAGGTGCCGCGGATTTGTTTCGTCAACAAAATGGATCGCACCGGTGCCAACTTTTATCGCACCGTCGATATGATCGTGGATCGGCTCGGCGCGAAACCCCTGGTCCTTCAGCTACCGCTCGGTGTCGAGGCGGACTACGATGGCGTCATCGATTTGGTCGAGATGCGCGCGATCATTTGGAAAGACGAGACGCTCGGCGCGGAGTTCACATACGAAGAGATTCCGGCGGAGTACGCTGAGAAGGCTGCAGAGTATCGCGCCAAGTTGGTAGATGCCGCGGTCGAGCTGGACGACACAGCGCTTGAACAATACCTCAACGGTACCGAGCCTGACGTCGCCACGCTGAAACGGTGCATTCGCAAGGGCGCCATTGGCGGCGCGTTTGTTCCCGTGCTGAACGGCTCGGCGTTCAAGAACAAGGGCGTGCAGCCGCTGCTTGACGCCGTGGTCGATTTTCTCCCTTCCCCGGTCGATGTGGACCATGTCACCGGTCACTTGCCGGACAGTGAAGACGAGGTCGTTCGCAAGACCAGCGACGAGGAGCCGTTCTCGGCTCTCGCGTTCAAGATCATGACCGATCCGTTCGTCGGGTCGCTGTCGTTCGTCCGCGTCTACTCCGGTGTGCTTGAGAGCGGCAATACCGTCCTCAATACCGTCAAAGGGAAGCGCGAGCGCATCGGTCGCATGCTGCAAATGCACGCCAACTCTCGAGAAGATATCAAAGAGGCGCGGGCTGGCGACATCGTGGCGATCGCGGGTCTCAAGCTGACGACGACGGGCGATACGCTTTGCAATGAGGATAAGCCGGTGGTTCTGGAGCGGATGGATTTTCCGGATCCGGTTATCGAAATTGCCGTCGAACCCAAGACCAAGAACGACCAGGAAAAAATGGGTCTGGCGCTCAACCGCCTCGCCCAAGAGGACCCGTCGTTTCGTGTATCGACCGATGTCGAAAGCGGCCAGACCATCATTAAGGGGATGGGCGAGCTCCATCTCGAGATTATCGTCGATCGCATGAAGCGCGAGTTCAAGGTGGACGCCAACGTCGGCGCCCCGCAGGTCGCCTATCGCGAGACCATCACCAAAGCTGCGGGTATCGACTATACCCATAAGAAGCAAACCGGCGGTTCTGGGCAGTTTGCGCGGATCAAGTTGGAATTCGAACCCTTGGAAGCGGGTAGCGGCTTCGTCTTCGAAGATGATATCCGCGGCGGCAACGTCCCGAAGGAATACATTCCCGGCGTCGAAAAGGGCCTCAAGTCGGTTGCGGAATCGGGCCTTTTGGCGGGTTTTCCGCTGATCGATTTCAAGGTCCGCCTGATTGACGGTGCCTACCACGACGTTGACTCGAGCGTCATGGCATTCGAGATTGCGGCACGCGCGGCAATCCGCGAAGCAACGCCCAAGCTCGGCGTCAAGCTTCTTGAGCCGGTCATGAAAGTCGAGGTTGTGACGCCCGAGGAGTACATGGGCGACGTGATCGGCGATCTGAACAGCAGACGCGGGCAGATCAATTCGACCGATCCGCGTGGCAATGCGACGGCGATCAATGCGATGGTCCCGTTGGCCAATATGTTCGGCTACGTGAATACGCTGCGCTCGATGTCTCAGGGGCGCGCCCAATTCACAATGCACTTCGATCACTACCAGCAGGTTCCCCAGGCGGTGTCGGACGAAGTCCGCGCCAAACTGGCGTAGCCCGTCGTTAACATCGCAGCAGTTGGAGATTAAGCGATGGCGAAAGCGAAATTTGAGCGTACGAAGCCGCACTGCAACATTGGAACGAT
>CAYGKG010000220.1:0-2076 GCA_964350495.1 uncultured Alphaproteobacteria bacterium
GGTTGTAACCCCTCGGAGACCGGAGAGGCGCGCCCGCGTAGAAGCGAATATTGGGATCGTCCGTGACGAGGGGATTCGCGCTGAACCGGTCGTCGAGCTTGGTATCCTCGACGACCATGACGTCGTTGGATGCAATCGTGTGGGCGCAAAAGGCGACCTCCCTTGGGGTCTCGGACACGCTTAGGCCGACCTTCGATTTGAACCATTGTCTATCCGCATCGACAAGAGAGACTAGGGCGATAGGGGCGCCCAGTACGGCACTGGCAAGGCGTGTGATTTTGTCGAATGCCTCTTCGGCGGGCGTGTCAAGAATGCCATAGGCCTCAAGATCGCGGATTCGTTCGGACTCATCGTCCAGGATCGGCATTGTCCTGGTATCCAACTTGTGACTGTACATCCGCTGATCGGCGACCTGCAGCAACGCTTCGATCTCTTCGCCGTCGGCAGGTGCCAACGAAAACCCGACGCTAGCGCCAATGGATATTGCGGTATTGATCACTTCGTATGGTGACTTGATCTCGACGGCGATCCGGTTGGCGAGTTGACTAGCGGTGGTTGAGCTGACTCCGCTTGTCATGATGACGCCGAACTCGTCGCCTCCTAAACGCACCGGAATGTCGCCTTGTCGGACGGTTTGGCTCAGCCGTCTCCCGACTTCCTTGAGCACTTCGTCACCGGTTCCATGACCGAAGGTGTCGTTTACTGCCTTGAAACGGTTCAAGTCGATAACAAGTAGCCCAACCAATGCGCCGCTTCGCGTTGCGGCGTCCAATGCCTCCCGAAAGCTCTCATCGAAACGCCGTCGGTTTCCAAGACCGGTCAGGGGGTCGGTGACGGCTTGTCGTTCGAGTAAAAGGGACTGTTCGAGCTCCCGACGCGCGCTCGCGGTGGCTTTTATTGCGCCCAGAATGGCCTGTCCAACCGCAGCGGCGGTGGCCTCTTCTTTAACCAAATAGTCGCAGATGCCGATTCGCAACGCGGCTACGGCAAGGCGCTCGTTTCCAGAGCCGGTCAGCATGACGATCGGTGGCGCCAGCAGACCGTGTTCTTCAACGATTTTTTTGGCAAGATCAACGCCGTCGCAGTCCGGCAAGCGATAGTCCAGGATTACGCAGTCGATTCGTTCCTTGCGAATTGCACCGAGGCCGGCGGCGGCAGATTCGGTTTCGATAGTATTCGCGCGCAAACCCGAATCGGCGATTAAGCGCCGCACCATTTGGCGGTCCACTGCATCGTCTTCCACCAACAGAATTTGTAACGGTGCTCGGTCGCTCATGGCAACCTCACCACGTTGCCGAATGTGTTGATCAGTTCGACAACGTGCTTCAAGCCGTCGCGGTATTCCGACTTCACCAAATACCCGGCAACGTTTCGGGCATAAGCTTGTTCGATATCGACATGAGCTTCTGACGTGCTGAGGATGAAAACGACAGCATCACGGACCAAAGGGTCTTCCTTGGCCCGGAGTTTCGTGAGGAACTCATGGCCGTTCATTCTCGGCATATTGATGTCGAGCAAGATCAAGAACGGAGACCTTGGCCGCGGCTTTTCTGAAACGCCTTCCAGAATCCGGAAAGCTTCCTCACCGTCCGCTGCCTCGACAATTTTTGGCCGGACCCCAATGTCTTTGAAGGCGCGGCGAACCGCCATCCGGTCGACTTCGTCGTCTTCGACCAGAAGGATTTCCATTCCATCGTGGTTCATTGCCATTTAGCTACCCTTCTTCCATCGCACATGGAAGAAGACGCCGCGCGCTCCGTTTGGGCGATCCAAGCAATCGATACTGCCCCCTTCGCGTTCGACGATCTTGCGGATAATTGCCATTCCCATGCCGCTACCTTCAACTTGATCGCGAGGTTGAAGCGTCTGGAACATTTGGAAGGCCCTATCGCGCTTTTCTGCAGGAATACCCACGCCATCGTCTTCGTAGTGGAATTCATAGAAACCCGGAGTCTCGAATACTCTGAGGTAGATGTTCCCGATATTCTCGCCGTGATGCTTCATGGTGTTGGTGAAAAGGTTCGTTAGAACCTGTTCTAGGCTCACCACGGCGAGTCTTAGAACCGGGGCTTCGAC
>CAYGKG010000221.1:0-2045 GCA_964350495.1 uncultured Alphaproteobacteria bacterium
TCAGCCAAGCCCGGTCGCGTTCGGTAAGCCGAAAGGTCCTGCCGCGCACGGTCACGTCCTGGGCGGCGGCGATTGCCGGTAGTGCGGCGGCAATCGGAAATGCGGCAAGCGCAGCCAACACGCTGCGGCGATGGATCATGATGGTTGGCTCCTGCGATATTGCGATCTACCACCAATGTTGGGTTATCAAACAAGAACTACAACGGCTGGCGAGACCGACCTTGGGCGGCAGCTAAGCGAGGTTGTCAGTTTATCTGCCGGTCAAACTGAAGTTGTGGACAATGTATTTCGTCAGCTCGTCCACACTTTCGTCGATCGAAGCACCTGCGGAGTCGATCACCAGCTCGGGTTTCTCGGGTTCCTCGTATGGCGCATTGATGCCGGTGAAGTCGCCGATCTCGCCTGCCCGCGCCTTCTTGTAGAGGCCCTTCGGGTCGCGCGCCTCGCAGGTTGCAACGTCTGCGCTGACGAATACCTCGTGGAACGGTGCGTCGCCGGCCGCTGCACGGGCGCGATCCCGGTCCGAGCGGTACGGTGAGATAAATGCGCTGATCGCGATAAAACCCGCACGAGCAAAGAGTGCTGCGACCTCGCCGACGCGCCGGATATTTTCCGATCGCTCCTCTGGCGAGAAACCGAGATCAGCGTTCAAGCCGTGGCGAATGTTGTCGCCGTCAAGCACGTAGACTTGATAGCCCCGTGCGAACAAGTTGCGCTCGAGCTCAAGGGCGAGTGTCGACTTGCCAGCCCCGGAGAGCCCGGTAAGCCAAAGGATGCCGCCCGCGTGGCCGGCCCGCCGTGCGCGCTCTTCCGTGCTTACTCTATGCTTGACGCGGGTGACATTGGTTGCCCGACGCGTCAGGCCGTTTCGCTGGTCGGCGTAACCTTCCATGCTGACCGTACCGCCGCCTACGATGCGATAGTCGTGGACCAGCGCGAACCGGCCGGTTCGGGGCATGCGCCTGCCCTCGTCGAGTGGCAGCATGCGGCGAGCGCGCAGCACCACTTCGGCGACTTGGTAGCGGCTGACGCGGGTTCCGTTTTCGTGCTCGAGGGTTTCTGTATCGACGATGCTTGCGATTTCCTGGACTACGACCGGTACGTCCGCCGTCGCTAGTTTGAGCCGGTAGGTGCCGCCTTCGACCATGTCCTCCGTTCCGAGCCAGAAAACGCGGCTACGAAAGACGTCGGTCTCGACCGGGGGATCGGATTCGTGGCTAGCGAAGTCGCCACGTTCGATAAACAGGTCGTCATCGAGGGTGATGCCGACAGATTGGCCGGCCCGTACTTCGCTCAACGGTTCGGGCAGATTCCAACCTTCAATCGATACGACCTTCGCTGACTTGTTCGACGGCGAGAACATCAGCGAGTCACCGATGCGCAGCGCTCCCGATTCGATTCGGCCGGCCACAATGCGGCGATCGTCGAACTTGTAGACATCCTGGACCGGCATACGCAGCGGAAGTTCGGACGACGTTACGCTGGGACTAAACGCTTCTAGCGCGCCGAGCAAAGTCGGGCCGTTGTGCCAAGGCATCCGATTGCCCGTCGCGATAACGCCGTCGCCGTCCCGCGCACAGGCCGGGATGACAAATGTCGGCGCCACGTTGATCGACGCAAGATACTCGATGATTGCCGACTTCACTTTGTCGAATGTGCTGCTGTCGAATCCCACCGCATCCATCTTGTTCACCACGACGCAGACCTGATCGATCCCGAGGAGGTGTAAGAGGTAGGCGTGGCGCCGGGTTTCGCGTTGAATACCCTCGCTACCGTCGATTACTAGAATAGCCGCATCGGCGCGGGCGGCACCGGTCACCATGTTCTTGATGAATTCGCGATGACCCGGCGCATCGACGATCCGGAAATCGCGCCGCGCCGTTGAGAAGCGAATTTCCGAAACGTCGATGGTAATGCCTTGGTCGCGTTCTGCCTGGAAGGCATCCATAACGAAGGCCCACTCGAAAGGCATGCCACGCCGCGAGCACATCGCCTGAACGGCTTCGACCTTCCCGTCCGGCAGCGCGCCGGGTTCGTGCCGCAGT
>CAYGKG010000222.1:0-1908 GCA_964350495.1 uncultured Alphaproteobacteria bacterium
GTTCTGGCATTAGGCCGACCTGCTCGTAGTAGCGAATTGTCTGCACTTTGCAGCTCGTCCGTCCCGCCAGCTGGCCGATGGTGAATTCACGTTGCGCCACAATGTACCCCTTGAACCTACAGTGACTGTAGGTCTTATCCTGTCATCAACAGATTACGGAGTCCACGGTCGGAGCATTCCATGGCGCATTCGCATACCCACGAAGTCTCTTCCGAGCACGCCCATGGCGAAGCGGCGTCTTGCGGGCCGAGCGAAATTGATCCTCCGGAGATTTCGTTCCGCGACGCTCGCGCCTTCAAGGTACGGGGCATGGATTGTGCTGAAGAGATATCGGTACTGAAAGGGGCAGTTGGACCCATCGTCGGCGGAGCGGAGCGACTAGCCTTTGACGTGTTGAATGGCCGCATGACCGTGGCCCATGCTGCCGAAGACGTTGACGATGACGCGATCGTCAAGGCGGTCGCGGCGACCGGCATGAGCGCGGTCCGTTGGGAGGCACATGCCGACCGGGGCAAGACCGATCACCATCGCCGCCATCAGGTTCTATTCGCGGCGGCCAGCGGCACCTGCATCCTCATCGGCCTTGTCGTTCACGTGATCCTCGCCGGAGGATTCGCGGAAGCCTGGCGGCTTCTTGGGAGTCATGCGGGCCAGCCGATGCCCTGGCCAGAGATTGCGGCGTATCTCGCGGCGGCCGTGCTTGGCGGCCGCTTCGTCGTCATCAAGGCTTGGTACGCGGCGCGCAACCTGCGCCCGGACATGAACCTGCTAATGACGGTGGCCGTACTCGGCGCCATGGCGATCGGCGAGTGGTTCGAGGCCGCGACCGTCTCCTTTCTATTCGCGTTATCGCTTGCGTTAGAGGGGTGGAGCGTCGGTCGCGCCCGTCAGGCAATCGCGGCGCTCCTTGACCTCGCACCGCGGACGGTGCGCCTCGTGCGTTCGGACGGATCGGAAACCGAGGTTTCGGTGGCCGCGGTAAAGCCCGGTGACCGGTTTATCGTCCCCGGGGGCGCGCGCATCGCGTTGGACGGCCGCATTGTGTCCGGAACCAGCGCCGTCAACCAGGCGCCGATCACGGGCGAAAGCATCCCAGTGGAGAAAGAAGCCGGCAGCGAGGTCTACGCCGGCACTATCAACGGCGATGGCACGCTTACAGTCGAAGCGACGAAGGCCGCGGAAGACACCGCTCTCGCGCGCATCATCCGGATGGTCGAAGAGGCGCATTCCCGGCGCGCACCTACCGAACAATGGGTCGAGCGGTTTGCCCGCATCTACACGCCGGTAGTCATGGTCCTGGCGTTGCTTGTTTTCGTCGTGCCCCCGGTGCTGTTCGATGGGGTTTGGCACGAATGGCTCTACAGGGCCCTCGTTCTTTTGGTCATCGCCTGTCCCTGTGCGTTGGTGATCTCGACGCCAATCTCGATCGTCGCGTCATTGGCTGCCTCAGCCCGTGCCGGCGTATTGGTCAAGGGTGGCGCCTTCGTCGAACTGCCTGCTCATCTCCAAGCGATCGCCATGGACAAGACAGGAACCATCACCCAAGGTAAGCCCGAAGTGGTGCGCCTGATAGCGTTCGGGAATCACACCGAAACTGAGCTCCTTCTTCGCGCCGCGGCGCTCGAGGCGCACTCAACGCACCCACTCGCGCGTGCTGTCCTTCATTGTTTGGAGAGCAAAGGGATTGAACCAGAGCCAGCTACAAACGTGCAGGTTTTGCAGGGCAAGGGCCTGACGGGCACGTTCGAAGGCGAACCGTACTGGCTTGGTTCGCATCGCTATGTCCTGGAACGCGGCCAAGAGACGCCGGAAATTACGCGCGAGACGGAGGCTCTCGAGGCCGACGGAAAGACCGTCATCGTCATCGGCAATTCCCGCCACGTCTGCGGCCTGATCGCCGTCGCCGAT
>CAYGKG010000223.1:0-1866 GCA_964350495.1 uncultured Alphaproteobacteria bacterium
CGTCGGTTCCTGTCAGGTTGGTATTTCGCAGGTTCGCAAAATCGAATCGTGTACCCGTCAGAGTGGCCCCCGATAGGTCTGCGTCGGACAAATCCACGCGGCTGAATACCGCCCCGGAGAGATCTGCCCCGGAGAAAACGGCGCGCGCGAACTTTGCCCCCTCGCACGTCGCCCCGGATAGATCGGCATCCTTGAAGTCCGCGTCGCGAAGGTGTGCCCCGTTTAACTGGGCCGCCGCGAGCTTGGCGGCGGCGAACCGCGTGATCTGCTTTTGGCCGGTTTTCTTTCCGCCGTTGCCAATGATCTCCATGGGATCGCCTTTGGACTCGCTCAATCGGGCGCGCCTCAGGTTACTTCCTGTGAAGTTGGCGCCAGAGACTTCGGCGCGGCGAATATCGGTTCCGGACAAGTCCGTGTCCCGCAAATCGGTGAGGATCAAAAGGGCCCGCGAAAGGTTTGCGCCGCTCAGGTTTGCGCCGCGTAGATTAGCGCCGCTCAGGTATACGCCGGCGAGGTTTTGTCCGCGCAGGTCGACCTTGCTGAGATCGGCGCGTTGCCCTTCTTCGCCAAAGGTATCGACCCACAGGGCATGGTCGCGCAGCATAGTTTGAACATCGACCGGAAGGCTGGCGGTCCCAGGGCTGATACTCGCGCCTTCGAGGTTCATGCCGGTCAGGTTGGCACCGTTCAGAACGGAGCCGCGGAAATTCGCACCCTGCGCGGTCGCATTCGAGAGGTTGGCGTGTTCGAGGTTGGCACTGCTGAAATTGGCTTGTCTCAGTTGAGCGCCCTCGAAAGACGCCGACGCGAGATCTGCGCCCGACAGGTCGGCGGCGGCGGGGCGGCCGTGCGTCACTAATCCGGTGCGAGCGAGAGTGCCGTCTTTACCGCCGATGATGATTCCTGGCCGCAGATCGGCGCCCTCGAAGTTGGCCTCGGGTAGTTTTGCCCGCCGGAAGCTTGCGCCCCTCAGGTCGCTGCGTTGGAAGCTTGCGCCGGCGGCTTCAGCCGAGTCGAATTTGCTGCCGAACAGATCCGCTGCGCTGAAGTCGCATCCATTCAAAGTACACCCGGAGAAGTTGACTCCGGAGAGAAGCGCGTTGCCGAGCTTCAGGTTGTGAAATCTAAGGCCTGACAGATCGGCGCGCGAAAGGTCCGCCCGGCGACCGCCCGTGAGGCCGGCCAAGTAACGTTCGTGACCGCGAACAGCGGTGACAAATTGTTCGGACGTTAGGGCCATGAAGTGGGCTCGAATCCCCTCAATGATCGACCACTATTTCGAATTTGATGAAATCTTCTTTGGATTTCCCTGCCAGCACTCGTCTCACGCTGAGTCGGTTGGCGGTGCAATAATCGCATGACATCGTCCCGGTGAAAAGCCACGCTACGGTAGAACCCTTAGATAGATGCGGGCGGCACCCGTTCGGTGGTCCTCCGTATAGACAACACGCCGGTTTTTTTGAGAATGAGAACAAGGGGGTCGGTTCGATGTCTACATCGGGTAGGAGGCCCCGGATTGAGTCAGATGTATAGTTGGGTTGGAATAGGCAAGTAGATGGATATTGCTACTTTCCTAGGCCTTATTGTTGGTGTTGGCGTTATCGGCGCCGCCGTCATGGTGGGTTCGGACCTTGGGGTATTCCTCAATCTGCCGGGCTTTCTAATCGTGGTTGGCGGCACGTTCGCAGCGACGCTGATCAAATTTCCGATCTCGAATTTGGCCGGCGCCCTTTGGGACGGAATCAAAGTCGCGTTCATTTCGCGCCGAACCGATGCCCAACAGTTGATCGAACAGGCTGGCCAATTGGCGACCGTGGCGCGCAAGAAGGGCGTCCTCGCGCTCGAAGATCAGCCGATCGGAAACTC
>CAYGKG010000224.1:0-1861 GCA_964350495.1 uncultured Alphaproteobacteria bacterium
CGCTTAGTTGCGACCGCGCAACAGGCCGCGCACGGTCCCGATGGGGTCGCGCTTTTCGCCGTCCTCGCCGCCGGTGATGCTCTTGATGGTCTCTTGCACCGCCTCCTTGGCCTTCGCTGGATCCTTGAGCGTTTCTTGCAGTGCGCCGGCGAGGTCGGGCCTGAAGGAGAGGTCCGACCACGGACCGCTGACGATCACCGGGACCGTGAGCCCGGCCGCTTGGGTTTGGCCGCCCTGCCCTTCGGCGCTGGCGACGAGCTTAGGCGTGATGCGGTAGTTGACGGTGCGCGGCGGCATCTCGACGGTGCCGGCACCGTTGACGCGCAGCAACGGCGACAGGAGTTGGAGGTCGTCGTTCTTCACCACACCGTTGGTGACGGTGAAGGTCCCCGTGATCTCGGTGAAGTCGGTCTGCTGTTGCTCGCCTGCCGAGGCATCGAGGAAGGCCGACCCGACGTTACGCAACATGGCGCCTAGGTTGATGCCTTTGACAGCACCGTCGGTGAAGGCGAGCGACCCGTTGCCGTTGAGGTTACCGACGATCTCGCGCTGGCTGCGACCGCTGCTGCGGACCGACATGTCGCTGCGCGCGGTACCGCTGATTCGGTCGAACCCGACGGCGTCGGCAAGAAGCGGCTCGGCTTGCATTCCGGCAAGGTCGAAATCCAGGGCGACCGACGGAACGCTGCCGGTACCGTTCGCAACGATTTTGGCCTTGCCCTGTCCGTCGTAGAGCGCCATTTCGGTGAGGTCGGCGGTCATCAAGCCGCCTTGGACAGTGAGCCGCAGCGCGCTTTGGCCGATGCGGATGCCTTGCACCAGGATCGACTCGACGCGCAACGTAAAGTCGGCGTCGACCGCCTTCAGTCCCGATAGGTCGATCGGATCGTCGCTCCAGTCGCCGTTGCCTTGGGGCTGGTCAGCACCGGCACGCGCAGCGCCGCCGCCGGAGGCCGGTGCGCCGCCCATATAGGGGTTGGTGTCGAGTGCGGCGACATCGAGATTGCCGGTGATGCGGGGCACCGCGCCGCCGGTGTTCAACTCGACATTGCCGTTAGCGCGAATCGCATCGATAGCGATCTGCGCGCCCGTGAACGCAATAATCGGTTGGGCCACCTTCACCGTCCCGACAACGCCGAGTGGGCCGAGGGTGTCGCCGGCCATCTCGATCGGCGAGCCTGCCCAGGCCGCCAGTTCGCGGATGGACGGCGACTTCAGATCGGTCGTCCCTTCGAGGCGCAGCGGCGTCCCGCCGGTAACCTTGCCGTCGAAGGACAGCGTGAGGTGTTTGGTCTCGACACTTGCCTTGAGGTCTGTCGTTTGATTGTCGAGCAACGCACGGGGCCGCGCGACGTTGACGGTCAGGTTGACCGCCTCGCCGTGCCAGCCGAGGGCGCCGTCCACGTCGAAGGGGCGGTCGAGGTCGGGCAGCGACAGACGAAGATTGACGTTGTCGAGCCGTTCCTCGGTGCCGGCCTGACGATCAGTATAGACGACGGTGCCATCAACGATCGCGACGTCGCCCAGGCGGATGTCGTTGAGGAACGCGGGCGCGCCGCCGCCGCTGCCGGATCCACTGCCGGACTGGGTGCCGGAGGCCGGTTTAGCGGTGTCGAATTCCCAGTTCGGTTTGCCTTGGCTGTCGATTTCAAGCTGGATCGTCGGCCGCTCCAAGACGAATTCGTCGATGACGAGCTCGCCGCCAAGCAAGGGAAACAGGCCGACCTTCAGGCGCAACGCCCCGAGATCGATCATGTTGGCCGCCGCCGCGCCAGGCGCGTTGGCGATGGTCACCTGTTCGAGCGTGAGATCGACCGACGGGATAATCGAGACGCCGACATCGCCGGCGAGCCCCACCTCG
>CAYGKG010000225.1:0-1850 GCA_964350495.1 uncultured Alphaproteobacteria bacterium
AGCCGCGTGTCGGTTGGCGACACAGCCCGGCGTGCTGCAACGCTGCGCCGAAGCGCCGGTGGTCGAGGGCGCGTTGCCGGCAATTGCCGTGCGGACCCGGGTCGATGCGTTGTTGCGCCTGCGCGATTATTCGCGCCTTGAGGCCGAGGGCACCCGGCTGATTCGCTTCGGCGATGGGTTCGGCTATCTCGCGCGCGGCCTTGCGCACCACGCCGCCAAGGCGTTCGAGCTTGCCGCGCGCGACTACCGCGAAGCGGCAAAGCATTTCCCGGACGATCCCGTGTTGCTCGATAATATGGCCCGCGCCGAGGTATCGGCGCCGCCGCAATAGACGCTGCGAGAACCGTGCGCCCGCCGACCGAGCCGCATCGCCCCCACCGTGACCACCATGCCCATCCACACGGTCACGGGCCGCCGCCGTCGCGTCGGTCCCTGTTTATCGGCCTTGCCGTGGCTGGGGCGGTGGCGGTCGTTGCCGCTGCGGTGTGGATCTGGCTACCGCCCCGATTTGTCATCGATCCGGGCGAGGCCGCCAGCGACTACCTGCTGCGCTGTAGCCGCAGTTTCGAGCGGGGGCGCTACGAGGAGGCCTATGGATTGTGTTCGATTGCGCTCGCCAAGCCGGCGCGCCCGCGAATCCATGTCGATGCGGCACGGCGGATGGCGTTGTCGATGCTGGCGGCGGGCGACACCGCGCGCGCGCGTGAGATTGTCGGGGTTCTCGAAGGCCGGCTCGGCGATGTCTCCGGCGGGGCCATTCGGGGCGCGGCCCTGCACGTAGCCGGGCGCTTTGCCGAAGCGGCGGCGGCGTACCGCGCCTGCCGGTCGGCCAATCCGCTCTTGCCCGAACTGACCGATCTTGCCGCTGCGTCGCGCCGTCTGGAACCCAGCCACGATACGATCCAAGGCCTGTCTCGGATCCGCTGCGGGCCGGCCGGGCGTTAAGCCTTTGTTAGCCAACCCGCCCTAGGGTGGCGGTCATGACCCAGACATCGATCCCCGACTACGAGACCATGAGCATCTATGCGATCGGCATTCCGATCGCGACCCGCAGCCAACTGCGCAAGAGCGCTCACGAAATGCAGCAGCTGTGCCGCACCAGCGGTGTGCGCACCTACATGGCGGACAACCTGATTGCCGTCGGCCGGAATCTTGGGTTCACCCGGGACCGGCGCTTCATCGACGCGGCGGGTGGGGCCTGCCAACAGCCCGAAGACCTGCACAAATTATGGCGGCTCCACACCTATTGCTGGGCGATTTCGACCGCGCTCGGCGTTGCCGGCGATCTTGTGGAGTGCGGCGTGTTCGAGGGGCTCTATGCGGCAACCGCGATGGGCACGCTGGGCGACGTCATCGGGCCCGACCGACAATACTATCTATACGACACCTTCCAGGGCCTCGACGACCGCTATGCCACCGAGCAAGAAATCCACCTGTCGGGGACGGGGTTCGGTGCGGCGGGACTCGAAGAGGCCGTGCGCGCCCGCTTCGCGCCGTGGCCTAACGTCCGGGTTATCGCCGGGACGGTGCCTGACACGTTGCAGCTAGAGGCACCCACCGAGGTGGCGTTTCTCCATCTCGACATGAACTGCGTTGGCGCGGAAATCGCGGCGCTCGAATTCTTTTACGACCGGATTCCCGATGGCGGCGTCATCCTGTTGGACGACTTTGGCCGCGCCGAATACGAGACGATGTTCCTGGCCTACGACCGCTGGTTCGGCGCCCACGACCAGCGCATCCTCGAACTGCCGACGGGGCAGGGCATGGTCGTCAAGCGGACGCGCCGCGCCTAAGGCGGTCCGTCGACGCCCGCCGCCGGACGTCCTATCTTGATGGCGTGACACCCATTG
>CAYGKG010000226.1:0-1846 GCA_964350495.1 uncultured Alphaproteobacteria bacterium
GCATGAAAGACACCATCCGGCCATGTAGAACATGACGACGATGTTGCCGCGTTGCGCCTCAAGATCGAACACACTTCCGTCACCAAAAGATGCTGTCTGCATTTTGAATAGCGGCGCCGACGCCCGCTGCTCCTCTGGGTTTAAAAGTTTTGCACCGAGTGTGGCTTGTTCGGTCCCATCGACGGTTGATTGGCCTGCACGATCCGTCGAGGGTGTTTGCAAACCGTAAATGATCGCGGCGAGAGCAATTGCGAGACCAATCGCCACAACAGCGCCCCGGCGCGCCCAAGGCGGAAATCTGGGCGAAGTCTTATCGGGCGTCGTAGTCATCGCCCAACCTCCGCTACCCGCAAGACGCGGCGGCGCCATAGCAGTCCGACAATCGTAACGGCGACTACGGCCAAGCTGATCCAGGTTGAAATACCTAGCCAACCGAACACCGGCATGGAAAACCCGGCCCCAGCAGCGACAATAAGGAGGAGCAGTCCGCAGCAGGCGGCAATTGCCGCTAGCGCGATCAGAAACACCGGGAGTTCCCAGTTTCGCTTTCTCAATGAGTCGTTATCCACAGTTTGTCCCTCCTAGCCGGCGCAACACGAAAGTTTGGACACGTCTTTGTCAAAGGTCTGAGCGGCCAGTTTGAGACCTTCGACGGTCGTCAAATACGGAAAGATCGTGCTGGCGAGATCCTTCACGGTCATTTGCTGTGCGATCGCTATCGCAGCGGTTTGAATACTGTCGCCGCCTTCGGGCGCCAGTATGTGGGCGCCAAGCAGCCGGTCATCGTTCCTGTCGGCGACCAGCTTGATCAATCCGCGGGTGTCACGCGCCGCGAGCGCACGCGGAACGGCCTCCATCGGCAGAACACTCGTTTTGACATCGTGTCCACGACCCAACGCCTGTCGCTCGGTTAACCCAACCGTTGCGACCTGCGGGTCGGTAAAGGTTACCGCCGGCATCGCGCGCGCATCGTAACAATGGTTCGCTCCGTTGAGCGCGTTCTCAGCCGCGCGCTTTCCGCCGTACGCCGCCATGTAGACATACATGTCGCGGCCCGTGACATCGCCCACCGCATACGCATTTGGGTTAGAGGTTCGCAAGTGTTCGTCGATCTCGATACCGCCGCGCTGCGAGAGCCGGATATCGGCCTCCATCAAACCGAGATCATCGGTGTTTGGCCGACGCCCGGTGGCAACGAGGACGTGTTGCGCTTCCACGGCATCCTCGATGCCGACGCGCTCGATGACGAGCTTGACGCCATTCGATTCGGTGGTGATCCGCCGATAAATCACGCCTTTCAGCGCCTTGATCCCTTCATCGGAGAGGTAGCCCTCAAGAGCCTCGCTGATTTCCGGCTCAGCCTCCGGCAAAATGCGGGATCGGCACATGACGGTGACCTTCGTGCCGAACCGGCTGAACATCTGAGCGAGTTCCAGACCGATGTAACCCGCACCGATGACGATGAGCGATTGCGGAAGTTCAGGGAGCGCCAACGCCTCGGTGCTCGTCAGGTAAGGGACGGATTGCAGGCCGGGGATATCCGGCACTGCCGGCGCGGCGCCGGTTGCGATGATCGTACGAGGCGCGCAAATCGCCGTGCCGTTCACCTGAACACCGTCGGAAGTTAGCCGCGCCGCACCGTGCCGGTAATGAATCCCATCATATTCTTGCAGCAAGTCAGCGTACTTGGCCGCGCGGAGGCCCGACACTAGTTCGTCCTTCTGCGCGAGCAGCGCCTGCCAATCGTGGAGGGTGGCCTCACCCATGATCCCGGCGAAACGTCCTGCTTTCTTTACTTGATGAATCGCTTCGGCCGCGCGAATCAGGGTCTTTGACGGGACGCACC
>CAYGKG010000227.1:0-1831 GCA_964350495.1 uncultured Alphaproteobacteria bacterium
TTGGCGCATGGCCAAGGCGACACCTGCCAGCGCTGCGTCGGTCGTGGTTTGTGCGAGCAGCTCAAGGGCCCGATCCACCGAGACGTCCGCCGCGATCATCGTTGCGAGCTCGCGGGTAAAGCGAAGGCGCGCGGCTCGCGTCGGTCCGCGGGTGCCAAGAATTCGGAACCCGCCTGGGCCGGCCCGATCGGCATCGGGCCCAGAGACCAATGGGTCCCCGTCGTCCGGCGCGACACTAACCGGCAACCGCTCGGTTTGACGCAACCGTGCAATGGCAGATTCGCGGTCCGGCGCCTCGATTACGTCTTCGCTGACGGTGCCGTCGTTGCCGACCGCCCGGTAACGGAAGCGCGCCATTAGCCTTCACCAACCGCGCGCAGGACTTCGTCGATCGTCGTTACGCCTGCCGCCGCCTTGCGCAGCCCGTCGCTACGCATCGGAGTCGCGCCGGCGGCGCGGGCAAGGACTGCAATGGACGCCGCGTCGGCGCCATCCAAGATTGCCGCTCTAATCGAGTCGTCGACGACGACAAGTTCCGCGATCGCTTCTCGTCCGGCAAATCCGGTACCGCCGCATCGGCTGCAACCCACCGCTTGGTAGACCGTCGCCGAGACGTCGGACCAGTTCGAGTCCAGAGCGCGCAGCGCCGTGTGACCGCCGTCGTCCGGTACTCGGCAATCCTTGCAGAGCGTGCGCACCAGCCGCTGCGCCATCACCCCCCGCAACGCCGACGTCATAAGATAGCGTTCGACCCCCATGTCGGCCAACCGGGTCACAGCGCTTGCGGCGTCGTTGGTATGGAGGGTCGAGAGCACCAAATGGCCCGTTAATGCGGCTTGGATCGCCATTGCAGCGGTATCGAGATCGCGAATTTCGCCCACCATGATGACGTCCGGGTCGTGGCGCAGGACCGAGCGCAGCACATTCGCGAACTCCAGCCCGATCCGCGGCCGTATCTGCATCTGATGAACGCCGGCCAACTCGTACTCGACCGGGTCTTCAACCGTGATCAGCTTTCGCGCTGGTGCGTTAAGCTGCTGCAACATGGCATAGAGGGTCGTGGTCTTGCCGCTCCCGGTCGGGCCGGTAACCAGAAAGATGCCTTGATTGGCGCCCAGAACCTTTTCTAGCCTGGCACCGACGGCAGCACCAAAACCGAGTTGCGCTAGCGTGAGCGGGGCATTGGCTTTATCCAGCAAGCGTAGGACCACGCCTTCGCCGTGCATGGTTGGCAAACACGATACTCGGACATCGACGGAACGCCCCTCGACGTTGACACGGCAGCGGCCGTCCTGCGGCAAGCGGCGTTCTACAATATCGAGGTTTGCCAAGATCTTGACCCGGCTGACGATCGCTGGGTGGTCCTCGCTCTGTAGCATGTCCACGTCGTGCAATACCCCATCGACCCTGTGGCGCAGACGCAGGCCTGCGGCCTGGGGTTCCAGATGGATATCCGACGCGCGCGCGGCGACCGCCCGCTCGAGCAACTGGTTGACGCGGCGAATGATCGGCGCGTCGCTCGCCATTTCGCGTAGCCGCTCAAGATCGTCGCCTCGGGCCGACACGGGCACCGATTCCGCAGGTGCCGCGCCATAGAGTTTCTCAAGCCAACGGTCCAATTCTGCCGGTACGGCAACCGCAGTGCTTACCGGTTTTCCGAGCTGCAGCGCCAACGCCCGCCGGGTTTCGTCATCTGTCGGGTCGGCCATCGCTACCACGACCCCGTCAATCGTGTCGCGCAGCGGCAGAACGCGGTAGGTCCTTAGGAAGTCGCGCCGCAATTGGTCGGCGAATAATGCAGCAGCGGGGTAGTCGACGTTCTCGGCAAGCG
>CAYGKG010000228.1:0-1814 GCA_964350495.1 uncultured Alphaproteobacteria bacterium
CTCTGTTTGACGATGTTGCCGTCGATCAATGTTTCAGTTTGTCGCGCATAACCGTGTCCAGTCACCGCCGGTGGGGCCGTAAACAAAGTGGTGGGCCAGACCCCGAGCGGTCCCAAGGGCGCCATAACACATGTGATCCCTTTTCATTGCGTTCGTAGCTCACATCCTACCGCTGCGGCGTTGGCAAACACGCCGACCTACTCTTGTCGACTCTCTATTTGCCGTTGGCGGAGACGGATCCGCTCGCTCCACTTGCTTTTGATAAACGCGATGGCCGCCCAGATTTCATCGTCGGTCAGAATTTCCTTGAACACCGGCATATCCGTCTTGTAGTCCGGCCCAACGATGTCCTGCACCCCGTTCTTTGTAATGCGGAAGAGGTCGACATCAAGGTGATGCCAAGTGTGCCCAGTGTCATCATGGGGCGGCGCGGGCAGGCGGCCGTCAGGTTGCCTCCTGCGCCAGTCGGGCTGCCCCTCGAGGTTTTCACCGTGACAACTTGCGCAGTTGTTCGCGTAGACCTCCCGCCCGAGCGCCACCACCGCTGGGTCGCGCAAATTCGCCCCGCTGTGGACGTTCCCAACCTGATCGGACCGGAAAACAAAAAAGATCAGAGCCGCTGCGAGCGCGATGGCGCCGATTGAAATCGCCAGGATCAAGTTTCGTCGCATTTACATCAATCTCCTTAGGCGAGCTTCAAGCCCGTACCGATTCGCGAACCACGGCATATATGGTGCAACCACGGGTGCACCTTTAGTCCGGGCCGGTTGGTGCGAATCCACAGTCGACCTACTTCAATCCCAAGGTCTCCCAGGACGCGCCGCCATCGTCCGACCGAACGATCGATGGGCGTTTGGACGTCGGATCGAAAGCGACCGCGAAGAGTTTTTCGGGGTTGGTCGGATGTTCTGCAAGGTGAAGCAGATAGCGCGCATCCAGTCCTGCGTTCAGGACTGTCCAGCTTTTCTCACTCTCGGTCGATCGGACGAAACCCTGGCCGATCACGTAGGCATAGACGGTGCCGGTGGCCGTGATATGGATGAGCGTGGCGGGTGCCCCGTTGGCATAGCTCGGCCGCCAGTTTCGTCCACCATCGCCGCTACGTAAGACGCCAGTCTCCGTGGCGGCATAAAGCCAACTCGGGCGCAACGACGATGCGGCAAGGTCAATCAAACCCTCGGGCGCATTGCCAACCCGGCGCCAGGTTTTGCCTGCGTCCAAGGAGGTCTGGATGCCACCAAATACGCCATACATCACGTTGGGATCGGCGGGACTGACCGCGAGTTGGTGAAAATCAACCGGACCGCCGGCCCCATCTGCCAGTTTCTCCCATTTTCGACCGCCGTCACGCGACACGATAACTCCTAGGTTCCCGCCACCGGCCGGATGCCCGCTCGCTATGAGAAGCGAACGGTCATTCGGGTGTGACGCGAAGCCCATGAAGTCGTCGCGATTGCGTGACACGCGTTCCGCGCTGCCATCGTCGAGGAGGAGGTAGATCCCGTGGTGGGTCGCAAGTAAGAGGCGATTGGGATTCTCAGCGTCCACGGCCAAGCCGTGAAAGTGAGTGGTCGTGGCAAGCTCTGACACCGTCGTTCGCGCAGACTGCGCCTGTAACTGGTGTAGGCCGGCGCCAAACACGAAAACGATAGCTACGGCGATTAGGAAAAACTGTTGCCATCGGCCCAATGCACTGCCCCTTCGGAAATCGCACGACCTTCGTATCGCGCTATGAAAGCGATTCATCGCGAGTCCTCCCGCGGGCCAATGCTCGTTGAAGAGATGTATTTGGCGAGAACGGCGATCCCCAACAC
>CAYGKG010000229.1:0-1743 GCA_964350495.1 uncultured Alphaproteobacteria bacterium
ACCATCGGAAACGCCATCGACGGGCCGGTGTCCCACAACCGGGCCAACCCGCGCAAGACCGCCGCCGCATCGGCGGACCCGCCCCCGAGGCCTGCCGCTACCGGCAGAGCCTTGGTGAGGTGCACATGGACGCCGTCCGCACGGCCGAGGGCATCGCCGAGGGCCGCCACCGCGCGGCACGCGAGGTTCGACGAATCGACCGGGACGTGCGCCGCGAACGGACCGTCGACGGTCAGGCGATGCGCATCGCTTGGGGAAAGCGCGACCGCGTCGCCGACGGCGGCAAAGACAACCAGCGAATCGAGATCGTGATAACCGTTCGCCCGACGACCCAACACATGCAGAAAAAGATTAACCTTGGCCGCCGCGAACTCGTGCACCGTCATGACATATCGTCGATCGTCTGAACGGCCAGGCCGTCAGATGTCGCTCAGGCCCTCGCGGAGTTTGCGCTGAATAACCGGCACCAAGTCCGGTTCCGGCTTAAAGGTCAGCGCCCGATCCCACTGAAACCGGGCCTCGCGCTTGCGCCCGACGCGCCAATAGGCGTCGCCCAGATGTTCGTTGACTACTGGATCCGCGGGCTGCAGTGAAATTGCGCGCTCGAGATTCAGCACGGCGCCCTCAAAATCGCCCAACCGGAAGAGGACCCACCCCAGGCTATCGATGATCCACCCGTCACGGGGCCGCAACTCGACCGCCCGCTCGAGCATCGCCCGGGCCCGGTCGAGATTGAGCCCCTGCTCGACCCAGGAATAGCCCAAGTAATTCAGGACATCCGGTTGTTCAGGTTGCAACTCAAGCGCCTGGAGAAAATCGCTTTCTGCCTCGGGCCATCGCTTGGCCCGCTCGAACGCGATACCCCGCGAATAGTAAAGGCCCCAGTTGTCCGCAACCGGTGGACCGGCACGGTCGATCGCCCGGCCGTAAACGTCGGCCGCTTCGCGCCATCGCTTTTCGCTGCGCATGATGTCGGCAAGCTGGATCAGCGCATCGGTACGCTCGGAGCGTTCATCGGCCATCCCGCGCAACAGAGTTATCGCTTCGTTCGTGCGATCCAGGCGGTGCAGCGTCGCCGCAATCCGGAGCCGGGCGCTCCAACCGAACGGAGTATTGGGCGGCACTGCCTGGTAGGCCGCGATCGCCGCCTCCCATTGCTGCGCACTCTCTTCGAGGTTCCCCAACAGGACGTGTACGGCGTCCAGACCGGGGCTCAGATACAACGCGAGTTGTGCGTAGATCGTCGCGGTTTCGCGGTCGCCGTTCTGCGCCATGAACCGCGCCGCACCGTTCAGCGCTTCGCCGATCCCCTGCGCTGCGCTCGCCACCAGCGGGCGCGGCGGATCCTGGTCCAAGACGCTTCGCGCATCCTCAACCAGCGCGCTGTTCGAATCCGGCGGCAAATGTTCCTCGATCAGCGCGACCGCTTCGTCGCGGCGACCGGCGCGAATAAGAAAATTGGCGAACGCTTGAACCGCACTCAATGAGCGCGTCGCCCGGTCGTCGATCAGTTCGCGAAACGCCGCCTCGGCTTCCGCCGGTCGCTCGATCAGCCCTTGAATCAGCGCTTGGTGGAACAGGCGGAAGGTCTTGGATTGTTCGCTCCGGCGCAGCGTCTCCAACGCGGCAATCGCCCGATCGCCCTGGCCCTGCCCGACCTGGACCCACGCCTTAGCCACCGGCTGTAGCAAAATATTCATCCCGCTCAGAGGCACCTTGTCGAGCCATCGGTCGGCGTCCTGG
>CAYGKG010000230.1:0-1708 GCA_964350495.1 uncultured Alphaproteobacteria bacterium
CATCGGAGATCAGGCATGACCAAAGCGATCCGCATTCACAAAACCGGCGGCCCCGAGGTATTGGCATGGGAGGACGTCGAGGTCCCGGCACCGGGCCCGGGCGAGGCTTTGGTGCGACAGACCGCGGCCGGGCTGAACTTCATCGACACCTACCAGCGTTCCGGTCTCTATCCAGTGAAGCTGCCGGCGATCATGGGCAACGAGGGCGCCGGCGTTGTCGAAGCCGTCGGAACGGGCGTCACCGAGCTCAAGGTCGGCGACCGCGTCGCCTATCACAGCGCCGCCGGCGCCTACGCCGAACAGCGGATTGTGCCAGCATGGTTGCTGGCCAAATTGCCCGACGGGATTTCCGACCAACAGGGCGCGTCGATGATGCTGAAGGGCGGCACGGCGCAGTACCTGCTACGCCAGACCTACAACGTCCAAAAGGGCGACACGATCGTCGTCCATGCCGCGGCTGGCGGCGTCGGGCTCATTGCCTGTCAGTGGGCCAAGCACCTCGGCGCCACGGTGATCGGCACGGTGGGCTCGGACGAGAAAGCGGCACTCGCCAAAGCCCACGGCTGCGACCATCCGATCGTCTATACCCGCGAGGACTTCGTCGCGCGGGTCAAGGACATCACCGACGGCAAGGGCGTTCCGGTGGTCTACGACTCGGTCGGCAAGGATACTTTCATGCAGTCGCTCGACTGCCTGCGACCGCGCGGGCTGATGGTCACCTTCGGCAATGCGTCGGGCCCGCCCGAGCCGCTTAATCTGCTGACGCTGTCGCAAAAGGGGTCGCTCTACGTGACCCGCCCGACCCTGGGCAGCTACACCCCCGACCATGCCGGGGTGATGGCGGTGGCCAATGACCTGTTCGCGGTCGTCAAGTCGGGTGCGGTGAAGATCGAAATCAACCAAACCTACACCCTGAAGGACGCGGCCCAGGCGCACCGCGATCTTGAATCCCGTAAGACGACGGGCTCGACCGTCTTTACGATTTAGCCGCCGGCGGCGCGGCAATGTCAGCGAGGTCCTGACGCAGCCCGGCGATGTCGCGGCGCAACGCGGCGACCTCGACCTGTAGCGCATGGCGTTCGTGATGGGCGGTTTCTTCGGCCGAGCGGATCGCTTCGCGCGTCGCATCTTGATCGGCGCGCGCTTCGGCGTCGTGCTCGGCCTGCATCGCGCCAACCACAACCGCGATGAACAGATTCAAGATCGTAAAGGTCGCGATTAGAATAAACGGGACGAAGAAGACCCAGGCGAAGGGGAATTGCTCCATCACCGGACGGACGATGCCCATCGACCAGCTTTCCAGCGTCATGATCTGGAACAGCGAGAACATGCTGGCGCCGATATGCCCGAACCATTGGGGAAACTCGGCCGCGAATAGCTTTGTCGCCATCACGGCGGCGATGTAGAAGACCAACAGCAGCAACGCGACGATCGCCCCGATCCCCGGTATCGCGCCCAACAATCCTTGGACGACCTGGCGCATCCGCGGCACCGCCGAAATCAACCGTAGCGCCCGCAGGATGCGCAGCGCGCGCAACACGCTGAATGCGCCGCTGGCCGGGATGAGGGCGATGGTCACCACCGCAAGGTCGAACAGGCTCCACGGGTCGCGGAAGAATTTGAAGCCGCGGGCACCGAGCCGCAGCAGGATCTCGACCACGAAAATGCCGAGAATAACGCGGTCCACGGCCAATAGGGTCGGGCCGAT
>CAYGKG010000231.1:0-1700 GCA_964350495.1 uncultured Alphaproteobacteria bacterium
GAGGACAGCAAGGCTTTTTTGCAAGACGCGGTCGAACCCTCCGGCCCCCTACCCACCCCCGACACTTCGGTAACGGTCCACACCGTGGAGGGAACGCACGAAACGCCGGTCTACCCGCGCGCGCAGGTGCCGGCCGACACGCCGATCGCGGGGCCCGCCATCGTTACCGAACCGAATTCGACGATCGTCGTGGAACCAGGCTGGCAGGCGGTTCTCAACGACCGCGCCGAACTCCTCTTGACCCGCGTCGTGGCCAAACAACGCGCCCACGCCATCGGCACCGCGGTCGACCCGGTGATGCTGGAGATCTTCAATAACCTTTTCATGTCGATCGCCGAACAGATGGGCTCGACGCTCCAGAACACGGCATCCTCGGTCAACATAAAGGAACGTCTGGATTTCTCATGCGCGGTGTTCGACGCCGACGGCAATCTTGTCGCCAACGCCCCGCACATGCCGGTCCACCTCGGCTCGATGAGCGAGAGCATCAAGACCGTGATTCGGGAACGCGGCGACACCATCAAGAAGGGCGATGTGTACGTGCTCAACGCGCCCTACAACGGCGGCACCCACCTGCCCGACGTTACGGTCATCACGCCGGTGTTCGACACCGACAGCCGCGCGCTTTTGTTCTTTACCGGAAGCCGGGGCCACCAAGCCGACATCGGCGGCATCACCCCAGGGTCTATGCCGCCGGACTCAACCAGCATCGATCAAGAGGGTATTTTGATCGACAATTTCACGCTGGTCGACGGCGGCCATTTGCGTGAAGCCGAAATGCTGGCGCTGCTCCGCTCCGGCCCCTACCCGGCGCGCAATCCGGCGCAAAATATGGCCGACCTGAAGGCCCAGGTCGCGGCGTGCGAAAAGGGCGTCCAAGAACTGCGCCGCATGGTCGAGCATTTCGGCCTCGACGTCGTGCACGCTTATATGGGGCACGTGCAGGACAATGCCGAGGAATCGGTGCGTCGGGTGATCGACCGCCTCCACGATGGGAGCTTCGTCTACCCGTTCGACGACGGCTATGCACTCCATGTTGCGATCAAGGTCGACCATGCCGCACGCGCCCTGACGATCGACTTTACCGGAACCTCCGGCCAGCATCCCGGCAACTACAACGCGCCGCGCGCGGTGACGATGGCCGCCGTTCTCTATGTCTTCCGGATGTTGGTCGATGACGATATTCCGTTGAACCAGGGATGCCTAAAGCCGATTGAGATCATCATCCCCGACGGCTCCATGTTGGATTCGAGCTATCCGGCCGCCGTGGTGGCGGGCAACGTGGAAACCTCGCAAAACCTGACCGACACACTGATCGGGGCGCTCGGCGTCCTGGGCGCGGCGCAGGGCACGATGAACAATTTCACGTTCGGCAATGCGCGCTGGCAGTACTACGAGACCGTTTCAGGCGGCTCCGGCGCGGGGCCCGGCTTCGACGGAACCGCTGCGGTTCAGGTCCACATGACCAACACCCGTCTGACTGACCCGGAGGTGCTGGAATGGCGCTTCCCCGTTCTTCTGGAGAGCCACCGCATCCGACGCGGCTCGGGCGGCGAGGGTCAGTGGCGTGGCGGCGACGGAACGATCCGGCGGATTCGATTTTTCGAGCCGATGACGGCTGCAATCCTCGCGAGTCATCGTGTCGTCCCGCCCTTCGGCACCGCCGGCGGCGGCCCTGGGCAGTGCGGCCGCAACTGGGT
>CAYGKG010000232.1:0-1649 GCA_964350495.1 uncultured Alphaproteobacteria bacterium
AGGCCGGTCGGGGGCGGGGCGATCGCACCGCGACGCCAAACGAAACGGCTGCCACCCCCTACCGTGACGCCATCAGCGTAGCGACATCGTCTTCGACGACGGTGCCCTTGAAGAAGTCCGGGTTCATCGAGGCGTGGAGTTCGGCGACGTTGGCGAAGGTGAAGTCCCGGAAATCGTCTTGGGTGATGAGGTCGTTGTCGACCAGTTCGTGGGCTTCGGCCAGGACCTGGCTCATGTCGGTGACGTCGAAGTGGCCGACGTCCGAGCCGAACATCGCCTTGAGCCGGGCATCGAAATGGTTGAGCCGGGTGTTGAAGGCGACCGCTGCCATGCGGTCGTCGGCCTCGCAGCCGAAATAGAAATTGGGCACAAAGCGGCGGTAGATATCCCGGCCCTTCCTGATGCCACAGGCGGCGAATTCGTCGGTCGGCTCGGGCTCTTCGCCGGTCGGCGCCATCAGACAATGGTCGTAGCCCTGTTCGATTTCGGCGGCGTAGCCGCGGTACATCGCATTGCCATGCTCTTCGAACAGGGCGCGCATTTGGCCGCGATCGACCGCGCCCGGATCGAGGTTGGCGCGCAGCGCGTTAAGATTGCGCTTTTCCCAGTGTTCGCACAGATCGTTGTAGAGGTTGGCGGCCCAGCCGACACCGCCTTCGAGGAAGCAGAACTTGAGGTCGGGGAACCGGTGGGTGACACCGCCCAGGAACAGCGCCTTGGCGAAGGCTTCGCCGGCCGCGCCGAAATGACCGATGTGGTTGTAGACGAAGTTAGAACCGGAGCGGCGCATGCCCCAGCCCATCGTGTTGTTGTGCGTGGCGGGCGCGACCTTGAGTTCGGCGAACTTGGCCCACAGCGGGTCGTAGTCGTAGGCGGAATCGAGCGCGAGCGGATCGACCCAGAAGGCGTGCGCGCCTAACTCGGGCGCGACGTCGTGCACGGCCTTTAGCGGGCGCTGCACCGTGCCCGCGATCATCGCCGCCTTGAGACCCAGCGTGCCGCAGGCGAAGTCGAGCTCTTCGATCGCTTCCTGCGGGGTGTGGGTCGGGATCGCCGCGGCGGGCGCCATGCGATCCTTATGGTCGGCGAAGACCTCGGCGTACATCAGGTTGACTGCGCGGCACACGCCGCGGCGCAGGTCGTCTTCGATCGCACCGGAAATAAACGGGATCGCGACGGTGGGAAAGACCACCATGAAATCGACACCGAAGTCGTCGAGCCGGGCGCGCAACAGGTTGGGCAGGAGCGCGGTCGCGCGGTCGTAGGTATGCGCCGGCATCGCCCAGAACGGCGGACGGATAACGCCGCGGTCGCGCCGCTGTTCCGGCGTCAGCGTCGCCCAAGTACCCCAGGCGCCTTTGTTCATGCGGGCGAGATAATCGTCGGCCAGGCTCTGGCCGCCGGCTTGGCGCAAATAGTCGAGCAGCACCGGCGGGGTTTCGACCAAGTGACCGTCGGCGTCGATCACCGGGTGGTCGAGGCCGTCGCGGATCTTGGCGGAGGGGGATGCGGTCATGGTCTGCTCCCTTGGTATCGGTGGGCCGCTGCGCGGTCCTGGTGGATTGTTGTGCTTTCGGGGGCCAACCCCCGCCCTACCCCCCCCTTTGCGAGGGGGAGGCATCAAGTTTCACGACCACAGCACCATGTCG
>CAYGKG010000233.1:0-1613 GCA_964350495.1 uncultured Alphaproteobacteria bacterium
GATCGCGCTCGGCTTCCTAATCGTCCAAGACCTTGTCGTCGTTTTGGCCATGATCGCCCTTTCGGCTGTCGCCCTCGGCAGTGCCGGAAGCGGCGGGACAACTGAAGTCCTGACAATCTTCGCGTACGGCGTGGCAATGCTCGCCGCGGTCGGTCTGTTTGTTCGCTATCTTGCCAGCCCCCTCGTCGAACGATTGTCGCGGTCACCTGAATTGCTGGTTTCGTTCGCGATCGGTTGGGCGGCTCTGCTCGCGGCGTTGGGCCATTACCTGGGTTTTGGAAAAGAACTAGGGGGGCTCCTTGCAGGAGTTTCCCTTGCATCGACGCCTTTTCGCGAAGCAATTGCGGCGCGCCTTTCTTCCCTGCGCGACTTCCTCCTGTTGTTTTTCTTTATCGCCCTCGGGGCGTCGCTTGACCTGTCCGTCATTGGCGCTGGGATCGGGGCAGCTTTGGTACTGTCCCTGTTCGTCCTGTTCGGCAACCCACTCATCGTTATGGTGATCATGGGCGCAATGGGTTACCGAAAGAGGACCAGCTTCCTTGCGGGTTTGACGGTCGCGCAGATCAGTGAATTCTCACTTATCTTCATGGCGATGGGCGTATCCATCGGACATGTCGGCAACGAAGCTTTGGGTCTCGTGACCCTGGTCGGTTTGGTGACCATCGCGGCATCGACCTACATGATCACCTATTCACATCATGCCTACGACCGTCTCAGTCCGTTTCTTGTTGTCTTCGAGAAGCGCGCAGCCAGTGTGAACGCAGACAAGGAAATGGAAAGCCGAGGCACCTACGACGTTGTTGTCTTCGGTCTCGGCCGCTACGGTTTAGCGATCACCCAGGAGCTAAGGAAGGCGGGCCGCCGGGTCCTCGGCGTCGATTTCAACCCCGTGGCAGTGCGATTCGCACGGACACAGGGTATCGATGTGGTCTTCGGGGACGCAACGGACCCTGAATTCTTAGCCCATCTCCCATTGGCAGGCGCGGCATGGGCGATCTCGGCCGTTCCCGAGCACGACACCGGAATCACACATGACGACCCTCGCCGACTTCTGATTCGTGTACTGGCAGACCTAAAGTTCGACGGACGCACGGCCATTGCCGTACATAGCGACGCCATGGCCGAGAAACTCCGCGCCGCCGGTGCCGACCTCGTTCTGATGCCTTTTCGCGACGCAGCGACCCAAGCGGCGGATCTCATACTGGGCGATGAGTCGCCGCCACCGCTTGAGATTAGGGACCCCGAGGGCCAGAAGGAGTTCACGACATGAGCCGCGACGACGACACTCGAGCATCACCCAGCGCGCTGGGGGGATTTCGAAAAATACTTGTTGTGTGCTCCCTCGACGAAGCTGACGCAGAAGCTCTCCGAGCCGCACAGGATTTTGCTGCGACGTCGAACGCCGAGGTATCCGTGCTCACGGTCGTCGAGTTGCCCCCGGAAATCGGGCGGATCGCCCGCGCCGCAGGCGTCGCCCGCCGTGAAATTGAAGATCGGTTAGCGGCCGACCGCCGCCAAGCGGTCGCGGAATTCGTCGCCAGGGTGGCGCCCGACCTTCGGGCGCAGGTAGCGGTCAAATTCGGAACACCGTTCATCGAGATCGTGCGCTACGC
>CAYGKG010000234.1:0-1578 GCA_964350495.1 uncultured Alphaproteobacteria bacterium
CGGAATCGACCTGATCGAGGTCGGGCCAGGTCTTGGCGATGAGGGCCGGGTCGGCGAGGCCGATATGGGGGTCTTCGGGGGCAATCTTGGCCATGGCAACGGCGCGGGCGACAAGTTCGCCGACAGCGGCTTCGCTGCGGTCGGTCGAGGAGACGATGGCCTGGCGTTGGCCGAGCATGACCCGCAGGCCAAGATCGACGGCTTCGGAGCGCTCGAGATCTTCGTGTTTGCCCAGGCGCTGCGAGACCGCGAGCGACACGCTTTCGGCGGCGATGGCGTCGGCGGAATCGGCCCCGGCCTTGATGGCCCGGTCCACAAGGCCGCTCAGGAACGTGAGGGTCCGCGCCTCTGCATCGCGAGATTGGGTCATGGGCGCTGATTCTCCTGGGTTCAACCGCCCCGGTTATATAAGCCTGGTGACGCGCACGCCAACCCACGCCAGTGTGAGCCTGGATGACCGACGTCTTCACCGAGGCCTTTACGCTCTCCTTTATTTATGCCGCCGTCGTCTTTGCGGTCGCGGGGGTAATGCACGGCTATACCGGCGGGTTCGGGTCGGGGTTGTTCGCGGTGCCGTTGCTGGCCTTGCTGTTCGGTCCGGTGGGTGGGATCGCGGTGGGCAGCCTGACCTCATTGCTGGGGTCGGCCCAATTGGTGCCGGCAGCGGCGCGGCTGGTGTCGTGGCGGCACATGGCGCCGTTGATGGTCGCGCAGATGGTCATGGTGCCGGTGGGTGCGGCGTTCCTGGTGTCGTTGGATGCGACGCTCGTGCGCAGGATCATCGGCGTGCTGGTTCTGCTGTCGGGCGTCTTGCTGGCGACCGGATGGACCTATCGCGGCCGGCGCGGTCCGCTGATGCGGGCGACGGCCGGCGGCATTGCGGGGTTCATGGGCGGGATCGCTGGGATCACCGGGCCGGTACTGGTGGCCTATTTCCTGTCCGCGCCTGAATCGCCGGGGCTGCAACGGGCGCGAATTGTGCTCGCGGTTTTTGCCGGTCTGATCGTGGTGCAGGCGTCGCTGTTGGTTGCGGGCGGTGCGGGCGCCGTCAGCATCACGCGGGCGCTGGCGCTCGCGCCGTTGTTCATGGCGGCGACCTGGTTCGGCGCACGGCTATTCGCGCGGGCGCCGATTGCGTGGTTCCGCAAGGTTTCGCTGGTGATGCTGTTCGGCTCGGGAGCAGCGGCGTTGCTGCTCTAAGCGGCACGGTTTTGCCACATTGGCATCCCATCCATGCCCCATTGTCCTGACACGCTGCCGCCGGTCGGATCAATCGTCAAACAATGGAGACAGCGTCGTGGACAAATCGCCCCTCGGATTCAAATCGTTGCGCAACCGCAGTGCCGCGGAAACGCCGCCCACTGAGCCGGTGGTTTCCCGCCAGCAAACCGGGCTACCGGAAAAACCGAAGCCCGGCTGGTGGCCCGACGTGCCGCCGTCGCCAACCAAACCGGGCGAAGATGCCAACCTGCATGTCGGGCGGGGCCTGCGCCTCAAGGGCGAAGTCAGTTCCTGCGACCGGTTGACGGTCGAAGGCGACGTCGAAGCGACGATCGCCGCCCGCGTGTTGGCGATTTC
>CAYGKG010000235.1:0-1529 GCA_964350495.1 uncultured Alphaproteobacteria bacterium
GGCCAAGCAGAGCCGGAATCATTCTGTCAACTAAACCCGGTATCACTATACCCCCCCTGCACGCAGGGGGAGGGGTGCCTTTTGCGCACGATCACAATCGCTGTCCCCGCCGATCACATTCCCGGTCCCGCCCTAGACCAACACGACCCGGCGCCCCATCTCTCTCCGGCAAACTCGACAGCGGATCGGCGCGGTGAAGAAAACATCAAAGGCAAGGAATCCTGCGGCAGTTGGCTTTGTTTCGGCGGAACGGGGTTTGGCAGCGGCGGGCGCACCCAGCGGCCTGGGGCGGCCCGGCGAAACCCTTAAGCCTTTGTTCTCGAACGATTATTTGGCTTCGTTCGTCGGGCGAAAACTCAAGTGATTGAAACGGAAAGAAATTTTGGGTTCGTTTGGCAAGAAAAAGTTATGCGATACCGGCGAACGGAGACCGAACCCCAGGAATCCTGCGGCAGTTGGCTTTGTTTCGGCGGAACGCCATCGGGCCACTGTGCTAAACGTCTAGGACGCGAGTCGCTTGAAAGGTACCCATGCCCACTATCCTGATCACCGGCGCCAACAAGGGCCTCGGCCTCGGCTTCGCCAAACGATACGCCGCCGACGGTTGGCGCGTGCTGGCGGCCTGCCGCCGCCCCGACCGGGCCGCCGACCTCGCCGCGCTGGCACGGACCCACGACGTGCACATCCACCCGCTCGACGTCACCGACCACGCCGCCGTCGACGCGCTGGCCGGCACGCTCAGCGCCGAACCCATCGACCTCTTGCTCAACAACGCCGCCATGCAGGGCGGGCATCCGCAGAAGTTCGGCCACACCGATTACGCCGCCTGGGATCTCGCCTTTCGCACCAACGTCATGGGCGTGATGAAAATGTGCGAGGCCTTCGCGCCCCACGTCGAACGTGGCGCGCGCAAACTCATCGTCAACGTCTCGTCGCGCACATCGTCGATCGCCAACAAAACCAAGGCCGACCCCGACAACACCAAGGGTGAATTGCACCAGTACCGTTCGACCAAGACGGCGCTCAACATGGTCTCGCGCTGCATGGCGTGGGAGTTGCAGCCGCGCGGCATCGCCGTGGTGATGCTCGGCCCGGGCTGGGTGCGCACCGACCTCGGCGGCCCCAACGCGCGCCTGTCGGTGGACGAGGCCATCGCCGCCTGCGTGCCCACGATCAACGCGCTCACGCTGGCCGACACCGGCCAGTTCCGCGGCCACGACGGCTCGGTCGTGCCGTGGTAGGGCCGGGATAGGGCTGGCATGTCGAAGCGATGCGCCGTTCGTCCGCGAAGACCTCATCGCCGAAGCGCGCAAGACGGGCCGCTGGTCTGCCGGAACGACCTACATGCGCGGCGATGAAGATGTCGCCGTCGACGAATCGGTCCATGTCGAAACGGCAACCGACCAGTATCCCGGCTTCATCGCGATCGACGCCTGGGAACGCTAGGGCGCTACCAGATCACCTCGGCGATCAGCAACACGATGCCGATCATCGATGCCCACCAGAACACCGTCCGAAACCACGGGATG
>CAYGKG010000236.1:0-1524 GCA_964350495.1 uncultured Alphaproteobacteria bacterium
GGCGACCCCCGCAACCCAAGAGGCGTTTTGATAAGCCCCCGACTGCATGCTCAGATGGTTGTGGAACGACGTCAGATGATCGTGCTGCGGTGCCGGCGGATTATGGGTCGGGGTGTTGTAGCCGATGAAAATCGTCTCGACATCTTGCAGTCCCATCACGCGGTACGCTTCGGGCCAGCGGCGGTCGTTGCAGATACAAATTCCAACGTTACCGCCAAGGGCCGACACCACTGGAAAGCCGAGATCGCCGACCTCGAAGTAGCGCTTTTCTAGGTGCTGGAAGGCGCGGTAGGGCTCGTGTTCGGCATGGCCGGGCAGGTGAATCTTGCGGTATTTCAGCGCGATCTCGCCGTTCTTATCGACGATCACCGCGGTATTGAACCGCCGAGAGACGCCCGCCACCTCGACCAGTTCGGCGTACCCGATGTGAAAGCCAATCCCTAGCCGCTTGGCTTCATCGAACAACGGCTGAGTCACGGGACTGGGGAAGCTGCGTTCGAAATAGGAATCGACCTCGCCCTGATCTTCGATGAACCAGCGCGGAAAAAACGTCGTCAGCGCGAGCTCCGGATAGACCATGACATCGCACCCGCGGGCATGGCCTTCGCGCATCATCGCAAGCAGGCGTTTGACAACAGCTTGGCGGCTTTCGCTCTTGGCAATGGGGCCGAGTTGCGCGGCGCCGATATGTAGAATGCGACTCATCTGGTCTATTTGTTGGCCAGCGCGATCATGGCTTCCGCCAAGACCCGCGCGCCGGCTGCCAGATCGCCCGGCCGCGCCGCCTCGACTTCGTTGTGGCTAATGCCTTTTTCGCACGGGACGAATATCATTCCCGCCGGGCAAATATCGTTCATGTATTTAGCGTCGTGGAGCGCGCCGGAAATCATGTCGCGGTGGCTCAACCCCAATGCCTTGGTGCACGCCCTGATTCTTCCCACAACGTCGGCGTCAAAGGCGATCGGTGGCACGTTGTAGGTTTCCCGAACCGTATGTTTCAGTCCGCTGGCGTTGCGTTGGCACACCTCTTCGACCTTGTCGCCAAGCGCCTTGAGGGTCGCGGCATCGGGGTGACGAATATCCAAGGTGAAATAGACGTGGCCGGGCACCGTATTGGGCGAGCCAGGGGAGACTTCGAAACAGCCGACGGTGAACCGGAGAATATCCTTGTCGTCGACCGTCAATTCGTAGAGCTCCGCGATCATGGCATGAGCGGCGCGAAACGCGTCGCGGCGCGCGGAAAACGGCGTGGTTCCGGCATGGGCCTCCGATCCTTCAACGTCGATGGCAAACCATCGGGTCCCTTGAATACCGTTCACGACGCCAATGGTCTTTTCTTCCATTTCGAGGATCGGACCCTGTTCGATGTGGGCCTCGATATAGGCGGCGAACGGCGTGCCGAAGGCGCGCCGCGCCGCGCCTGGCGTCGCCGCCAGGGTCGCCGGCAACAGATCGCGGACCGTTGCGCCGGCTCGATCTTTAACCGCGAGCATCGCCTGGAAATCCATCGCCGCGGTGTAGACC
>CAYGKG010000237.1:0-1513 GCA_964350495.1 uncultured Alphaproteobacteria bacterium
CATCCCGTGGTTTCGGACGGTGTTCTGGTGGGCATCGATGATCGGCATCGTGTTGTTGTTGATTGAGGTCGTGGTCTAGCCGCCCCGCAATCGGTTTGCCGCTGCGATCGGCCGGCTCGCGGAGTTGGCCCGTGCGCTGCTGAGGAGGTGGTATTGAAGCCACAAATGGAAGCCCGCACCCTCCTCTTCGGTAATTGGGGATAACACGAGGGTTCGCAGAATCGTATCGCGCAGCGGCGTTGCACCATACATGTACATGTACCTTCGGCGATCGTCGGTGTCGGCCGCGATAAATATGTCATCCCCTTGAAAGTTCCCGAGGTCTTCATCGTCGCTCTCTCTAAACCGGCGAACGACCGCCGCAAAGAAGGAATCCAAATTGATATACTTCGGCGCACCGGCACTGATGCCCATGAGGATGTCGATCTGCTCTTCGATCTCGCGCTTCGAGAGGTCGATGTCGCTCGGTTCAACGAATAGGGCCGTTAGCCCGATTGGATCTCCGGATTCAAGTCCGTCGCACCAAGCCGCAGCAACCACCAGATTCGAAGCTTGGCTCTTGGCGTACTCAAAGGCCGGTTGGTGGATGGGGTTCTGCGGATCGAGAAAGCAAATCTCGGGTGGGGGGGCGAGGCGAATCTGCTGGGCGCCAACTTGGATCGTTGCGATGCCATCCGCAGGGGCCGGTCGCGGGTTGTTGTGCTGCACGTTTTGCAGGATTTCATGGTGCAACCATAGAAAGGCGCTCACCAGATTCGCGTCGGCGAGCTGTTCGAAGGTCATCGTGTTGACAATGGTGTCCGGCGCCGGCGTGCTCCCCATCATGTAGCGACCGCGCTGCGTCCTGCCGACGACCTCACGCACTTCGATGAGCATACCCTCGCGCGCATAGCCGGCGACGGTGACGGTTTGTTCCGGGCGAGGCTGTAGATCCTTAAGCGAATCGGCCAAGAAAGCGGCTTCCTCCGTGTAGATGGGAACATCCTCGCCAATCCCGAACCCGAACCGCGTATCGACCTCGGCCACCGACAACTGCGCGTCTGACGCGTGGCTGAATATTGCCGTCAGCCCGTTGCGCGCACCGGCATCGAGCGACTCGCACAGCGCCACGGCGGCAAACACCCGTGCACCCGTCATTTGGCCATCGACGAAAGCCCAAGCGTCACGGTGATCCGGGTTGGCGCGATCGAGAAAGCAGAACCCCTCGATCGGCGCCAGGCGAATGGTTGCGCCGTCGGCGGTGAACGCGACCGTCTCGGCCGCGTTGGCGACGGAGCCCTGCATCAGCGACGCGGCGCCAAGGGCCATCAAACCCACCGCGCGGACAAACGTCATCATGTCTTGAACCTCCGATCGTCGTTCACCCCTGCGCCTGGCCGTCATCAAAACGCGTTTTGGGTGGCACGACTAGGCCAATCGCGCCGACGCCTCCCGACGGGGTAGCGCTATGGAAGGCCCAGAGCCCGATCCCGGCCCCTACCACGGCACGACCGAGCCGTCGTGGCCGCGGAAC